>NZ_JBHWFF010000010.1:0-101007 GCF_042733785.1 Streptomyces sp. NPDC059695 | reverse complement strand
GCGGTGTGGGTGCCGGCCGGGGTGGGGGGGGGGGGGGGCGGGGTGGGGGGGGGGGTGGGGGGGGGGGGGGGCGGGGCGGGCGGGCCCGGGGGGGCCGGGGCGCCCGTCGCGGGCCGCCGGGTGCTGCTCCTGGAGAAGTCGGAGCTGCCCCGGTACAAGACCTGCGGCGGCGGCATCATCGGCCCGTCGCGCGACTCGCTCCCGCCGGGCTTCGAACTGCCCCTCCAGGACCGGGTCCACGCCGTCACCTTCTCCCTGGACGGACGCTTCGCCCGCACCCGCCGCTCGCGCCGGATGCTCTTCGGGCTCATCAACCGTCCGGAGTTCGACGCGCAGCTCGTCGAGCACGCCCAGAAGGCGGGCGCCGAACTGCGGACCGGTGCCACGGTGACCCGGGTGGAGCAGCACGGTCCGTCCGTCCCGGACCGGCGCACGGTCGCCGTCGTCCTCGCCGACGGCGAGACCGTCCTCGCGCGCGCGGTCGTCGGCGCCGACGGCAGCGCCAGCCGGATAGGCGCTCACGTGGGGGTGAAGCTCGGTCAGGTCGACCTCGGCCTGGAGGCGGAGATCCCCGTGCCGCCGTCCGTGGCGGAGGACTGGAAGGGGCGGGTCCTCATCGACTGGGGTCCGATGCCCGGCAGTTACGGCTGGGTCTTCCCCAAGGGCGACACGCTGACCGTCGGCGTCATCTCGGCGCGCGGCGAGGGCGCCGCCACCAAGCGGTACATGGAGGACTTCGTGGCCCGGCTCGGCCTCGCCGGCTTCGAGCCCACGATCTCCTCCGGCCATCTGACGCGCTGCCGCACCGACGACTCGCCGCTCTCCCGCGGCCGGGTCCTCGTCTGCGGTGACGCGGCGGGTCTCCTGGAGCCGTGGACGCGCGAGGGCATCTCGTACGCGCTCCGCTCGGGCCGTCTCGCGGGTGAGTGGGCGGTGCGGGTCGCGGAGTCGAGCGACGCGGTCGACGCGCGCCGCCAGGCCCTGAACTACGCCTTCGCCATCAAGGCGGGGCTCGGGGTCGAGATGGCGGTCGGGCGGCGGATGCTCGCCGTCTTCGAGCGGCGACCGGGCCTGCTGCACGCGACGATCACCGGCGTGCGGCCCGCCTGGAACGCCTTCGCGGACATCACCCGCGGCGCGGCCACGCTCGGCGGCATGGTCCGCTCGAACGGGCTGGCCCGGCGGGCCCTGGAGCTCCTCGACAAGCGGATGGACACCACGTCCGGTGTCGGCCCGGCGGGGCGGGGCGTCAGCGCGCGCGAGCGCGCGGAGTCCGAGGCGGAGGACACGAAGTCCCCGGAGGCGCCGGAAGAGGTCTGACCGCGGCGCGCGCCGCGGATCGACGGACACGGGCTCCGCTGCCCCGGCCGGCTCACGCCGCCGGGGTGGCGGGGCCCGTCGTCGTGACGCGGAAGACGGGGTGCTTCGGTGCGATCGCCCGCAGCTCCTCGTCGGAGGAGTCGGGGCCGACGCCGTCGAAGAAGACGCCGACCTCGGCCTTCCAGCGCTTGAGGTAGGCGCGCAGCAGGGCGGGCTTGTCGTCGTCGGCGACCTCGACGGCGGTGAACTCCTGCACGTGCTTGCCCAGGTGCAGCTGCCCGCCGCCGGCGGCCCGCATGTTGTGGGTCCACTGGACGTGGCCGCGGGGGGCGACGAGGTACTGGGCGCCGTCCACGGTCAGGAGGTTGACGGGGGTGCGGCGCCATTCGCCGCTCTTGCGGCCCCGGACGGCGAGGACGCGGGAGCCCCAGACGCTGATGCCGCGGCGGGTCATCCAGGCGACGGCGCGGTTGAAGACGTTCACCGTGAACCAGCCGGGCTTCATGACGTGGGCGGCGGGGGTGGCGGGGGTGGAGCCGGCGGGCTGAGCGGACATGAGGGCCTCCTGGGCTTCAATGCGTGAGCACTGCTCTCGCTTGAGATCAGTGTGCACGGTTCGGTGCTCACAAGCAAGAGCGGTGCTCTCGTTTCGTTCCAGTGCTCCGAAAGTGGCACACTGCTCTCCATGACGACCGTTCGAGGAGCCCGCGCCCGCGCCCGCATCGAGATCACCGCCGCCATCAAGGACGAGGCCCGCACCCAGCTCGCCGCCGAAGGAGCGGCCAAGCTGTCCCTGCGGGCCGTCGCCCGCGAGCTGGGCATGGTGTCCTCGGCCCTCTACCGTTACTTCCCCAGCCGGGACGACCTGCTCACGGCCCTCATCGTCGACGCCTACGACGCCGTCGGCGCCACCGCGGAGCGGGCCGCCGCAGAGGCCGGGGCGGACCGCCCCCTGGACCGCTGGACCGCCGTCTGCCGGGCGGTCCGCGCCTGGGCCGTCGCCCACCCCCACGAGTACGCCCTCATCTACGGATCCCCGGTCCCCGGCTACACCGCCCCCCAGGACACAGTCGTCCCCGCCTCCCGCGTCGGGCTCGTCCTCATCGAGATCGCCCGCGCGGCCCACGCGGGCGAGGGCGTCGCCCTCCCGCCGCTCGCCGACGACCTGCGCCCCGAGGCCGCCCGCATGAGCGCCGACTTCGCCCCCGACCTCCCCCCGGCCCTGGCCGTCGCGCTCGTCGCCGCCTGGGCGCAGCTCTTCGGGCTCGTCTCCTTCGAGGTCTTCGGGCAGTTCCACCGCGTCGTCGAGGACCGCGACACCTTCTTCGCGGCGGCGGCCCGCCGCCTGGGCCAGGACGTGGGGCTGCTCCCGCGCGGCTGACGGGGCGCCGCCGCCTCCGCCCCGCCCCGGCCTCGTACTCCCGGGGGAGTAGGCGCGACCACCCCGCCGGGCTGACGTGCGCGCGGGGCGGGCGCGGCTAGCGTGACCGGTATGGACGCCGGGATGCACGAGGAGCGGCCGCGCGGGCCCTGGGAGCGGTGGGGGCGCGGCGGCGGTCTCCCGTGGCGGTCGACGCTGCTGATCGCCGTCCTCGTCATGGTGGGGACCGGATTCTCCGCGCGGAACCAGCCCGGCCGGGAGGCGCTCGACGCCGCCGGACGGGCGCTGCTCCTGCTCGGGGCGGTCCCGCTGCTGTTCCGTCACCGCAGGCCCGTGCCGGTGGCGTTCGCCGTCGCGGCCGTCACCCTCGGCTACCTGGCGGCCGGATACCCGTACGGCCCGGTCTTTGTCATGATCGCGGTCGCCTGCTTCGCGGCCGTCGTGCACGGTCACCGGACCGCCGCCTGGTGGGCCATCGGCCTGGTCTGGGCGGGGCACCTGCTGCTCTCGCACTGGCTCTACCGATGGCTGCCCCCGGCCGGTGACGGGCCCGCGCCCTGGGGCCAGGAGCTGCCGGCCGCGGCGTTCGCCGTGGCCGTGCTCGCCGCCTCCGAGGCCGTCCGGGTGCGGCGTGAACAGGGGGCGCAGCAGCGGGCCGAACGGGCCGCCGCCGAGCGGCGCCGCGCCGACGAGGAGCGGCTCCGCATCGCCCGCGAACTCCACGACGTGCTCGCCCACTCGATCTCCGTCATCAACGTCCAGGCGGGCGTGGGCCTCGCCCTCCTGGACTCCGACCCGGAGCAGGCCAGGACCGCGCTGACCACCATCAAGGCCGCCAGCAAGGAGGCGCTCGGCGAGGTCCGGCAGGTCCTCGCCACCCTCCGAACCCCCGGCGACGCCCCACGCGCCCCGGCGCCCGGGCTCGGCCGGCTCACCGAACTCGTCGAACAGGCCGCCGCCGCGGGCCTCACCGTCACCGTCGCCACCAGCGGCCCCCGGGCCGCGCTGCCGCCCGGCGCCGACCTCGCCGCCTTCCGGATCGTGCAGGAGGCGCTCACCAACGTGGTGCGCCACTCCGGTTCGCGCACGGCCCGGGTGCGGATCGGACGCGGTGCCGCGGGCCTGGAGCTGACCGTCGACGACGACGGCCCCGCGACCGGCACGGAGGCCGGCGGCAGCGGCAACGGACTGGCCGGAATGCGGGAGCGGGCCGCCGCCCTCGGTGGCACGATCGAGGCGGGCGCCCGCCCGGACGGCGGCTTCCGCGTCCACGCCGTGCTCCCGCTGCGCCCGGAGGGAACCCCGTGATCCGTGTCCTGCTCGCCGACGACCAGTCGCTGGTACGGGCGGGGTTCCGCGCGCTGCTCGACGCCCAGCCCGACATCGAGGTGGCCGGCGAGGCCGCCGACGGCGCCGAGGCGCTGGAACGGGTCCGCGCCCTGCGCCCCGACGTCGTCCTCATGGACATCCGGATGCCCCGGCTCGACGGCCTGGAGGCGACGCGCCACATCACCGGCGACCCCGGCCTCGGCGGGGTCCGGGTCGTCATGCTGACCACGTTCGAGCTCGACGAGTACGTCTTCGAGGCGATCCGCGCGGGTGCCTCCGGGTTCCTGGTCAAGGACACCGAGCCGGAGGAGCTCCTGCGGGCCGTGCGCGCCGTCGTCCACGGGGACGCGCTCCTCTCCCCGGGCGTCACCCGCCGGCTCATCGAGGAGTTCGCGGCCCGCTCCAAGGCCCCGGCGGCGACGGCCGCGCTGGGCGCCCTGACCGAGCGGGAGCGGGAGGTGATGGCCCTGGTGGGCATCGGCCTGTCGAACGAGGAGATCGCCCGCAGGCTGGTGGTGAGCCCGCTCACGGCGAAGACCCACGTGAGCCGCGCCATGGTGAAGCTCGGCGCCCGGGACCGCGCCCAACTCGTCGTGCTCGCCTACGAGTCGGGCCTGGTCCGGCCCGGCTGGCTGGGCTGAGCCCCGGCCGGCCCGTCGGCGGAGCCGTTTGCGAGCCGATCCTACGAAATCGTATATTCCGATCTCGTGACTTCTGTTCCCCCGCCCTCCGAGGGCTCCGCGATCCTGGCACTCCAGCGCGCGACCCACGCCACCCTCCAGATCCTCGCCGCCGAGCTCGTCGACCTCGATCTGACGCCGTCCGAGACCAACGCGCTCGCCATCCTCGCGGACGGCCGGGGCCGCACGGTCTCCGAGCTCGGGGCCGCCGCCGGCACCCGCCCGACCACGCTGACCAGCGTGCTCGACCGGCTGGAGCGCCGCGGTCACCTCACCCGCGGCCCCCGCCCGGGCGACCGCAGGGTCGTGCTCGTGGAACTGACCGAGTCCGGCCGCCTGACCGCCGCCACCATCCGCCGGACCCTCGACGAGGTGGAGACCCGCGCGCTCGACGGCCTCCCCGCCGAGGCCGTCGCCGGATTCCACACGGTCCTGCGCGCGCTCGCGGAGGTGCCCGCGTGACCACGACGGCACACGGCACCCCCGAGGACGTCGCGCTCTTCCGGGAGCTGATGGCCGAGGCCATGGCGGCCACCGGCGGCTTCGGCCACCGCGAGCACGTCCACCTGACCTGGCTGGCGGTGCGCCGGGTCGGCATGCCCGGCGCCGTCGCCCTCGTCGGCGAGGGCATCCGGCGCACCGCGACCGCCGCGGGAGCGCCGCAGAAGGTCCACGTCACGATGACCCGGGCCTGGGTCGAGCTGGTGGCCCGGCGTGAGCGGGAGAGCGGACTGCCGGACTTCGCGGCGTTCGCCGGGGCCCACGCCGAACTGCTGGACAAGGACCTGCTCGCCCGGTTCTACCGGCCCGCCACGCTGGCGTCCGCCGAGGCCCGGGCCGCCTGGGTGGAGCCCGACCTCGCACCGCTCGGCGGCGCGGCCTGACCCGCCCGGTCTCAGGTGATCGCGGAGGTCTCCCGCCACAGCCGGGCGAGGTCCGCGTCGCCGGTGACCGTCACCGCGCCGGCGGGGAGCCGGTTCCAGAGGGTCAGGTACAGCCGGTCGGCGGGGCCGCTCAGTTCGGTGTCGGCGGGCCCCTGCGCGCCCCGCTCCGTCCGCGGGGGCTCCGTCGGGGTCAGGCGCACCGTCCAGACGTCGCCGGTGTCGGTCGCCCGCAGCCGCAGCGTGCGGGGCTCCTCGGGGCGCACCCGGCTGCGTTCGCCCGAGTGGAAGGCGCCGAGCAGTTCGTCGACGCCGTCGACGGCGACGGCCGGATCCACCGGCCCGGGGCCGCCGGAGAGGGCGGACTCGGCGTCGGCGCGGTGGACGGTCGTCTCGTGCGCCTGCCGCCGGGCCCAGAAGGCCAGCGGGGAGGGTGCCGGCAGGAAGGCCCAGCACTCCAGCGCGTCCGGCGCGGCACGCAGGGCGGCGACGAGACCGGCGTGCCCCGCGCGGAAGTACGAGAGCAGCTCGGGTCCGTCGAGCGTCGTCTCGCCGTCGCCGGGGTGGTACGAGGTGCGGGCCTCGGCCACCAGGGTCGTGGCCCAGCGGTGGACCATGGCCGTGTGGCGGAGGAGGTCGCGGACCCGCCACCCGGGGCAGGTCGGCACCTCGGCGTCGGGCCCGGCCTTCTCCGCGGCCTCCGCGAGGCCGCGGCCGGCCGCCTCCAGGGCGTCGATGTGCTCCGTGATCGTCAGGGTGTCCATGGATCGGATTCTGGCAGGCGGACGACGACCGGCACGGATCAATTCGCCCCCGCGGCTCCCGCGTTGCGCGCCCAGTAGCCCATCGCGGCCGCGCCGGCCGCGAGGACCGCGACGGTCGTGAGGGCGACCGGCAGGGAGAACCAGTCGGCGAGGAAGCCGATCGACGGAGGGCCGAGGAGCATGCCCCCGTAGCCGAGGGTGGACGCGGTGGCGACCCCGCCGGGTCCGGCGACCGCGCCCGCGCGGGCCACGGCGACGGGGAAGATGTTGGCGAGGCCGAGACCGGTGACCGCGAAGCCGAGGAGCGTGGCCCAGACGCTCGGCGCGAGCGCGCCGAGGAGCATGCCGGCCGCGGCGGTCGTGCCGCCCGCGACCAGGGTGCGGGTCTGGCCGAGGCGTTCGAGCAGGACGGTGCCGGAGAGGCGGCCGGCGGTCATGGTCAGCGCGAAGACGGAGTAGCCGGCGGCGGCCACGCCGGGGTGCGCGTGCAGGTCCTGTGCCAGGTGGAGGGCGCCCCAGTCGGCCAGGGCCCCCTCGCCGTACGCCGTGCAGAGCGCGATGACGCCGAAGACGAGGACGGTACGGCGGGACCCGCCGGCCGGGGAGGCGGCGCCGGACGGCGACGGGAGGGCCTCGGGGCGCACGGGCGAGGGGTGGCGCAGGAGCACGGGCCCGGCGAGGGCGGTGAGGGCGAGCCCGACGAGGCCGAGTCCGGCGAGATGGGCGGTGGGGGACAGGCTTCCGGCGAGCAGCCCGCCGAGTCCGGCGCCGAGCATGCCGCCGAGGCTGAACGCGGCGTGGAAGCTGGGCATGACGGGCCGGCGCAGCGCGGTCACGAGGTCCACGGCGGCGCTGTTCATGGCGACGTTGATGCCGCCGTACGCGGCGCCGAAGACGAGCAGGACGAGGCCGAGCGCGAGCGGGGACCGGGTGAGCGCCGGGAGGGTGACCGACAGGGAGAGGAGGACGGCGGTGGCGACCGTGACGGCGTGGGACCCGTACCGGCGGCAGAGCCGTCCGGTCAGCGTCATCGTGATCACCGCGCCGGCTGACACGCCGAGGAGGGCGAGGCCGAGGTCGCCGGCCGAGGCGCCGGTCTGCTGCTTGACGGCGGGGATCCGGACCACCCAGCCGGCGAACAGGAAGCCGTCGAGGGCGAAGAAGAGGGTCAGGGCGGAGCGGAGGCGGGGCAGGGAGCGGGTGGCGGTGTCTCCGCCGGGTCCCCCCGTTACGGCCGTCCGTACTTTGTTTAGTAGCGGCACAAACTCAGGATAGGGGGCGGGCGGCGGGGGAATCAACCGGGCGGGGACGGCGGGCGGGCCCGATCATGGGAGACTCACCCCCATGAACGGCAAGGCGACGACGACCCGGACACGGCTGGACAGGGGGCGTAACGCGCTCGGCCCCGCGCTGGAACTGGTGCACACCGGCAGGGCCCCGACCAGGGCCGTCCTCACCGCCGAGCTCGGCGTCACCCGGGCCACCGCGGGCGCCGTCGCCGCCGAGCTGGAGGCCCTCGGGCTCATCCGCGTCGACTCCAACCCCGGTGCCGCCGCGGGCTCCCAGGGACGGCCCTCGCACCGCCTGGCCGTCGACGAGAAGGGCCCCGTCGCCCTTGCCGCCCAGGTCCACGCCGACGGCTTCCGGGCCGCCCTCGTCGGCCTCGGCGGCACGATCGTGGCCACGGCACCCGGCTGCGTCACCGTCTCCGCCGACCCGGCACAGGTCCTCGGCGCCGTCGTCGACGCGGGCGCGGCGCTCCTCGCCGAGAGCGGCCGCCGCTGCGTCGGCGCGGGACTCGCGGCGCCGTCCGCCGTTGCCGAACCCGAGGGGACGGCGCTCAACCCGCTCCACCTCGCCTGGCCCGCCGGAGCGCCCGTACGGGAGATCTTCGCCGAGCGGGTACGGGCCGCCGGCATCGAAGGCCCCGCCTTCACCGGCAACGACGTGAACCTCGCGGCCCTGGCCGAGCACCGCCACGGCGCGGGGCGCGGCGCCCGGGACCTGCTCTGCGTCGCCACCGGTCACCGCGGCGTCGGCGGGGCGCTCGTCCTCGACGGCCGCCTGCACACCGGCAGTGCCGGCCTGGCCCTGGAGGTCGGCCACGTCACGGTCAATCCCGAGGGCCGGCCCTGTCACTGCGGCAGCCGCGGCTGCGTCGACGTCGAGACCGACCCGCTCGCGTTCCTCACGGCCGCGGGCCGGGTCCCGGGCCCCGAGGTCTCGCTGCTCCAGCAGTCCCGCGACCTGCTGCGAACCAGCCCGGACGACCCGGGTGTCCGGGTCGCGGTGGGGGAGCTGATCGACCGCCTGGGCCTCGGCCTCGCCGGCCTCGTGAACATCCTCAACCCGGACCGGATCATCCTCGGAGGGCTCCACCGCGAGCTCCTCGACGCGGACCCCGAGCGGCTCCGCGCGGTCGTCGCCGACCGCAGCCTCTGGGGCCGCAGCGGCGGGGTGCCGATCCTCCCGTGCACCCTGGACCACAACAGCCTGGTCGGCGCGGCCGAACTGGCCTGGCAGCCGGTCCTGGACGACCCGCTGGCGGCCCTGGGGCCCGAGACGGTCTGAACGCCGGCCGGCCGGTCGGCCCTCCAGCCACCGGCGGGCCGCCGCCCATCGCCTCAAGACGGATCGGGCCGGGCGCCGACAGGCCTCCAGGCGGACGGGGCCGTCGCCGATCAGCTTCCGCCCGGATCGGGCCGGCCCTCCGCCAGAGCCGCGAGCCGGTCCAGGGCCATGCGCGTCCCGGTCTCGTTCTCGGCGGCCGGAACGACCTCCGGCACCCCCTCGTGCGCGACCGACACCTCGGTGCCGTCGCCGATCGCCGTCAGCGTCGTCGTGACGATCATGGTGCCGTGCAGGAGGGGGTCCGGCGTCTCGAACTCGATGCTCTCGACGACCCGTTCGTACGGCACGAGCTCCAGGAAACTGCCGTGGTACGTGTCCGTACGGCCCCCCGACTTCCCCGCGCCGTCGGGTGAGTCGTACCGCAGCGACACCCGGAAGGCGCCGCCCTCGCGCGCCTCGAAGGCATGGACCTCGCAGGTCATGCCGTACGGGACCCGCCAGCGGGCGACGGCGTCCGGATCGAGGAGCGACCGGTAGACGACCGAGGCGGGGGCGTCGACGTGACGGGACACGCGCGTGGTGTACACGTCTTCCAGGCTAGCCGCGCTCCGGCGCGGACGCCGTCGGAAAACGGGTGCGCGGGGGACTCGGTGCGACGTACCGTTCCTCCCCATGATCACTTCCGATTCCTCAGCCGGTCTTCCCCCGCGCCTCGGCAGCCTCGACTTCCACGGCCCGCTCTCCGAGGCCCGCGCCACCCGCATGATCGGGCGGCTCGCCGCCACCGCCCCGGCCGACGTGCTCGACATCGGCTGCGGATGGGGCGAGTTGCTCCTCCGCGTCCTGGAAGGGGCGCCCGGCGCCACGGGCGTCGGGATCGACATCAACGCGGAGGACCTGGCCCGCGGCCGGGCGCTCGCCGAGGAACGCGGGCTCGCGAAGCGGGTGGCCTTCGTCGAGGAGTCGGCGCGCGGCACCGACCGGGGCCCCGTCGACGCGATCCTCTGTCTCGGGTCCAGCCAGGCCCTCTGCGACCCCGAGCTGCACGACCCGGCCGTCGCGCTGCGCGAACTGCGCCGGCTGGTCCGGCCCGGCGGGCGGGTCGTGCTCGGCGAGGGCTTCTGGGAGCACACGCCCACCGAGGAGGAGCTCGCCCGGATGTGGCCCGGGGCGAAGGCCGGCGACCACCACTCCCTCGAAGGGCTCGTCGACCTCGCGATCGAGGCGGGATTCCGGCCCGCGTGGATCGAGACGGCGAGCGCGGAGGAGTGGGAGGAGTTCGAGTCCGGCTACCGGTACGACACCGAGGTCTGGCTCGCCGCCCACCCGGACCATCCGCTGGCCGCCGAGACGCGCGAGCGGGTGGACCGGCAGCGTTCGAGCTGGCTGGGCGGCTACCGGCGCGCCCTCGGCATCGCCTACCTCACGCTCGTCGCGGTGGCCTGAGCCTCACCGCCGGGGGCCGCACCACCAGGCGGCAGCCGAAGTCGTCGGCACGTCCGAGCCTGCGCTGAGGCACTCCGCGCGTCGGAGGGGCGACCCCGTCGGGTCGCCCCTCGCGAAGACGTCAGCCGCGCTTGAGGTACTGGAGCATGGCGATGCCGGCACAGGTGACCGCCAGGCACGCGGTTCCGGCCTTGGTCAGGCCGTCAAGAACGGTGCCACCAAGGTCGGTTACGGCGATGAAGGAGAGAAGGCCGACCACCGCGCCGACGAGTATCACGATGATGATGTCGCGAACCGGGTGTGCGCAGGTAGTGGTGGTGGTGCCGCTGGACGTCACGCTGTTTCCTCCCGAGTGTCACTGATGCGTATTGCATGGAGACATGCCTCACCCGTAGGTGCGGTCTCCAGCTAGGAGCAGGCAGTCCAGCTCCTGTGCCTGTGCCACTGCGGCCAGGCCGAATACGATCAGTTGGTCCTTTCGGGAAGGGTTGGCGCGTGCGAGGTTTTCCAGCCGATACACGCGGCGTTGACTTTACGTGACAGGCAACAGGGACGCAAGGGTTGGCAGTTCAGCCCCGGGGGCCCTCGACAGACTCCGCGATCGCGATGTGGAGCACGCGCAAGAGCGCCGCCGCTTCGACCGCCGGCGTGGGTCCGGGCCTCGTACGGGGTGACGTCGCCGACATCGCGTGCGTCGACCTGGCCCCCTGTCCGAACCCGCTCACGAGTCGCCTGCCGCCGTACCTTCCCTGGCACATCGGTCGGATCCCCGACCGGTGCGCGGGGAGCGTCTGCCTCTCGTACCGCATCGCGTGCACCCCTGACGACGTCCGCGAGCCTGCCGCGCACGCGCCCGAGCACCTCCTCGACCGGGGCGATCACCTCCGGGTCCATGGCCGGCCGTCCCATCGGACAGCCGCGCAGGACGTCGGGCTCACGCAGCAGGTACGCCTCGACGCGGGCGTACGCCGAGCCCCCGCCGCCCAGGACCGCTTCGGCCGCGGCCCCCGGCTCCTCCGCCGCGCATACCAGTAGGTACAGAACGGAAGCAGGTCCCGCGCGGCGGCGTACTCCCCGTGGCGTACGCCGGAAGCCGCTGCCCGTACGACGACCCGGACCCCCTCCCGGAGCGACGCTCGGACCACGGACAACAACCGCACCCCCAGCGGAGGAGCTGAACCGTCATGAACACACTCGCCCACGCGGGCCCCGGCCCGTGGGTCCTCTTCTTCCCCCTCGTCTGGGCGGCCGTCGTCGTCGGGGTCGTCACCGTCCTGCGCCGCGCCGGATGGCGCCGCGGACGCGGCTTCGGCCCGGGCTCCGGACCCGGCTCGCGCCGCGACGCCGGACCCGACGAGAACTCGCCCATCGCCCTGCTCGGCCACCGGTTCGCGGCCGGCGAGATCGACGAGGACGAGTACTGGCGGCGCCTGAGCGTCCTGGACGAGCAGTTCGGCCGCGCCGCGGACCAGAAGAGGCGCCGGACATGACCACCCCCGCCCCTCTCCCCGCCGCCCGGGTCGTCGACGCCGTCAAGGTCTACGGGCGCGGCGACACCGAGGTCAGGGCCCTCGACGGGGTGAGCGTCGGCTTCCCCGCCGGCCGCTTCACCGCCGTCATGGGCCCCTCCGGATCCGGCAAGTCCACCCTCATGCACTGCGCCGCCGGACTCGACACCCTCACCTCCGGCGCCGCCCTCGTCGGCGACACCGACCTGTCCACCCTCGACGACCGGCGGCTGACCCTGCTGCGCCGCGACCGGATCGGCTTCGTCTTCCAGGCCTTCAACCTGCTCCCGACCCTCACCGTCGCCGAGAACATCACCCTCCCGCTCGACCTCGCCGGACACACCGTCGACCGCGACCGGTTCGACCGGCTCGTCGACACCGTCGGCCTGCGCGACCGGCTCCACCACCGGCCGGGCGAACTCTCCGGCGGACAGCAGCAACGGGTCGCCGTCGCCCGGGCCTTCGCCGGAGACCCCGACGTCGTCTTCGCCGACGAACCCACCGGCAACCTCGACTCGCGGTCCGGCGAGGAGGTCCTGCGCCTGCTCGGACGCACGGTCCGCGACACCGGCCGCACGGTCGTCATGGTCACCCACGACCCGGTCGCCGCCGCCCACGCCGACGAGGTGATCTTCCTCGCGGACGGCCGGCTCGTCGACCGCATGACCCGCCCCACGGCCGACCACGTCCTCGACCGCATGAAGGCCTTCGACACGGGCGTCACCATGGTCCCCGGAGGCACGCCATGAACACCCCCGCCACCCTCCGCCTCGCCCGTTCCTCCCTCCGCGCGCACCGGCGCCGCTTCCTCGGCACCTTCGCAGCGGTCCTCCTGGGCGTCGCCTTCCTCACCGGCACCCTCGTCATGGGCGACACCCTCCGGTCGAGCTTCGACTCGATGTTCACCAGCGCCACCCGCGGCACCGACGCCGTCGTCCGCAGCGCCACCACCGTGACCGCCGCCGGCGAGGCCCAGGGCACCCGGGGACCCGTCGACGCGGCCCTCGCGGAACGGCTCGCCACGGTCCCCGGGGTCGCCGCCGCCGCACCCCGCATCGAGGGCGCCGGACAGCTCCTCGCCGCCGACGGCACCCCCGTCGGCGGCAAGGGCCCGCCCACCCTCGCGGGCAACTGGATCGAGGACCCCGCCCTCAACCCGTACCGGCTCGCCGAGGGCCACGCACCGAACGCCCCCGGCCAGGTCGTCGTCAACCGGGGAGCGGCGAAGGCGGCCGGTCTCGCCGTCGGCGACACCACCGTCCTGCGCACCCCCGACCCGGTGAAGGTCACCGTCGTCGGCCTGGCCACCTTCGGCGGCGCCGACGGCATGGGGCAGGTCACCTGGACCGGCCTCACCCGCGCGGACGCCGAGAAGTACCTGACGGCCCGGCCCGGCGAGGCGACCGGCATCGCCGTACGCGCCGGGCCCGGCGTCTCGCAGGACGAGCTGGTCGCCGCGCTCACGCCCGCGCTGCCGGACGGCGTCGAGGCGATCACCGGACAGCAGGCCGCCGAGGAGAACACGCAGATGGTCTCCGGCCGCTTCCTGAACCTCTTCACCACCTTCCTGCTCGTGTTCAGCGGGGTCGCCGTCCTCGTCTCCGTCTTCACCATCCACAACACCTTCGCGGTCCTCGTCGCCCAGCGGACCCGAGAGAACGCCCTGCTCCGCGCCCTCGGCGCCGCCCGCCGCCAGGTCGTCGCCGGCACCCTCGCCGAGGCACTCGCCGTCGGACTCCTCGCCTCCCTCGCGGGGCTGCTCACCGGGATCGGCGTGGCCGCCGGACTCCAGGCCCTGTTCCCCGCGATCGGCTTCCCCTTCCCCGAGGGCGACCTCGTCGTGACCGGCACCTCCCTCCTGCTGCCGCTCGGCGTCGGGCTCGCGGTCTGCGCCGGTTCGGCGCTCCTGCCGGCCGTACGGGCCGGACGCACGGCCCCGCTCGCCGCGCTCCGCGAGACGGACGTGGACGCCTCGGGCACCTCGCGCCGCCGCGCGCTGACCGGCGGCGCGCTGCTCGCGGCCGGCGTCGGCACGGTCCTCGCCGGGGTCCTCGGCACGCCGTCGCTGTGGCTCGCCTCGATCGGGGCCGCGTCGGCCGTCGCCGCGTTCGTGGTGCTCGGACCGGTCGCCGCCACGCTCGCCGTACGGGTGCTCGGCCGGCCGCTGCGCGGCACCAACCGCGGCCTCGCCCGGCGCAACGCCCTGCGCAGCCCCGGCCGTAGCGCAGCGACCGCCACCGCCCTGATGATCGGCGTCGCCGTCGTCACCCTCTTCACGGTCTTCGGCGCCTCCCTGAAGGCGACCATGGACCGCACCGTCGACCGCTCCTTCGCGGGGGACGTGGCCATCGGCACGCCCTCGTTCGGGGCGGGCGGCAGCGGGCTCAGCCCCCGGCTCGCCCCGGCCGTCGCCGCGCTGCCCGAGGTCGACACCGCCGTGGGCCTGGGGCGGGGCGTCGCGGAGGTGGACGGCCGGGGCCGCGCGCTCACGGTCACCGACCCGGCCGCGCTCGCCCGCACACTGGACCTGGGGGAGGTAAGGGGCTCCCTCGCCGGACTCGGCACGGACGGGATCGCCGTCGCCGCCGACGAGGCCGCCGGATCCGGTCTGGCACCCGGCCGGACCACCGTCCTGACCTTCACCGACGGCAGCAGCCACACCTTCACCGTCCGCGCCGTCTACCAGCGCGCCGACCTCGCCGGCGACTACCTCGTCACCCGGGCGGCCTGGGCCCCGCACCGCACCCAGGACGCCGACCGGCTCGTCGCCGTGTCCTTCAAGGACGGTGTCGGCGCCGCGGAGGGCAAGGCTGCCGTGACGAAGGCCGCCGACCGGTACGGCCGTCCGGAGGTGCAGACCCGCGACGAGTACGCGGCGGCCTCGGCGGGCGGCATCGACATGATGCTCACCCTGATCTACGCGCTCCTCGCGCTCGCGGTCCTCATCGCCCTGCTCGGCATCGCGAACACGCTGACCCTCTCCGTCCACGAACGCACCCGCGAGCTGGGCCTGTTGCGGGCCGTCGGGCAGACCCGGGCGCAGCTGCGGGCGATGGTCCGCTGGGAGTCGGTGCTCGTCGCCGCCTTCGGCACGGTCGGCGGGCTCACCCTCGGCGCCTTCCTCGGCTGGGTCCTCGTGCGTGCCTCCGGCGGCTCGGACGACAGCGCCCTCGCGTTCGCCGTACCGGCCGTGCGGCTCGCCGCCGTCGCCCTGGTGGGTCTGGTGGCGGGGGCCGTGGCGGCCTGGCGCCCGGCCCGCCGGGCGGCCCGACTGGAGATCCTCCGGGCGATCGCCACGGAGTGACCGCCCCGGAACCCCGCCCCGTCAGCCCGCCCGGCCCGCCAGGACCGGGCGGGCCACCGACGGGGCCGGCACCGGCTCGGCCGGCGCGCTGAGCGGAACGCCCGGAAGACGGCTGTAGCCGACGCCCGCGAGCGGCACCTCGGCCGTCGCGCCGCATCCGGCGTGCGCGCACTCCCCGACGGGGCCGCCGACGGGCGGCGCCGTGAGGGTGAACCACACGACCTTGCCGTCGGCTCCGCACGGCCGGATGCCCCAGCTCTCGCTGACCGCGCCGACGATGCCGAGCCCCCGCCCGGAGGTGGCGAGCGCGTCGAGGTCGTCCACCGGGCCGAAGGCGTCCACGGGACACACCTCGGGGATCCGGGGGTCGTGGTCCCGGACGGAGACGGTGAGCCGGTCGAGCAGCAGCTCGAGCTCCACCGTGCAGTGCTTGTCCGGCCGGGCGTGGCGGTGCACGTTCGTCAGAAGCTCGGTCACGCCCAGGACGGCCTGGTCGATCAGGGCGTCCAGCTGCCAATGTCGGAGATGGGCGGAGATGATGCGGCGGACCTGTCCGATCCGCGACGGCAGGGCCTGAAGCTCCACCGCGTAGTACCTGCTCGGCTCGCTGATCACGGCTGCGACTCCCCGAAGTGGTCCGGAAGAAGACGAAGATTCGGATCTGTCAATGCGCTACAGATGGGGGGCGGTGACCCGATCGCAGCGTCACCACCGCTGAACCCTCAGTGAGGTGGGTTCCAGCCTGGACCAGCCGTGACCGCCCCGCAACTCGCCGCGAGCCCTCGCAGCTCAGGACCGCCCGGACGCCCTCCGCAGCGCCGCGAGGAAGCGCCCCGACGCCTGTGACCCGCTGTCACGGCCGGGGTCGTGATCCTGGAGGGTCAGCCGGTACCGCGTGCCGTTCACGGTCGCCACCGTCTCGTCCGACTTCGCGAACCACGGGCGTCCCGCCCGCACCGCCGAGACCGGCGCGCTGTCGATCTCGCTGCCGTAACTCGTGAGGAGCGCGAGGCGACCGTCCTCGATCCTCACCTCTCCCGCGCGCGTCAGTGAGCGCGGCCAGCGCGCGATCCGCACGCCCCTGGCGCTGAACTCGGGCTCCGCCATGCCGATCCGCCCCTTTCACCCGGTTGCCGTACCCAGTGTGCCGGGCCGTCGCCGCCCGCACCAGTAGCCCTTCCGAGGAGCTTCCCGAGCGCGTCCACAAGGCAGGCCTATGGATCGTCAAAGGGAACGTTTGCCCAGGTGAGAGCGGTATTGTCGGTGCCGGGGGAGTCCATCGGGGACACACGAGGAGAGGGACGGATGAGCACCACCCACGAGAGTGCGACCGCCGCGGCGGCCACCGTCGACGTCGACCGCAGCGACCTGGCGTACCGGTCCTGGCTGAAGGAGGCCGTGCGCAAGGTCCAGGCCGACGCCAACCGCTCCGCCGACACCCACCTGCTGCGCTTCCCCCTCCCCGAGAAGTGGGGCATCGACCTCTACCTCAAGGACGAGTCGACGCACCCGACCGGAAGCCTCAAGCACCGCCTCGCCCGCTCGCTCTTCCTCTACGGGCTCTGCAACGGCTGGATCCGGCCCGCAAAGCCGGTCATCGAGGCGTCCAGCGGCTCGACGGCCGTCTCCGAGGCGTACTTCGCGAAGCTCATCGGCGTCCCCTTCATCGCCGTCATGCCCCGCACGACCAGCCCCGAGAAGTGCCGGCTCATCGAATTCCACGGCGGGCAGTGCCACTTCGTCGACGACTCGCGCACGATGTACGAGGAGGCCGCGGCCCTCGCCGAGCGCACCGGCGGCCACTACATGGACCAGTTCACCTACGCGGAGCGGGCCACCGACTGGCGCGGCAACAACAACATCGCCGAGTCGATGTACCAGCAGCTGAAGCTGGAGCGCTACCCCGAGCCGGCCTGGATCGTCGCGACCGCCGGCACCGGCGGCACCTCGGCGACCATCGCCCGCTACGTCCACTACATGCAGCACGACACCCGGATCTGTGTCGCCGACCCCGAGAACTCCTGTTTCTTCGACGGCTGGACGCACCACGACCCCCACGCCACCGCCGACTGCGGCTCGCGCATCGAGGGCATCGGCCGCCCCCGCATGGAGCCCAGCTTCGTGCCCGGTGCCGTCGACCGCATGATGAAGGTCCCCGACGCGGCGAGCGTCGCCGCCGTCCGCGCCCTGGAGACCGCGATCGGCCGCAAGGCGGGCGGCTCCACCGGCACCGGCCTGTGGAGCGCCTTCAAGATCGTGGCCGAGATGGTCGCCCACGACCGCACCGGCAGCGTGGTCACCCTGATCTGCGACGGCGGCGAACGCTACCTCGACAAGTACTACTCCGACGACTGGCTGGCCGCCCAGGGACTGGACATCGCCCCGTACTCCGCCGCTATCGAGCGGTTCCTCGCGACGGGGGCCTGGCCGGAGTGAGCCGCCGGTCGAGCCGGCGGGCCGCGTCCCGGAACGAGTAGCCGACCCCCGGCGCCGCGAGGCGCAGCGCGAGCCGGAACGGGGCGGTGCCGTCGGCGGCCATCGTCCAGCACAGCCGGGTTCCGGTGCCGGTGGGCGAGAGGGTCCACTCCTCCGCCATGGCGGTCACGCCGGGCGCGTTCGTGACGTCCACCCGGTACGCGTAGCGGAGGTCGGGCTCCGACGCCAGGATCGTCTCGTCGAACGCGATGCCGCCGCGCAGCCGCACGGTCCGGCCCGCGCCGTCGCCGGTCGGTACGGCCGAGGTCACGGCGGTGAACCAGGACGGCAGGCTCCCCACCTCCACGGCCACCGACCGGTAGACGGCCGGGGGCGGCGCGGCGAGGGTCGCGGCGAAGACGAGACGGACGGGCGCGGAGGCGGTGAAGTCGAGCTCCACCGGCTGCAGTCGGCGCGGCATGGGGCCTCCCGGGGCGCGAATGAATCCGCCACGATAGCTGACACCCCGTCAACATCCCAGAGCCCGCACGAGCCTTCGCCCCCGCGCCCGTGTGGGCCTTCGTCCGTGCCCGTGCGGGCCCGCGCCCGCCGTGTGGGCGCTCGCCCGCTGCCCGTGTGGGCAATCGTCCCGCTGGGCGGGACGGGTGGGCACACGGGACGGCGCCTTCTCGCGGCGCCTCTGCGTTCCGCGCCCTGGCCCGCACCACCAGGAGCCGTCACCGGTGGTGCGGGTTCAGGCGCGGGAGCCTGGGCGCGGCACGGGGCGCCGTTCCGTTGTGCCCACCCGTTCCGCCCCAGCGGAACGATTGCCCACAACGGGGCGGGGCGCAGCCCGCAACGGTGGTCACGTCCCCCGGAGCAAGCCGTCAAGGGCGCGGCCGAACACGGCGCGGCCCGCCGCCGCGAGCACCGGGTCCAGTGCCCGCGGCACGCCCCGGAGCGAGAGTTCCTCCGTCCAGCGCACCCGGCAGCCGCCCCCAGCCGCCTCCGTCACCTCGATCCGCGCCCAGCCCCGTACGACCCGCCCGGACTTCTCCAGGCGGCAGACGCCGGGCCGGCCGGCCGACGGGGGCTCCCAGCGCACGACCTCCATCGGGTCGTCGAAGGACAGCCGGCCGATGCCCGTCCGGGCGGTGAACCGCGTCCCCGCCCCGTTCGGCCCCGGCGTCAGCACCCGCGTCCGCGTCAGCGGCACCTGGCGGCCGTGCGCCGGCCAGTCGGTGAGCCTGAGCCACACCTCCTCCGGCGCCTGCGGCACGGTCCGCTCGATCCGGACGAGGCTCACGCCTGTTCCTCGCCCGGCACCACGAGGCCCGGCAGGTGCTCCGCCACCTCGGTCCGTACCCCCTCGGGCAGGCCGCGGTCGGTCACCCAGGTGTCGACCTCGTCGAGGGAGGCGAAGGAACTGAGGCCCACCGTGCCCCACTTGGTGTGGTCGGCGACGACGACGACCCGCCGCGCCGAGCGCATCAGGCACCGGTTGGTCTCGGCCTCCGCCAGGTTCGGTGTGGAGAGGCCGGCCTCCACGGACACCCCGTGCACGCCGAGGAAGAGCAGGTCGAAGTGGAGCGAGCGGATCGCCCGGTCGGCGACCGGCCCGACCAGCGCGTCGGACGGCGTGCGCACCCCGCCGGTCAGGACGACGGTCGCCGCGCCGCGCCGCGACTCGCCCCCGCCGCCGGTCTGCTGCGCCTCGTGGAACACGTCGGCGACCCGCACCGAGTTGGTGACCACGGTCAGGTCCGGCACGTCGAGCAGGTGCCGGGCGAGCGCGTAGGTCGTCGTGCCGCCGGACAGGGCGATCGCCGTGCCCGGCGCGACCAGGGCCGCCGCCGTCCGGGCGATCTCGTCCTTGGCGCTCGGTTCCAGCACCGACTTCGCCTCGAAGCCCGGCTCGTGGGTGCTCGCCTCGACCACCGGAACGGCCCCGCCGTGGACCTTCGCGACCATGCCCTGCCGGGCCAGCGCGTCCAGGTCGCGGCGGATCGTCATGTCCGAGACGTTCAGACGGCGGGTCAGTTCGTTGACCCGTACACCGCCACGCCGCCGTACCTCGTCGAGGATCAGGGCACGCCGCTGCTCCGCGAGGAGGTTCTGGTTGTCAGTCACCGCCGGGGCCGGTCCTTCCGCAGGAGACAAGGGGATGATTGTCGGATTCGGTGAGAGTCCGTGCGCGGTCGCACGGCCTTCCGGGATCCTGTTGCCGACGTCGCATCTTCCCACTCTGAGAGGAAGTCCCCTCAGTGTCCCCTGCCACACCCGCCCCGGAGAGCGGGGGCGCGGCGCTCGAACTCCTCGTCCACGGAGTCGGCGGAGCCACCCCCCAGGACATGCTCGACGACCCGAGGACCGTCCGGGTCACCGGCGACCGTACCGCCGCGATGTACCGGCGCGGCGAGGACCTCGACGCCGAGGACCACCCCGAGCGGTACGCGGCACGGCCCGTCCCGGAGGCGTACTGCTGGTCCAACCTGACCTCCGGCGACGGCGCCCGGGCCCTGTGGCTGCTGCTCCTGCCCTTCATGGTGGCCAACCTGGCGCACTGGATGCGGCCTCCCTCGCAGGGCAGACCGGGGCTCGTGCGGCTCTACGGCGTCCTCGTCCGGCTCGTCGCCCTCACCCTCACCGTCCTGCTGACCGCCGCCGCGTGCGAG
Source organism: Streptomyces sp. NPDC059695 (assembly GCF_042733785.1). Taxonomy (NCBI): domain Bacteria; kingdom Bacillati; phylum Actinomycetota; class Actinomycetes; order Kitasatosporales; family Streptomycetaceae; genus Streptomyces; species Streptomyces sp. NPDC059695. Next base: position 80,733 of record NZ_JBHWFF010000010.1, on the reverse strand, counting down.
GTCGCGCTCGACCTGACGGCCTGGCAGTGCGCCGCCACCACCGCGTGCACCGACCGGTACTCCTGGCTCGGGTTCCTCTCCGCCGGCCGGGGCGGCTGGTGGTCGGTGCCGGGCCGCCGCCTCGCCCTCGCCGCCCTCGTGCCCGCCGCGCTCGTCGGACTGCTCTGGTACCTCTCCAACCGGACCTGGAGCGCCTACGAGGCCCAGCGCCCGCCCACCGGATACGACGTGCCCGTCGCGGAGCCCCCGGCCGACACCGAGGCCGCGGACGCCGCCGACCCCGCCGGTCCCGTCGAGCTCCGTCCCGCGCTCGGCCGCCCCGGCTTCTGGTACGGCCGCCGGCTCGTCGCCCGCCTCCGCGCCGCCCACACCGCCGCCGGGTTCCTCACCGTCGCCGCCGCCCTCGTCACGGCGACCGCACGCCACGACGCCGGCGCGCCCGGCCTCCGTACCGTCCTCGGCTGGGGCCTGCGGGCCGCGGTCGCGGTCCTCGCGCTCGTCGTGCTCTGGGTCGTCTGCCGGCGCGGCCGCAGCGAGCGCCGCCTCGACCTGCGCGTCGAACGGGCCCTCGTCTCCTGGCTGCCCGCCGCGTCCCTGATCCTGCTCGCGCTCGCCGCCCTGCACGCCGGCTGGTCCCGCCCCGGCTGGACCTCGTCCGGAACCCTCCCCGGCGACGCCGTCTTCGGCGCGCTCACCCTCGCCCAGGGCGGTCTCGTCGTCGTCCTCGGGGTCGTCGCCCTGCTCCTCCAGCGGCCCCGCAGGGACCCCCGTACCGCGCTGCGGGGACTCGGCGGGCCCGCCGTCGCCATGCTCGCCTGCGCGCTCGCCGGGGTCATGTCCGGGGGAGTGGCGCAGCGGGTCGCGGACTGGCTCGACGGCCCCGCCACCCCCGGCATGGGCGACCACTCGGGTCCCAGGATCGGCCCGCCCGTCCTCCTCAGCTGGCAGGCCTCCGTCATCCCGCTGCTGCTCCTGCTGCTCCTCGTGCCCGCCGCCCTCCTCGCCGTGCGGACCCTCGTCGACGCCCGGCGCCTGCGCTCCGCCGTCGAGGCCGACTACGACGCCGCCGCCGAGCGCGACCCGGTCCGCACGGGACAGATCGCGGCCGACCGGGCCCGCGCCTCGCTCACCGACTCCGCGCCCGTCCTCGTCGGCGTGATCTCCGGCGCGACGCTGCTGCTCGGGGCCGGGTCCGTCGCCGGTGCCTGGGCCAGCGGGAACGTCCCCGGCCGCGCCTTCGACGGAGCCCATCCCGCGATCGCCTCCCTCGCCTCCGTCACCCAGGCGCTCGGCTCCTGGATGATCGGCCTGGGCTTCCTGCTCTTCGTCACCTGGGGCCGCCGCGCGTACAAGGACGCCTCCGCCCGCCGCACCATCGGCATCCTCTGGGACGTGGGCACCTTCTGGCCCCGGGCGGCCCACCCGTTCGCCCCGCCCTGCTACGCCGAGCGCGCGGTTCCCGACCTCACCTGGCGGATGAACTCCTGGACCCGCGGCACCGGCGGGCGGCTCGTCATCTCGGGCCACTCCCAGGGCAGCGTCCTCGCCGCGGCCGCCGTCTGGCAGCTGAGGCCCGCGACCCGGAGACGGGTCGCGCTGCTCACGTACGGCTCACCCCTGGAGCGGCTCTACGGCCGCTGGTTCCCCGCGTACTTCGGCCCCGAGGCGCTGCGCGGCCTGAACCGCACCGTGCACTGCTGGAGCAATCTGTACCGCGCCACCGACCCCATCGGCGGCCCCGTCCGGGTGCCCGCGGAGGAGGGCCGGCCGCCCGTCGACGCGCCGGTGCTCCTCGACCCCGTCGCGTACGGCCGCACCCGCGCGCACCCGCTGCCCGAACCGATCCTGGGCCACTCCGACTACCAGGCCGACCCGGCGTTCGCGCGGTGCCGCTCGGAGCTCCTCGACCGGCTCCCGCCCGCCCTTCCCCGTCAGAGGGCCTCGGACGAGGAGGCGGATCAGGGGAGTTCGGGCAGGTCCTCCGGGTAGAGCAGGGTCAGGTCGTCCGTGCTCGCGTCCGCGAGCTCGGCGACCCGGCCCGCGTGCCGCTCCACCATGGACTCGAACGTCTGCCGCGCCGTGCGGCCGTTGCCGAACGCGGGGCCCTTCGGCAGCTTCTCGAAGTACGTGAGGAGGGCCTCGTCGGTGCCGGGGGAGAGCCGGTACTCGTGCTCGTCCGCCTGCTGGCCGACGATCCGCAGCAGCTCCTGCGGCGCGTAGTCGCCGAAGGAGATGGTCCGCGAGAAGCGCGAGGCCACACCCGGGTTGACGGTGAGGAAGCGCTCCATCTCCGCGGTGTACCCGGCGACGATGACCACCACCGCGTCCCGGTGGTCCTCCATCAGCTTCACGAGGGTGTCGATCGCCTCGCGGCCGAAGTCCCGCCCGGAGTCCTCGGGCGACAGCGCGTACGCCTCGTCGACGAAGAGCACCCCGCCGCGCGCCCGGTCGAAGGCCTCCTGCGTGCGGATCGCCGTCGAGCCGATGTGCTCGCCGACCAGGTCCACCCGGGAGACCTCCACCAGGTGCCCGCGCTCCAGGACTCCGAGCGAGGCCAGGATCTCGCCGTACAGCCGGGCCACCGTCGTCTTGCCGGTGCCCGGGTTTCCGGTGAAGACCAGATGCCGGCGGACCGAGGCCGCCTTCAGCCCCGCCTCCTGGCGCCTGCGCCCCACCTCGATCATGTTGGTGAGGGTCCGGACCTCCAGCTTGACGCTCTCCAGACCCACCAGGGCGTCCAGCTCGCCGAGTACGTCCTGCGAGGAACGGGCATCCGGAGCCGGCTCCGGCGGGGCCGGGGCGGCCGGCACGGTGGCGCGCGGCGGAGGGACCGTGCCGAGCAGTCCCGGCGACTGCGTGGCCGTCAGGACGGTCCCGCCGTCGGGCACGGAGGAGCGGACCGCGCTCTCGTCGCTGGTGCAGTCCTCGGCGCTGGCGCCCTCCTCGGGGAACTCGTAGCCGCCGCGCGCGCACCGCTCCGTGCGGCACTTGCGCAGGGTCGTGCGGCAGCCGTCCGTGACGTGGAAGCCGTATCCGCCGCTGCCGGTCACCCGGCAGCCGTGGAAGGAGCCGCGGCCCTCCGCCGACACGTAGAAACCGGCCTCGGCGGGCGAGGTGACCACGCACCGGTCGATCGTGGGGTCGGCGCCCTTGGTCACGATGACCCCGGTCTGCACGGAGTCGATCGTGCAGCCGCCGAGGGTGCCGCCGCTGCCGTGGTCCCGGAACCAGGCGCCCGTGGAGGCCTCCCGGATCCGGCAGTCGTCGAGCTGGGCCGTGGCTCCGTCGCTGACGGACACGGCCGTGTTCCGCACCTGGGTCAGATCGCTGTCGACGACGTCCACGCGCGAGCCCCGGTCGAGGACGAACAGCGCGTCCGGCACGTCGTGCACCCGGCAGGCGTCGAGGACCGCGGTCGCGCCGTCGCTCACCCACACCGCCGGGTAGTCGCCCGTGCTGTCGTGGATCTCGCACTGGTTGGCGTCCACCCGCGTCCCCGGGTCCCACACCGAGAGACCGTTGCGCCCGAAGCGGCGGACGGTCGACCGGGTCAGCGTGAGGACCGAGCGCGAACGCAGGTCGACCGCGTTCTCCGGGACGTCGTGGATGTCGCAGTCCGAGAGCGTGAGCACCGCGTCCGTGTCGAGCGTGATGCCGTCCGCCGAGGTGCGGTGCACGGAGGAGTCGGTGAGGTGGGCGGTGGCGCGGCCGGCGATCTGCAGCCCGGCGCCCTTGATCTCGTACACCTCGCAGCCGACGCCCTCCAGGCCGCTGCCCTCGCCGGTCACGGCGATGCCGGCGCCGGAGGCGTGGTGCACCCGGCAGCGCTCCAGGCGCGGATGCGCCCCGCCGCGCACCGAGACCCCGGCCTGCCCGGCGGAGACGACCTCGCACTCCTCGAACACCCCGCCCGCGCCGTCGAGCACGGCGATGCCGACCCCGGCCGGGTTGTCGACGGTGCAGCGGCGGACCGTCGGGCGGGCGGCGCCCCGCACCTCGATCCCCGCGGCCGAGCGGGTCATGATGCGCAGGTCGAGCAGCTCGGGGGTGCCGTCCTCGACGAGCAGCGCGGGCGCGGCCACGTCCTGCCCCTCGATGTGCAGGTCCTGGACGGTGACGGAGGCCCGGAGGGTCAGCGGGACCCCGTCCGGGGGCGCGATCCGCACCGAACCGCCGCCGCCCTCGGGACCGCGCAGGGTGATGGCGCGCCGGACCACCAGGTTCTCCCGGTAGGTGCCGGGCGCGACGGTGAGGACGTCCCCGTCGCCCGCGGCCTCCAGGGCGGCGGCGAGAGAGGGGTACTCACCCGTGCGGCGCCGCCACCGCGATGTGCCGGTGTGCGTCACCTGGACCGTGCCCTGTGCCATGGGTGTGTCCTGCCCCCGCCTCATGCCTCGCCGCTGATCCGATGCCCCACCGTAGCGCGCGCGGCGCCCCCGGGTTGACGGGTCGGCGGCCCGCGCCCGCAGCGGACGCCGGGTGGTGCCGGACACGCGTCACCGCCGGTCCCGGGTGATCCGGAGCGGTCGAACCCGGTCGCGGAGCGGTCTCACCCGAACGCGGTCCGAGGTGCGTGCCGGACTCAGCTTCCCGTGCCCGTCCGGCCCCAGTCGGGGCCCGCCGCGGCCCACGCCCGGTCCAGGCGCGCGTGCCGCAGGACCACCAGTCTCCGGACGGCGAGGCGGCGGACCAGCTCCACCAGCAGGCCGGCGAGGAGCCCGGCCGTCAGACCGGCGACGACCGCGTGCGCGCGCGCCGCCGACGCCTGCAGGGGCGGACCCACCGGCCGCCCGTCCCGGTCCGTCCAGAGCCTGAACGCGGCGCCGGGCGCGGAGTGCTGCCGGGCCGTCGGCACCGTCCCCGTGCGGGCCGAGCCGTCCGGCGCCGTCCAGCGGGCGACGACGGAGCGCCGCAGCCGCTCCTCGCCGGCCGTCTCGACGGACCGGGGGCCGCTGACGGGGCCGTCGGCGAGCCGTACCACCCGGGCGGTCGTCGGCAGTCGCTGCTCCTGCTGCGTGCGGACCGCGCGCGACAGCGAGCCGTACGCGGAGGTGCCGGCCGCCCAGGCGGTCAGCGGCACCGCCAGGCAGAGCAGGACGGCCGCCGCGAAGGCGACCCACGCCTCGACGAGATCGGTGGTCCGGCGCAGGGGATTGTGCCGCCAGCGCCAGAGTCCGGTGGCTGCGCGCACGTGTGGACCCCCTCGTTGTCAACCGCTCCTCCAACGAGTGTGACCCCGGGCCGGGTTCCCCGCCCGTCGGTCCGTGGTCCGTGGCGCGCCCCCGGAGTCCCCGGCCCGGGTTCCCCGGGTCAGTCCACGATCTTCACGGCGTCGCCGACCCGGACGGTGCCGGTGTGCTCGGGGACGAGGTTCTGGCCGAAGATGAGGCGGCCGTCGCTCTTGCGGTGCCGCGCGAGGGTCCGCAGGGGCTCCTTGCCCCGCTCCGCGGTGAGCTGGTTCGTCGTGGTGACGACGCAGCGCCCGCAGGGCCGGGCGACCCGGAAGGTGACCTCTCCGACGGCGAGCCGCGTCCAGCCGTCCTCGGCCCAGGGCGCGGTGCCCTCCACGACCAGGTTCGGGCGGAAGCGGTTCATGGGCAGCGGGCCCTCGTCGGCGTGGTCGCCCTGCGCGATGAGGGAGTTGAGCGCGTCGAGCGAGGACGTGGTGGCGACGAGCAGGGGATAGCCGTCGGCGAAGCTCACGGTCTCGCCGGGCAGCGCGTAGTCGGGATCGACGGGACGCCGGTGCTCGGGCGCGTCCATGTGCACGAGCCGTACGTCGCTGTCCAGATACGCGGAGAGCCAGGCGGCCGCGGCGGGGTCGGCCGGGACCGCCTCCACGGGCTTGTCGAAGATCTCCATCGTGAGGGTGGTCGAGGGGTGCGGGACCTCGACCTCCAGTATCGGCCGGCCGGGAGCGGAGAGGGCGACCCCGCCGCCCGGCAGCGGCTGCGCCGTGGCCAACGCCATGAGGGGGTGACGGCGTTGGGTCACGACCTTGTCGGCGGCGTCGACGACCGCCCAGCGGCGGTCCGTGGCCAGCCCCCAGGGCTGGACCTCGGCCTCCGTGCGGTCCAGCGCGCGCATGGACTTCACCGGATGGACGTGGACGGAGCGGAGCACAGGAGTCGGCATGCCCTCATCCTGCCAGCCGCTCCGGTCCCCCCGGGGGCCGGAGCGGCGAGCGGTCAGTAACCCCCGCCCTGGTAGGGACGGTTGTACGGGTCGTCGTACGGCGCGGGGGCGGGGACCGGTGCGGGCCGGGGCGCCGCCGGGCGCATCGCCTCGTATCCGGCGGCGGCCGGGCGGGGCTGCTGCGGGTACGGGCCGCCCGGGTAGCCGCGCGGGGCCACCTGCTGCTGCGGGATGTACGGGGCCGGGGCGTGCTGCAGCGGGACGGGGGCCATCTGCGGCGCGGGCTGGGGGTAGCCGTAGCCGCTGTTGTAGGCGGGGGCGGGCTGCGGGGTGGGCGCCGCCGGGAGGGCGGGCAGTGCCGCGGGGAGCGCCGGCAGGTAGGAGCCGCTCACGGGGAAGCTGCTGCCGGTGTCGTAGGCGGCGGGCACTCGGATCGGGGCGATCTGAGGCGTGCCCCGCTCCGCGACCAGGGAGTCGTAGATCGGGGTGTCCGGGAAGGACGGCGCGGTGTGGTAACCGCCTCCATAGGTGGAGCGGGGGGAGGTCATGGCACATAAGTTAAGCCCACGATGTGCTGGTTGGGGAGTCCCCATCTTGCGGTTATCCGTTTTACGCTGGTTTTGTCGGCCTGACCTGCCGAAACGTTGTTAAAGGCTGCGTTAACGGCGAGAGATTTTCACCCGATGGACGCACTCTCGACGAGAGTGGCGGTCGGGTCGCAAGGGCGGCCTCCGCCCCGCCGACCAGGGCGGATGGCTTCGACCTCGAACGCCTGAAGCTCTGGATTACCGCGCTATTACCGACCGTAACTGCAGTCTGGTCGACGTCCCGCCGAAAGCGCGCTCCGTGACGGGCCGGCTACGGGCGCGGGGGGCGATGTCGGCCCGTTCTGGAAAGGGGCGCTCCGCGGATAGTCCCGACGTGTCGGCGGGGCGTCCCGGTCGGTGCCGAATCGTGGGGCGGTCGTGCGCACGTGACTCGGATGCCGCACGTTCGACGGCGTTTCAGATGCCCCTTTTCTGACAGTCTGCTGCTTCATGTGCCGTGTACGGCACCGGACACGTCCCCAGGGGGTACGCGTGAACGCGGTGAAGCGGAGCCGGACGACCAGGGTCGCGGCCGGAGTCTCGGCCGTGGTGTTCCTGTTGATGACGGGGTGCGACGTGCCGGGGGTCTACCGCCCCGCCCGCCCCGCGAGCCGCGGTCCGTTCACCTTCTACGTGAGTCCGGACGGCGACGACGGGAACGACGGCATGTCGCCGGAGAAGCCCTGGCGGACCCTCGACCACGCGAACACCGCGAACTTCCGGCCCGGCGACCGGCTCCGGCTCCGGGGCGGCGAACGGTACCGCGGCACCATCACCCTGGACGAGGGCGAGGCGGGCAGCGCCGCCCGGCCCGTGGTGATCGAGTCGTACGGTACGGGCCGGGCCACCATCGCGCCCCGCGGCACGTCCGGCATCACCGTGCGGGACACCGCGGGCGTGGAGATCAGGAACCTCGTGCTGGTCGGCGACCGCAAGGCGCTGCACGAAGGAGTCGGCATCGCCCTCCGCGCCACCCGCCCCGGGGACCGCGGGCTCGCCCACGTCAGGATCGCGAACGTGGAGGCGCGGGGCTTCCAGAACGGGATCAGCGTCGGCGCGGACGACGACGCCGTCACGGGCTACAGCGACGTGCGCATCAGCGATGTCTCCGTGCACCACAACCTGGAGGCCGGACTCGTCTTCTACGGACCCGAGTTCACGGCGGACCGCCCGGCCTACGCGCACTCCGGGCTGCGGATCGAGCGCGTCACGGCGTACGCCAACACCGGCGACCCGGACAGCGACGCGCGGAACACCGGCAGCGGCATCGCCCTCGGCAGCGTCCGGGACGCGAAGGTGACGCGCTCGGTCGCCCACGACAACGGCGCGCGCTCCGCGCCCGGCGCCCAGGAGGGCCCGGAGGGCATCTGGGCGTACGACTCGACCGAGGTGGTCCTGGAGAACAACCGCTCCTACCGGAACCGGACCGGCTCCCGCGTGGACGGCGGCGGTTTCGGCCTCGACAACAACGTGTCCCACTCGGTCATGCAGTACAACCTCGCCTACGGCAACGACGGGCCGGGGTTCCTCGTCTACTCCGGCCAGGCGACCGGGGCCCACCGGGACAACGTCGTCCGCTTCAACATGAGCTGGGACGACGCGCGGAAGCTCCCCGAGTACGGCGGCATCGTCGCCTACGGCTCCCTCATGAGGAACCTGGACGTCTACAACAACACGGTGGTGATGCGGACCGACCGGCTGGCCTCCGCGGAGGCCGCGGGAATCCGGCCCCCGGCGCTGCGGCTGCGCGACGGCATGAACAGCGTGAGCGTCCACGACAACATCTTCGCCACCGACGGCGGGCCCCTGGTCGAAGCCCAGTCGGCGTACCTCCCCGGCACGCACCAGCTCCGGAGCAACGTCTACCACAGCACGGGCCCCTGGTCGCTGGGCTGGGGCGGCCGGCGCTTCACCGACCTCGACGAATGGCGCACCGCCTCCCGCCAGGAGCTCCTCGGCGGCGAGCCCACCGGCACCGGCGACGACCCCTGCCTGCGCGCCCTGACCGTCCCCGTCACCGACCCGGCGGGGGCCGAGAACCTCGTACCGCGCTGCGAGGACGAGGTGGTCACGAGCATGGGCCCGCAGGCCTCGGGCGTGGATGTGGGCCCCGTCGACTACTTCGGCAACCGCGTCCCGGACGTCCTGCGGCCCGGCGCCGCCCAGTCGGTTCCGGCCCCCTGAGCCGGATCTCCCCGGGGAGCCGGCGCACCCCGGCTCCCCGCGCTCTCCCCGCACGACGCCCGGGCCCGCCGGACGCACCGTGACGCCGCCCCGCACGACGGGTCCGGGACCACGGGTGCGGGGCGGCGCTCACGAGGACCTTCCGCTACACCCTCCGGCCCGTGCCGGTCGGCAGCGCCGGGGACAGGGGGCCGGTGGCGCGGTCGCCCTCGGCGGCGGGCGAGGCGATCGTGGCCCGCAGCGGCTCCCCGGCCGGGACGGCCGGCCGGCCCTGCGAGGGCGAGGGGCGGCCGAGCGCCTCGACGGTCCAGCCGGCGGCCCGCCATTCCTCGTGCCGGAGCGCGTTGCGCGCGTCGACGAGGACCGGCCGGCGGACCACACGGGCCAGCTTCACCGGGTCCGCCTCGCGGTACTGCGCCCACTCGGTGAGGTGCAGAACGAGCTCGGCCCCCTGGCAGGCCGTCAGGAGGTCGGCCTCGCAGCGCAGTTCCGGATGGGCGCGGCGCGCGTTCGCGGCGCCCTCCGGGTCGTGCACGCGGATGTCGGCGCCCTCCCGGTGCAGGGCCGCCGCCACCGCCAGCGCCGGCGAGTCGCGCACGTCGTCGCTGTCCGGCTTGAACGTGGCGCCCAGGACGGTCACCCGGCGGCCGGCCAGGTCGCCTCCGGCCATTCGGCGGGCGAGGGCGACCGTCCGCGTCCGCTGCCGCTGGTTGATCTCGTCGACCTGGTCGAGGAAGGCCAGCGCGGAGCCGACGCCGAGCTCCTCGGCGCGGGCGGTGAACGCCCGGATGTCCTTGGGCAGGCAGCCGCCGCCGAAGCCGAGACCGGCGTTGAGGAAGCGCCGGCCGATCCGGGTGTCGTGGCCGAGGGCGTCGGCGAGGGTGACCACGTCCGCCTGCGCGGCGTCGCAGACCTCGGCCATCGCGTTGATGAACGAGATCTTGGTGGCGAGGAACGAGTTGGCCGCGGACTTGACCAGTTCGGCCGTGTTCGGGTCGGTGCCGATGTACGGGACCCCCGCGTCCAGCATCGGGGCGTACAGCCGGCGCAGCGTCCGGTCCGCCTCCCGGCACGTGGTGCCGGCGACGATCCGGTCGGGCCGCAAGGTGTCCTCGACGGCGAAGCCCTCGCGCAGGAACTCGGGGTTCCACGCCACGTCCGCCCGCACGCCCGCCGGGACGAGACCCGCGATGCGCTCGGTCAGGCGCGCGGTCGTGCCCACCGGCACGGTCGACTTCCCGACCAACAGGCAGGAGGCGGTCAGGTGCGGCACCAGCCCGTCGACGACGGCGTCGACGTACCGGAGGTCGGCCGCGCGGGAGCCGGCCCGCTGGGGCGTGCCCACGCAGATGAAGTGGACCTCGCCGTGCGCCGAGGCCTCGCGCAGGCTGGTGCCGAAACGCAGGCGTCCGGAGGCGAGGGCCCGGGTGAGGACTTCGTCGAAGCCGGGTTCGTAGAAGGGGGGCCGGCCCTCCGCGAGGGCCGCGATCTTCTCGGTGTCGACGTCGACGCCGAGGACGTCGTGTCCGATGTCGGCCATGCACGCGGCGTGCACGGCTCCGAGGTAGCCCGTTCCGATGACGGTCAACCGCATGCGGAGCTCTCCTGTCTGAACGCGAGGGCGGGGTGGGGGACTACGGGTCAGGGCGCGTAGCCGTACGGGTTCCGCTGCTGGAAGGTCCATGCGTCGCGGCACATGGCGGCCAGGTCACGGCGCGCGGTCCAGTCCCAGGCCGCGGCGACCTTCGAGGGGTCGGCGACGAGCTCCGCGACGTCGCCGGGGCGGCGCTCGGTGACGCGGTACGGGATCGGCCGCCCCGACGCCTCCTCGAAGGTGCGTACGAGCTCCAGGACGGAAGCGCCGCGCCCGGTCCCGAGGTTGAAGACCCGCATGCCCGGCTCGTCGTCGATGTGGTCCAGCGCGGTGCGGTGCCCCTCGGCGACGTCCACGACGTGGACGTAGTCGCGGACGCCGGTGCCGTCGGGGGTGGGGAAGTCGTCGCCGAACACGCTGAGCCGGTCACGGCGGCCCACGGCGACCTGGGTCAGGAAGGGCATGATGTTGTTCGGCACGCCGCTCGGGTCCTCGCCGAGGAGTCCGGAGGGGTGGGCTCCGGCGGGGTTGAAGTACCGCAGGGCCAGCACCCGGAGCTCGGGCACGTGCCGGCAGACGTCCGCGAGGATCCGCTCGCAGGTCCACTTGGTGGTGGCGTACGGGTTGGTCGGCGCCGCGGGCGACTCCTCGGTCAGGGGAACGGTCGTGACGTCCCCGTAGACCGAGCAGGAGGACGAGAACACCAGGCGGTGCACGCCGTGGTCGTGCATGGCCGAGACCAGCGCCGTCGTGCCGCCGACGTTGATGTCGTAGTACGCGAGCGGGATCTGCACCGACTCGCCGACGGCCTTCTTCGCGGCGAAGTGGATCACCGCGTCGATCGGGTGGCTCGCGAACACGGTGTCGAGGGCCCGCCGGTCGCGTACGTCGGCGACATGGGCCGCCGCGATGGGGCGGCCGGCGACCTTCGCGACCCGTTCGAGGACCTCGGGCGAACTGTTGGAGTGGTCGTCGAGCACGACCACCTCGTGGCCGGCCTGCAGCAGCTCGACGCAGGTGTGGCTGCCGATGAAACCGGCACCGCCGGTGACCAGCACGGTCTGGGGCACGGAAACCTCATTTCTCGATCGGCCTCGGGGGCCGTCACCAGGCGTAGAAGCCAGTGAGATAGGTGGGGAACACGACGACCGCGAGCCCCAGCGGAAGCAGGGACGACAGGCCCGCGGCGAGCGGCAGCGCGGCCGTGCGCAGCGCCCGCACGGCGGGGGTCCCGGTGGCCCGCGCGGTCTCCCTGACGTGCAGTGCGCCGATCGCGAGCGTCACCGCGGTGTACGAGGCGGAGCCCAGGATGCAGAGGAAGACGTAGCCGACGGCGGGGCCGGTGAACTGGCCGACGAGGGCCGCGCCCGACAGGAACACCGTGATCAGCAGGTACGGGGCGACGGCGCGCAGCGGGAGCCGCTCCAGGCCGTCGCGCTTCTTCGGGGTGACCTTGAAGGTGATCTGGCGCGGCCTCAGCTTCTGGACCACCGCGGCCAGCACGCCCCAGGTCACGTACGGCCAACGGGAGAGCCCGAACAGCCAGATCTCCCAGCTGAAGATCGGGGCGTCCTTGGGGCGCAGCAGGCCCCGGCGCCGGCACAGCAGCGTCAGCAGGATCAGCCAGACGGACATGCTCCAGAAGTGCCCGAGGAACGAGAAGTAGTTGACGTCGATCCAGGGAGCTCCGGTGACCGCGGCGACCGGCGGCAGCAGGATGCCCATGATCGTGGCGCCGGCGAGCAGCGGGTAGTACAGCAGGGCGGCCCCGAAGCGCACCCTGAGCTTCAGGGGCATCCGGCCCAGGTGGCGCGGCAGCATGCCCAGGAGCATGACGGCCAGGCTGCGGGACCACTGGAACTCCTGGGTGATCATGGCGCCGAAGGTGAGGGGGCCTTCGCCGTGCGCGTCCGCGTCGATCGCGAAGGCGCCCTCCCAGCCGGCCGAGGTCAGCAGGAACGAGGTGGAGAAGTCCTCGGCGAGCTCGGGGCCCAGGCCGCCGATGTCCCGGAGCGCTTCCGTACGGACGGCGTAGTGCGAGCCGATGCAGACGGGGGCGAGCCCGGCGGAATGGCCCAGCTGGACGGGCCCGTGGAACATGGCCTCACGGTGCAGCCGGCCGCGGGCCGCCCAGGACTCCCCGGCGTTGGAGTCGCAGACGCTGGGGGCCGCGACGTAGCCGACGGCGGGGTCGGCGAAGGGGCGGACGACCTCGGCGAGGTACGTGGGCGCGGGGACGTGGTCGCAGTCGAGCTGGGCGACCACGTCGTACCGGTCGTAGCCCCAGTGGTCGTAGAAGAAGGCGAGGTTGCCCTCCTTGCACCGCGTGCGCCGGGGCCAGTCGGCCCGGTGGTAGTCGGCGCGGCCCCGGCGGCAGGAGACGTTCACGGCGTGGGCACGGCACCAGTCGAGGATCTCCTCGGTGGGGTCCTCGTCGCAGAGCCAGACGTCGTAGCCGTGCGGGAACTGCTGGCCGAGCATCGCCTCCAGGGTGCGGCGGGCGATGTCCCAGCCCTCGGACGGGGCGCGGGTGACGACGAACGCGGTGCGGAGCGCGGGCACGCCGACCGCCGGGTCGAAACGGCGGATCCGCAGCAGCGCCACGAGGAAGTGCACCGGCAGATAGGTGAGGTACAGCAGGAGCGCGCTGTTGACGATCAGGCCCGTCCAGCCGATGCGGTGGGACGGTTCGAGCCACCAGGCCCAGAACCAGACCAGACAGGCCGCCCAGCCGAGGGACAGCAGGGCGACCAGGAAGCGGTCCGGGCGGGAGAACGCCCGGACGAAGCTGGACGGGGAGGCGTGACGACGGCGTGCCGGGCGGGCGAGGACGGGGCCGTCCGGGCCGATGGAGGCGACCGAGCCGTCGGACAGGGCGTGGATGGCGTCGCCCAGTGCCTCCCACTCCTCCGGCGAGCCCGGAGCCGGCGAGGAGAGCGGGGGTTCCTGGACGGCGCCGGTCCCGTGGACGGGACCTTGCTCCAAGGACGTCATGGCGGCAGGTTCTCCAGGCGGTGTGGCAGGGGGAGGGGAGGGGAGGAGGCGGGGGAGGGCTGAGGGAGCCCGGTGCCGCGGCGTACCGGCGGGCGGTCCGCCGCGGCGTGCCGTTCAGCCGCCCGCGACCGTGGCTCCCGGGGCGGCGGACGTCACGCCGGCGCCCGCAGGACCGGGGATCGTCTGCGGTGCGACGGGCGCCGGGGCCACGGCGGCCAGCGGGACCGTCTCGTTCTGACCGCCGCGGATCGCCGCTGCGGAGGCGCCGAGGCGATCCGGGCGGGCGCCGAAGTACGCCACGGTGCGGCGCAGGCCCTCGGTGATGTCGATCTCCGGCTCCCAGCCGAGCACCTCACGGGCGCGGATGATGACCGGGCGGCGGCGGACCGGGTCGTCGACCGGCAGGGGGTGGTGTCTCACCTCCGAGGTCGAGCCGGTCATCTCCAGCACGATCGAGGCGAGTTCGGAGACCGTGCGCTCGACCGGGTTGCCGAGGTTGAAGGGGCCCAGCTCGGTCGAGTCGAGGAGCGCGACCAGTCCGCGGACGAGGTCGTCGACGTAACAGAAGCTGCGGGTCTGCCCACCGTCGCCGTAGATGGTGAGCGGTTCGCCGGTCAGGGCCTGGGTGATGAAGCTGGACACCACGCGACCGTCGTGCGGGCGCATCCGGGGACCGTAGGTGTTGAAGATCCGTGCGATGCCGACGTCGACCCCGTGCGTGCGGCGGTAAGCGGCGGAGACCGCCTCGGCGTATCGTTTCGCCTCGTCGTAGACGCTGCGCGGGCCGATGGAGTTGACGTTGCCCCAGTACGTCTCCTCCTGCGGGTGGACCAGGGGATCCCCGTAGATCTCGCTGGTCGAGGCGAGGATGAAGCGGGCGCCGTGGCGCAGCGCCAGGAGCAGGGCGTTCTCGGTGCCGCGGCTCCCGACCGCCAGGGTCTCCAGCGGGTGGCGCAGGTAGTCGGGCGGGGAGGCCGGGGAGGCCAGGTGGGCGACGGCGTCGACGCGACCGGTGACCTCCACGGACACGCTCACGTCGGAGTGCTGGAACTCGAAGGCCGGGTGGGCCAGGAGAGGGGCGATGTTCTCGGGGTCGCCCGTCGAGAAGTTGTCGAGGCACACCACGGAGTCGCCGCGCCGCAGAAGCGCCTCGCACAGGTGCGACCCAAGGAAACCACCGCCACCGGTCACGGCAACGCGCATGTGTTTCTCCAGGAATGAGAAGCGGAATGGCCGGAGGCCCCGTTCCCATGAATCGCCGAATGGCGGAATCGCCCGACGATCAGAAAAGCGGACTCTCTCGGAAGACGCAGGACGAGAGTATGGGCATACGTAGTCATTTTTACGGAGGCAATTCGGGGACTGGGCTGATCGGCGGGTGCCATGAGGGGGAGCGCGCGGGGCGCCGCCCCGCTAGCCGTTGTGCCGCACGTCGAACGGCGTAATCGGACGGTGTCACCCGCATGTGTGCGCGGTGGGTCTCGCAGAGGGCTGCGAGGATGCGGCGATGGAACACATACTGAGTCGGCGGGAAGCGTCCGAGGCTGTCTACGACCAGGGTTGGCGGTTCTTGCTGGGCACGCTGCGCACGTCGGTCCCGGTCGGATCGTTGGCCCAGGCGATCGGCCTGGCGGCGGACGCCGTCGCGGTGTGCGGCGGCGACGCCGATCGGCACCTTCGGGTCGACGTCCGCCCCCAGCGGGTCGTGCTGACCCTGCAGTCGGTGGACCACGCGGCGGTGACCACCCGGGACGTCGAACTCGCACGTCGGATCTCCGCCGCGGTCGACGGGACCGGGTCGCTGACGACGGAGCCCGAGATCGGAACGGGGGCACCGCGGTCGGTCCAACTCGTGGAGATCGCGATCGACGCGCTGGACATCGCCGAGATCCGGCCGTTCTGGAAGGCGGTGCTGGGCTATGCCGACGAGGCGGGCGCCGAAGGACCGGAGGATCCACTGGTCGACCCCGTCGGGCAGAACCCGGCGATCTGGTTCCAGCGGATGGACCGGGCGCGCCCCCAGCGCAATCGCATCCACTTCGACGTCTGCGTTCCCCATGACGAGGCACCCCGGCGGGTCGAGGCCGCGCTGGCGGCAGGGGGCCGACTCGTGTCCGCGACCCGTGCCCCCGCGTTCTGGGTGCTCGCCGACGCGGAGGGGAACGAGGCCTGCGTGACCACCTGGCAGGGCCGGGACGCCTGAGGCACGCTTCGGACCCACCGGTCACAGCGCCGCGTCGCGGGATGCTTCCAGCGCGGCGCCGGGTCGGGGGATACGGCTACGGCTCCGTCGTCAGAGCTCGCCGCGGCGCGCGAGCTGCTGCACCGCGTTCTCGCGGACGATCTCGTCCTCGGCGTCGCGCAAGGCCTCGAGGGCCGCTCGGGCCTCCGCGACGGGAAGGGCGCCGAGCGCCCAGATCGCCTTCACCGCGAGCGCCCGGTTCTCGTCCCAGTCCAGATGCCGGGGAACCCAGTGGGTCGCCAGGACCAGCGTCGGCACCGTCCCGGGCGAGCGGAGCCTGCCCAGCGCGGACACGATGTCCTCGTGCCTCCTGTGCCATTCGGCGGGGAACAGTGCGGTCAACGGCTCCAGGAACTCCTCGCCCGAGACGCCCGAGACAGCCTTGACGATCATCGCCATCTCGACGTCGACGGCGTCCCGGCGCTCCACGGCGTCCCGGAGAAGCCGGAGCGCCAGGGCCCCGCCGTCGGGCTCGCCGAAGTGGGCGAGCACCTCGTCGACCGTGCGTCTCCGGCCCTTGCCGGGTACGAACACCAGGCCCATGACCAGATCCCGCTCCTCGGGGGTCATCGCCCGACCACCTCCCCTGCGTGGAACGCTCCAGGTCCTGGACGGGACCCTAGCAAGATCATTCCCCGTGGGCGCCTCCCGTTCTCCCGTCCTCGTGGACGGAGCCACCGTGCCGGAGCAGCCCCTCCGGTGAAGCGGCCACGGAACCCGGGGTGTTCACCGGTCCGGCGCGGCCTCCGGGCGCGCGTACGTCCGGCCCTTCCACGCCGCGCCCCGGCCCCGGTGGTGCCGCACCGCCGAGTCCACCGTCATCAGGAGATAGAGGAACGCCGTGAACGGCAGCAGCGGGGCGAGCCACAGCGGCTGCCGGTAGTAGCGGAGCATCGGCACGTACGTCCCCGCCATCACCGCCCACGCGGCGCCCCCCGCCCACGCCGCCGCCGCGTCCCCGCTCCAGGCGCCCGCCACCAGGGCCGCCGGCGGTACCAGATAGACGAGCGCGAGACCCGCCACCGTCCCCACGAGGAGCAGCGGGTTGTGCCGCAGCTGGGCGTACGCGCTCCGCGCGACCATCCGCCACAGCTCGCCGAGGCCCGGATACGGGCGGACGCTGTCGACCCGCTCCGCGAGCCCCAGCCAGATCCGGCCCCCGGCCCGCCGCACCGCCCGCGCCAGCGACACGTCGTCGATCACCGCCTGCCGGATCGCCTCCGGCACGTCCGCCGCCACCGCCGTCTCCGTCCGCAGCAGCACGCAGCCGCCCGCGGCCGCCGTCGCCAGGGGCCGCGGGCGGTTGATCCAGCGG
This sequence comes from Streptomyces sp. NPDC059695, assembly GCF_042733785.1. Taxonomy (NCBI): domain Bacteria; kingdom Bacillati; phylum Actinomycetota; class Actinomycetes; order Kitasatosporales; family Streptomycetaceae; genus Streptomyces; species Streptomyces sp. NPDC059695. The sequence continues at coordinate 63,682 of NZ_JBHWFF010000010.1, read as the reverse complement.
AAGGGATACAGCTGCGCGAAGAAGTAGACGAACGCAGGGACGACCAGACGCTCCCAGAAGCTCGACACCCGGAGCCGCGCCATCTGCGACACCAGGTCCAGGCCGTCGTCCACGGCCGCCGCCACCAGCCGCCGGAGACTGTCCGGCTCGTGCGCGATGTCCGCGTCCGTCAGCAGCAGGAACTCGGGTCCACCGGCGCGGGCCAGCGCCATGCCGTGCCGCAGCGCCCACAGCTTCCCCGTCCAGCCCGGCTCCGGTTCCCCCGGCGACACCACGGTCAGCGGCAGCCCGCCGTACCGCTCGGACAACTCGACGGCGAGCTTCCCGGTGCCGTCGGTGCTTCCGTCGTCGACCAGGAAGACCTCCGCGGTCCCCGGATAGTCCTGCACCAGCAGCGAGGGCAGGCTCAGCGGCAGGACCTCCGCCTCGTCCCGGGCCGGCACGACGACCGCGACCCGCGGCCACACGTCCGGCGGGGTCCGCCGCACCGGCGGGAGCCGCTGGTCCGTGCGCCAGAAGAAGCCCTGGCCGAGGAGGAGCCAGAGCCAGGCGGCCAGCGAGACGACCGAGAACCAGGCGAGGGTGCTCATTCGCGGCAGTCTGCCCCAGATCGCGGGGGAGGAACGGCTCATCGGCTAGGGTGACCGGGTGAAGATCGCGCTCATGGACTCCGGAATCGGCCTCCTCCCGGCGGCGGCCGCGGTGCGGCGCCTCCGGCCGGACGCGGATCTCCTCCTCTCGAACGACCCCGACGGCATGCCCTGGGGCCCTCGCACCCCCGAGGACCTGACGGGCCGCGCCCTCGACGTCGCCCTCGCCGCCGCCGCGCACCGCCCGCAGGCGCTCATCGTGGCCTGCAACACCGCCACCGTCCACGCCCTGCCCGCCCTGCGCGCCGCCCTCGAACCGGCCGTCCCCGTCATCGGCACCGTGCCCGCGATCAAGCCCGCCGCCGCGGCCGGCGGCAAGGTCGCCATCTGGGCCACCCCCGCCACGACCGGCAGCGCCTACCAGCGCGGACTCATCCGCGACTTCGCCGACGGCGCCGAGGTCACCGAGGTGCCCTGCCCGGGGCTCGCCGACGCCGTGGAGCACGCCGACCGGGACGCCGTGGACGCCGCCGTCGCAGCGGCGGCCGCGCTCACCCCCTCCGACGTCCGCGCCGTCGTCCTCGGCTGCACCCACTACGAGCTCGTCGAGGACCGGATCGTCGCCGCCCTGGAGCCCCGCCGCCAGGCAGGGCTGCCGCCGATCGTCTTCCACGGCTCCGCCGAGGCCGTCGCCGCGCAGGCCCTGCGCCGGATCGGCGCCGAGCCCGCGCCCGACGCCGACCCCACCGGCACCCTCGCCGTCCTGCTCAGCGGCCGGCCGGGGCAGCTCCCCGCCACCGCCCTGGGATACGCCGAGGGCCGCGCCCTCGCGGCCGCCACCGCCGCCGCGCACTGACCGTCCCCCGCCCGGCCGGACCACCGAGCGTCATCGGGTCACCAGGCACGGTCGGACACCGAGCCTCACCGGGCCCGGCTGGGCACCGAGCGTCACCGAACCACCGAGCGTCACCGGGCGAGCGCGCTCCGCCGCGCCGCTCTCCCCGGTCCTGGGTACGCTCCCCTTATGAGGGAGTCTTCCCGGAACCCGGTCCCGCGCCCCGGCGACCCGACGTCCGCCGTCTGGACCGGCCGCGCCACCAACCGCTTCCAGTGGGTCGCGGCCGCCGCCGGCGCGGCCTGCATGGCCCTGGGCGTCACCCTCGCCGTCGAGTCCCCGTGGACCTCCGGCATCGCCGCCCTCCTCATGGCGGTGATCGGCTGCGTCGCGGCCGGACTGCTCGTCCTCTTCGGCACGCTCGCCTTCGTCCACGTCGCCGTGCGGGTCGACGACCGCGCCATGGAGGTCCGCTGCGGCCACATGGGCGTGCCGCGCCGCCGCATCCCGCTCGCCCAGGTCGTCGGCGCCGACTTCGCGCCCAGCGTCACCCCGCGCCAGTGGGGCGGCTGGGGCTACCGCTGGCGCCCCGAGAAGGGCACGGCCGTGATCGTCCGGCGCGGCGAGGGCCTGGTCCTGCGCCTCGGAGACGGCCTCACCTTCACGGTGACCGTCGACGACGCCGAATCCGCGGTCCGCGTCATCCGCGACCGCCTCCACCGCCCGGCCCCGCCGGTCCCTCCGGTCCCGCCCGCCGCGACCGGAGTCTGACCGGACGGGCGGGCCACCCCCGTACACCGTCCCGTGGACGCCCGGCGCCGGGACGCACCTCCCCGCTCGCCCACAGGGGCGACACGTAGACTCCCCAAGGTGAGCGCCACCATCACCCCCGTCGACGCGCCCGGACCCGACGCCGCACCCACGCCGGTCTCCCGGCTGCTGCGGTTCGTACGGCCCGGGGCGGCTCTGCTGTCCGGGTTCCTGCTCTACCTGAGCTTCCCGCCACGACCCCTGTGGTGGCTCGCGCTGCCCGCCTTCGCGCTGCTCGGCTGGACCCTGCGGGGCCGCAGGCTCCGCGCCGGTTTCGGCCTCGGGTACCTCGCCGGACTCGGCTTCCTGCTCCCGCTGCTCGTCTGGACCGGCGAGGAGGTCGGCGCCGGTCCGTGGCTCGCGCTCGCCGCCGTCGAGGCCCTCTTCGTGGCCGCCGCCGGACTCGGCATCGCCGCCGTCTCCCGGCTCCCCTGGTGGCCGTTCTTCGCGGCCGGGGTGTGGATCCTCGGGGAAGGGGCACGCGCGCGCGTGCCCTTCGGCGGCTTTCCCTGGGGCAAGGTCGCCTTCGGGCAGGCGGACGGCTTCTTCCTTCCGCTGGCCGCCGCCGGCGGCACCCCCGTCCTCGGTTTCGCCGTCGCCCTCTGCGGCTTCGGCCTGTACGAGGCGGGCCGCCAGATCCGCGCCCACCGGGCCGCCGGCACCGTCCCGCGCGGTCCGCTCGCCGCCGCGGCGCTCGCGGTCCTGGTCCCGGTCACCGGTGCCGTCGCCGCGCTGCCCCTCGTCGACGACTCCGCCGAGGACGGCACCGCCACCGTCGCCGCCGTCCAGGGCAACGTGCCGCGCCTCGGCCTCGACTTCAACTCCCAGCGCCGGGCCGTCCTCGACAACCACGTGGCCCGCACCCGCGAGCTCGCCCAGGCCGTCAAGGAGGGCCGCGAGCCGCAGCCGGACTTCGTGCTCTGGCCCGAGAACTCCTCGGACATCGACCCCTTCGCGAACCCCGACGCCGCCGACGTCATCGACGGCGCCGTCAAGGCGATCGGCGTCCCCACCGTGATCGGCGCCGTCATCACCCCCGAGACCGGCAAGCTCCGCAACACCCTCATCCAGTGGGACCCCGAGGGCGGCCCCGTCGCGACGTACGACAAGCGGCACGTCCAGCCGTTCGGCGAGTACATCCCGATGCGTTCCTTCGTACGGATCTTCAACAGCAACGTCGACCGGGTGAGCCGCGACTTCGGCGCCGGCACGAAGGTCGGCGTCTTCGACCTCGCGGGCACCAAGGTCGGCCTCGCCACCTGCTACGAGGCCGCCTTCGACTGGGCCGTGCGCGACACCGTCACCCACGGCGCCCAGCTGATCTCCGTCCCCAGCAACAACGCCACCTTCGGCCGCAGCGAGATGACCTACCAGCAGCTCGCGATGAGCCGGGTGCGCGCGGTCGAGCACAGCCGCTCCGTCGTCGTGCCCGTCACCAGCGGCGTCAGCGCGGTCATCCGCCCCGACGGCGAGATCGTCGCGCAGACGAAGATGTTCACCCCCGACGTCCTCGTCGAGAAGGTGCCGCTGCGGTCCTCGCAGACCCCCGCCACCCGACTGGGCACCCTGCCCGAGGCGCTGCTCGCGGTCCTCGCGGCGGCCGGTCTCGGCTGGGCCGCCGCCCGCGCGGTGCGCGCCCGCCGGACGCCGGCGGCCTGAGGAGGCCCCGCACGGGCCCCGGCCCCGGCCCGGAGATGATCTGATGATCTAGGGTCGGGGCATGGGTACTCCTGACTTCATCCGCGAACTGCGCAAGACGGCCGGCCACCAGCTGCTCTTCCTGCCGGGCGTCAGCGCCGTCGTCTTCGACGACCGGGGCAGGGTCCTGCTCGGCAAGCGGGCCGACAACGGCCGCTGGGCGCTCGTCGGCGGGATCGTCGACCCCGGGGAGCAGCCCGCCGACGCCGTGGTGCGCGAGGTGTTCGAGGAGACGGCCGTGCGGTGCGTGCCCGAGCGGATCCTGCTCGTGGAGACCCTGCGCAAGCCCGTCACCTACCCCAACGGCGACATCTGCCAGTACCTGGACGTCTCGTTCCGCTGCCGGGCGGTCGGCGGCGAGGCGCGGGTCAACGACGACGAGTCGACCGAGGTCGGCTGGTTCGAGGTCGACGCGCTGCCGGAGATGAAGCGCTTCTCGTACCTGCGGATCGAGAAGGCGCTCGCCGACGAACCCACATGGTTCCGCACCACAGCAACCGACTGAACTGTGGCGTGAGCACACATCGGTGGGGGAGGGGCCCGTTCATAGGGTGCGGAGCATGAGCGCCCCCATCACCGTCCCCGGCAGCGAGCCCGGCACGGACGCAGCCTCGCCCCTGCCCCGCGCCGCGGGACTCGCCCTCGACCTCACCGGCCGCACCGCGCTCGTCACCGGCGCGGCCGGCGGCATCGGGCGCGCCTGCGCGCTGCGGCTCGCCGCCGCCGGAGCCCGGGTGAGAGCCGTCGACCGTGCCGCCGAGGGCCTGGAGGCCCTGGCCGAGGCGGCCGGGACGCTCCCCGGCGCCCTCGAACCCCGGCTCCTCGACCTGACCGACCTGGACGCGGCCGAGTCGGCGGCGGCCGGGACCGACATCCTCGTCAACAACGCCGGGATCCAGCTGGTCCGCCCCATCGAGGAGTTCCCGCCGGACGTCTTCCACACCGTGCTCACCGTGATGCTGGAGGCGCCCTTCCGGCTCATCCGGGGAGCCCTGCCCCACATGTACGCCCAGGGCTGGGGACGGATCGTGAACCTGTCCTCCGTCCACGGGCTGCGCGCCTCCGCCTTCAAATCCGCGTACGTGGCCGCCAAGCACGGCCTGGAGGGGCTGTCGAAGACCGCCGCCCTCGAAGGCGCGCCGCACGGGGTCACCTCCAACTGCGTCAATCCCGGCTACGTCCGTACCCCGCTCGTCGAACGGCAGATCGCCGACCAGGCCGCCGCCCACGGCATCCCGTCCGAACGGGTTCTCACCGAGGTCCTCCTCAAGGACTCGGCGCTCAAGCGGCTCATCGAACCCGAGGAGGTCGCCGAAGCCGTCCTCTACCTCTGCAGCCCCCAGGCCTCGTTCATGACCGGCACCTCCCTCACCCTCGACGGCGGCTGGACCGCCCACTGAGGTGGACCCTGTGAAGGTCGTCCACAGGGGTGGTGCGACCACACGTACGGCAGGTATCCCTGTGTCCATGTCCCATGAACACGTCTCCTACCTGGAACTCCTCGCCCGGGGAGCGGCGACGGAGGCCTACGACCGGCCCGTGCTGCTCGCCCGCGCGAGCGGCGCGGGCCCCGAGACGCTGGCCGGGCTCGAAGAGGCCAAACAGCTCGCGCTGCGGGTCCGGGCCGAGCTGGAGGGGCGGCGGCGCCGCGAGGCGGAGCTCTCCGCGCTCTTCGCCACCGCCCACGACCTCGCGGGGCTCCGCGACCTCGACGCGGTGCTGCGCGCCATCGTGCAGCGGGCCCGCTCGCTCCTCGGCACCGAGGTCGCCTACCTCAGCCTCAACGACCCGGCGGCCGGAGACACGTACATGCGGGTCACCGAGGGTTCCGTCTCCGCCCGCTTCCAGCAGGTCCGTCTCGGCATGGGGGAGGGGCTCGGCGGTCTGGTCGCCCAGACCGCCCGTCCGTACGTCACCGACGACTACTTCCAGGACCCGCGCTTCCAGCACACGCGCTCGATCGACGCGGCCGTACGGGACGAGGGCCTTGTCGCCATCCTCGGCGTGCCGCTCAGCCTCGGCAGCCAGGTCATCGGCGTCCTGTTCGCCGCCGACCGCAGGGCCAGGGTCTTCGAGCGCGAACAGGTCGCGCTGCTCGCCTCCTTCGCCGCCCACGCCGCCGTCGCCATCGACACCGCCAACCTGCTCGCCGAGACCCGCTCGGCCCTCGCCGAACTGGAGCGGGCCAACGACATCATCCGCGAGCACAGCGGTGTCATCGAGCGGGCCTCCGAGGTCCACGACCGGCTCTCCGAACTCGTCCTGCGCGGCGGCGGCGTCCACGACGTCGCCCACGCCGTCTCCGAGGTCCTCGGCGGGACCGTCGAGTTCACCGAGGCGGGCGCGGGATCCGCCCGCCGCGCCGGGGGCCACGCGGTCCGCGAGGGCGACGACTGGGTCGCCGCCGTCTCCGCCGGCGGCGAGACCCTCGGCGCGCTCGTGCTCCACGGCCAGCCCGACCTCGACCCCGTCGACCAGCGCACCCTGGAGCGCGCCGCCCTGGTGACCTCGCTGCTGCTCCTCGCCCGCCGCTCCGCGGGGGAGGCCGAGCAGCGGGTGCGCGGCGAGCTCCTCGACGACCTCATCGACGCCCCCGACCGGGACCGGAGCCTGCTGCGCGAGCGCGCCGCCCGTCTCCGTACCGACAGCGACGCCCCGCACGTCGTGCTCGCCGCCCGCATCGACCGGGCCGCCGGAGGCCCCGCCGACCCCGACGCCGGCCGCCGCGAGAGCGCCGACCGCCGGCGCCTCTGGTCGGCCGCCTCGCACCTGGCCGCCACCCGGCACGGACTGGCCTCGGCACGCGACGGCGGCACGGTCCTGCTGCTGCCGCTCGGCCAGGGGGAGAGCGCCGCCGAGCTGGCCCGCCAGACCGCCAGGGGACTCGGCGGCACCCTGCGCGAGCCCGTCACGGTCGGCGCCTCCGCCCCCGTACGGGCGCTGCTCGACCGGCCGGACCAGGTGGCCGTCGCGTACGGGGAGGCCCGCCGCTGTCTGGACGCGCTCGGCCTGCTGCACCGCTCGGGCCAGGGCGCGGCCGCCGAGGACCTCGGCTTCCTCGGCCTCCTCCTCGCCGACGGCCGGGACATCGAGGGCTTCGTGGACCGGACCATCGGGCAGGTCGTCGGGTACGACCGGCGCCGGGGCACCGACCTCGTCCGCACCCTGGACGCCTACTTCGCCAGCGGCATGAGCCCGGCCCGCACCAAGGACGAACTCCACGTCCACGTCAACACGGTGGCGCAGCGTCTGGAGCGCGTCGGCCGGCTCCTCGGCCCGGACTGGCAGTCCCCGGCGCGGGCGCTGGAGATCCAGCTGGCGCTGCGCCTGCACGCCCTCTCGGACGTCGTCACGGGGGCCTGACGCGGAACGGCCCCGTGCCCCGCTCTCGGTGAGCGGGGCACGGGGCCGTCGAGCGGGGTCAGGCGTCGGCGCGGACGCGGGCGTCGGCGGGGGTCCGCTCCTCGATGTCCGCGAGGTCCCGGTCGCGGGTCTCGCGGGCGCAGGCGAGGGCGACGACGGTGAGCAGCGCGGCGGCGATCACGTACAGCGAGATCGGGGTCGAGGAGCCGTAGTCGGCGAGGAGCGCGGTCGCGATGAGCGGGGCGGGTGCCCCGGCGGCCACGGAGGAGAACTGGGCGCCGATGGAGGCGCCGGAGTAGCGCATCCGGGTCGCGAACATCTCGGAGAAGAAGGCCGCCTGCGGCGCGTACATCGCCCCGTGCAGGACGAGTCCGACCGTGACGGCGAGCAGCAGGGAGCCGAAGCTGCCCTCGTCGATCAGCAGGAAGAACGGGAACATCCAGGCGCCGACGCCGACCGCCCCGATCAGGTACACCGGCCGGCGGCCGATCCGGTCGGAGAGCGCGCCCCAGGCGGGGATGACGGCGAAGTGGACGGCGGAGGCGACGAGGACGGCGTTGAGGGCGGTCTGCTTGGACAGGCCGACCTGGGTGGTCGCGTACACGAGGATGAACGCGGTGATCACGTAGTACGAGATGTTCTCCGCCATGCGCGCGCCCATCGCGATGAGCACGTCCCGCCAGTGGTGCTTCAGGACCGCCACGAGCGGCATCTTCTCGACCTGCCCGGCGAGCGCCCTGCGCTCCTCGGCGGCGGCGAGCGCCGCCTTGAAGACGGGCGACTCGTCGACGGAGAGCCGGATCCACAGTCCGACGATCACCAGGACGCCGGAGAGCAGGAAGGGCACGCGCCAGCCCCAGGAGGTGAAGGCGGCGTCCGACAGCAGCGCGGTCAGCGCGGAGAGCACGCCGGTCGCGAGGAGCTGTCCGGCCGGTGCGCCGGTCTGCGGCCAGGAGGCCCAGAACCCGCGCCGCTTCGCGTCGCCGTGCTCGGACACGAGCAGGACGGCGCCGCCCCACTCACCGCCGAGCGCGAAGCCCTGCACCAGGCGGAGCACGGTGAGGAGCACGGGAGCGGCTGACCCGACGGTCGCGTGCGTCGGCAGCAGCCCGATCGCGAACGTCGCCCCGCCCATCATCAGCAGGCTCAGGACCAGCAGCTTCTTCCGGCCGAGGCGGTCGCCGTAGTGCCCGAAGACCAGCGCCCCGAGCGGTCGCGCGGCGAACCCGACGGCGTACGTGAGGAACGACAGCAGGGTCCCGACGAGGGGGTCGGACTCGGGGAAGAACAGCTTGTTGAAGACCAGCGCGGCGGCCGACCCGTAGAGGAAGAAGTCGTACCACTCGATGGTGGTGCCGATGAGACTCGCGGCGACGATGCGCTTGAGGGAACCGGGGGGTGTGGGAGCGGTTGTTGCGGCGGCCATGTGCACCACTTCCGAGCGGATGACGGGAACGTTTCGGTGTCGCCACACCGTAGGAAGTGGCAGGTCAGCCGCGTATGTGGTGGGACACCATAGTTCGCCGCTCCCGCATGCGCCCGGCCGCCATGGCCCTCCCCGGCGGCCGGGCAGAGCCCCGCGCACCGGCCGAACGAGCCTGCCGGGCGAGGTCGGCACAGCAACGGCCGATCTCCTTCCACTGCGGGCCAGAGCGGGTGGAACAGTGCACACGGCCGGACGGCTGGCCGCTCAGCGAGAGTGACTGTCCGGTCCAGGAACGGTGTGACGGCTCCCTGAGGAGCCTCGGCGCAGTCGGCGGTGTGGACCGATGGCTTGTTCCCGGCCGCGCCGTCCACCGAATCGTTGCAGCACATACCCGGAGGGCCGGCGAGGGCCGAATACGGCGATGGAGAGCAGGTGCAGCCAACCCTCGGGCAGCTGCCGACGCCCATGCATCCGTCTCGCACGTGACCGTCGACGGCAGCCGCTCAACCCTCCGCCAGCACGGTTTCTCCCTCGTATGGGGCAGGGGCGACATAGACCGAGACCTGGGTCGGCCTGCCGCCGGTGTACCGGTCCTCAGCGAGGCCCGCGACCACATCGCGGAGGATCTCCAGCGCGATCCAGAAATCACCCTCGGCGTCCGCGACGGGCCGGGCGTCGGGCCAGACGATGACCACGCGGGGAGACTTCAGCTCATGAAGCCCACCCCAGACCGAATCCGAGAGGGCGTCCCACACCATGTGGGGCCCGAGCGGCGGGTCCAGGGGAAGCGTCTCCTGAACCGCCCCGAAGAAGGCCTCCTTGTCGGTCCGCCCGGCGGTGGAGAGCGTGAACACGGGAACGCCCTGACAAGCGACCTCGTCGAGTATCCCGGGGATGTCCGTACCGGGAACCTCGTAGAAGCCTGCGGTGACCATCATGCTCAGCACCGTACTGGTGCGCCTCCCCAGCCCGGCGTCGAGTACTCGGCTCGCCCCCGGGTGCTCAGGACTCGGTGACGTCCAATGGGGCGAGAAGGATCCTGGTCGGTCGGTGGCGCGGGCGAGCCGGAGCGTTTCTCCGGTGAACCGCCGCCCCTCCCGTGACCTATGAGGCGGGGAACTGCTCAGAACATCAGGTCGTAGACGTTCCAGCCGCCGCCGATGAGGCTACGGGTGGGGCCGGGACCGATGAGCCCCCAGTACGAGCCGGGCTCGGGGACATGCACACCCCGGTAGAGCCAGAGCTTGCCGGCGGCGTCGCGGGCGACCAGATCGGGAACATCGTCCCGTCCGAGTTCCGCCGTACCGGCGAGGGCGGTGTAGACGTTCCAGCCGCCGCCGATACGCTGCCTCGGCTCGAACGGCGCGCAGGGGATGCAGCCCTGGCGGTCGTACTTCCACAGCACGCCGTCCTTGTCGCGGCTCAGAGCCCCGTCCCACCCGCCTGACTTGACGAGGGCGTTGTACGTGTTCCAGCCGCCGCCGACGCGCTTGCGCGGCTCGAACGGCCGGCTGTAGCCCTCGTAGGTCTTCTCGTAGAGCCACAGCACGCCGTCCCTGTCACGGGCGACCAGGCTGCCGTCGCCGGTGCCGACGAGGGCGGTGTACGTGTTCCAGCCGCCGCCGACCCGCTCGCGGGGCGCGAACGGGGCGGCGGGGTTGCCGGTCCCCTCGTAGTACCAGAGGACCCCGGCCCGGTCACGGGCCACGAGGCGGCCGGTCCCCCCGGCGGTGGCACTGAACAGCGGGGTGACGACGGTGTAGGCGTTCCAGCCGCCGCCGACGCGCTTGCGCGTCGCGAACGGCCGGGTCACGTCACCGGTGCCCTCGTACCGCCACAGCACGCCCTGCTTGTCCCGGGCGTGCAGCGCGCCGCGCTGGCTCGGAGGCGGTGTCGCGGGGACGAAGTCGAGGCGGACCGTCCCCCCGGCCACCACCGTGCCCGTGCTGTCCTTCAGCTCGACCCGGGCGTCCGGGTGGCCCAGGACCGACGCGGTCCGGTCCGCGTCCATGGTCACGGCATAGGTCAGGGTTCCTGCGGCCGGCACCGTGGGAAGATCGAGGGACGGCGGGTCCTGTTCCTCGCCCGCGCGCACGAAAGGCATGTGCCACGGGCACGCCCCGTACGCCGTGCCGTTGACCGTACAGGTGGAGCGGATCACGTTCTCGCTCACCGGCGAACCGCCGGCACTCGCCACCAACGTGGTGGGCAGGCGGAGCATGCCGCTCACGGGCCCCTGCGTCCCCGCCGGCAGCGTGGCCGTGAAGCGCAGCGTCACCGCGCCTTCCTCACCGGCCGGCACGGTCAGCCGGCCGCCTTCCTGGACTACCGTCCCGACCGACCCGGCCTCCGCCGCGGTCCCGGCGGCGGCCGTCGTCACGGGCGCGGCGACGGCCGCAGCACCCCCGAACGTCACCGGCGCCAGGGCCGCGACCAACGCCGCCGCGGCCACCGCCGTACGTACTCGTGCCACAGAGCCCTCCAAGCCATCCGGTGCTGTACACCCCTTCGACTTCCTGACGTCGCGAAAGGTTGTAGACCGTGTCGAGAGGCCGCCCGTCTGGCCCCGGCGGCTGATCGACGACATGCAGGCGAGCCTGCCCGGCCCGGCAGTTCTCCGTGGCTAGCGTGACTTCTCCAGCTCAGGTGCAGTCAGAGGAGACTCCCTTCATGGCCAAGATCGCTCTCTTCGGTGCCTCCGGCACGATCGGCAGCCGGATTCGTCGTGAGGCGCTGGACCGCGGCCATCAGGTCACGGCCGTCGTCCGCGACCCCCGGAAGATCACCGAGCAGCACCCGGCCCTCACGGTGGTGACCGGGAACGTCCTGGACGCCGCTTCGGTGGCTGCTGTCGCCGAGGGCCAGGACGTCGTCGTGAGCGCGGTCGGCGGCGGTGACGGCCCCGGACACCAGGCGATCCTCAAGCCTGCTGCCGAGGCCTTGGTGGCGGGCCTGCGCTCGCTCGGCACCGACGCCCCGCGCCTGATCGCAGTCGGCGGCGCCGGCTCGCTGCGCACACCGGACGGTGCTCAGGTGTGGGACGCCGACGGGCTGCCCGAGTTCGTGCTCCAGATCATGCACGCGCACGGCGACGCGCTCGACTTCTACCAGACCGTCGGCGACGTCCGCTGGACCTGCCTGAGCCCCGCCGCGCAGATCGAGCCGGGAGAGCGCACCGGCACGTACCGCACCGCCCTCGACGACCTGGTCGTGGACTCTGACGGCAAGAGCCGGATCTCCGCCGAGGACTACGCGGTGGCCCTGGTCGACGAGATCGAAGCCCCCAGCCACGTAGGAGAACGCTTCACCGTCGGCGACTGAAGCGCGCTGGTGCCGGGTGAGGGCAGCTCAGCCGTCTCGCTCTTCGGCGAGGCTGCCCGTGCCCGTCCGGAGACGGCGCCGGGCCGCTTCCAGACGTTCGGCGTAGTCTGCGGCGAAGATTCCAGGGAGCGCTTTGTCCAGTGTTCCCGCGATCTTGTGGATCGGGGCCCAGACGGCCGGATCGTCGACCAGGCGGCTGAGACCTGTCATCTGTACTCGCTCCAGCCGGTCCGAGAGGACCAGGGCCTCGTCGGGGCCGAGCTTGATCGTGATGTCGCTCTTCTCCATCACCGGAATCTCATGCGTCGCGCTTGGGCCAGACCGGGCCCTGGTCGGTCCAGACGACGCCCTTGTTGCGGCACAGGCAGAAGGGGTGGCCGATCGGGTCGGTGTAGACCTGCCAGCCGTAGCCGTTGGGGCCGATGAAGTCCTGCCGCAGCGTCGCGCCGAGGTCGAGGACGCGGCGCTGCTCGGACTCGATCTCGTCCACTTCGAAGTCGAGGTGGAACTGCTTGGGGTGCTCGCTGTCGGGCCACTGCGGAGCGCGATAGTCGTCCACCCGGATGAAGGCCAGCTCGATCTCGCCGAACTGGATGCCAGCCCATTCCTCGGAGCTGCCTTCCTTGACCGGACGGCCCGTCACCTCGGAGTAGAAGGTCGCGAGCTTCATCGTGTCGGGGCAGTCGATGATGAAATCGGTGAGTCGCAGCATCCCGCGATCTTGTCACAAGCTCACACCCGACTTCGAGACAGGCCCGTCGCGATCTCGATGGAGACAGAACCTGCGACAGAGGGGGTCCTGGGTTCCGAGCGCGGAGTGGATCCGAGCGAATCGTCGGCTCAGCTCGGCGGTTGTTGCCGGGTAGAGCTCTGTGGGATCGAGGGCGGTTGTGGGCGGGTCGAGGATCATGTGCGTCAGCATCACGACCGCGGTCTCTCTGATTCTCGGCGCCCGGGTCGGTGGTGCCTCCCCCTGCCGCGACGCATCCGAGCGACTGCGGGAACCGGCCCGTTCCACGGCACCGGCGCATGGCCATCGGCCCGCGGTTCCCTCCGTCTGTAGACCACCGACGGCGGAACATCGATCACGAGCACCGCGCGTGCCGGTGCGACCACCGGAGGTCGGCCCGGGCGGCACGGATGCGGTCGGGGACCTGCGGTAGCGCGGAGGGTGCGGCGTGCGGTCACGTGGTCATCGGACGACCGGGCAACATCGTGGCTTCCGTCGTGCGACTCCCGCCGACGACTCAAGATCACGACGGGTGGCCGATAGGTGACCCACTGTCAGTGATGGCCTCTACATTGGTCGGTTGCGCGGGGAGCGCGCGCCCGATCAAGGGGAGGGGGCTTCGGCCTTGCCGTTCGTCAAGGGATACACCAAGCAGGACGGGACTGTGGTGCGGGCGCACTGGAGGGCGCCGGCCGGAACGAGTCAGCAGACCGCGCTCGCGATCGGGATCGTGGCGGCTGTGTTCCTCTTCGGCGGCTCCGGCACGGCGACGGACGGTGGAGCGGGCACGGAGCGGTTACCGGCGCCGCGGTCCTCGTCGGCGCTGACGTACCCGATCAAGTGGCCGGGCTGGGAGAAGACGACACCCCGCCAGGCACCGGCGCCGGTCCCGGCCGTGTCGTATCCGATTCGCCGGCCGGGGTGGCAACAGACCGTGCCGCGTCCGGTGCCGACGGTGTCGTACCCGATCAAGTGGGACCGGAACGGAGACGGGCGGTGAGCCGGCGCCCGGCCCGGCGGCGGTCACGTAAGGCTGGCGGCACCGAACAACTCCTCCTCGCCCTGGGCGGCCTGGTCATCGCGGCGGCCGTGATCGCGGCGGTGGTCGACTTCGTGCGCGCGCATCCGTGGGTCCCTGTCGTCCTGGTGCTCCTCGTCGGTGGGGCGACGGCAGCCTGGGTGGTCACCCGGCAGCGGGCCGCACGGTGGGAACAGGTGCGTTCCCAGGGGCTTCGGTACGCGCTGACGCAGCTGGACGCGCTGCATCACCGGCAGTTCGAGCACGCGGTACGGGACCTGATGCGGCGCGACGGGTGCGTGAACGCGGTGCAGGTCGGCGGCGCCGGGGACAACGGCGCCGACGTGAAGGCCACCGATCCCTTCGGGCGGCAGTGGGTGATCCAGTGCAAGCACCGTCGGGCCGGCATGTCCGGAGCCGCGGTGGGAACCCCCGACCTGCACGTCCTCAACGGGACCGGGCGGCCCGTGCACAAGGGCGATGTCGTCGTCCTCGTCACCAACGGGAGGTTCTCCAAGCCGGCGCTCGACTTCGCCCGCTCGCAGCGGCTGCATCTGGTCGACCGCGCCATGCTGGGTGAGTGGGCAAGCACCTCACGGCCCCTGTGGGAGCTGCTGCGGGCCGTGCCACCGCCTCGGCGGCCCCCGTCCCCCTGACTGGTCCCCTACGAAGAGGCCCCGGAGCTGCTGCTCCGGGGCTTCTCTCCGGGGAGCGGGGCGGTCCTGCCCTCCCGGCCGGCCTCCCGCAGAAGGGCATCCGCGGCGGCGGGCGGCATTCCGTAGTGCTGACGGCGGTTCAGACCCCGGGCCGAGAAGCGCGTGCTCGGCGCTTCTCCGAGGGGTTCGGCACGGTGGCAACGCAGAGGAGCCGATTCCTGTCGCCATCGAGACGCCGCGCGGGCTCCTGGTCGCCGGCCGTCAGGTCTACGCGATCAGCCCCACCGCCACGGCCGGCCGGTTGTCGTCGGTGAGGGCGGCGACGGCGGGGCCTCGCCGAGCACCGTCGGTGCCGACGATCAGGGGTGGTTCGCGATCCGCCGGACGTGCCGTTCGAGGAACTCGGGACGCTCAGCCTGCGAGCCGAGCGGCCCGTTCGGAGGGCATCGAGGGAATCGGCCGCCAGTTGACGGGGACATCGCGCATGACCAGGGCGCAGTCCAGGGTGGCGGTCCCCGGCGGGAAGCGCTCCGGGTCGTCGAAGAAGGACGATGCGGCGGAGCGTACGCGGCAGGCCTCCACGTGCCAGGCGTCGGTCCGCAGTTCCATGCCGTCGAGGTGCCGGCCGGAGCTGGTGGCCGAGAAGCCCTTGGCCCCGCCCCGGAAGAAGCGGGAGGCCTCGGCGAGGTCGGCGAAGAGGGCGCTGCCCCGCAGTTCGTCGGACAGCTCGACGGTGACATCGACCCGGGTGTCACCGTCCCGCGTGGCCAGCGCGACGCTCATCCGGCCGGGCGTCTCGCGTACGTCGAAGTCGGCGCGACCGTGCTCGCCGGGAAAGAGGCGGCCTCCGGCCCAGACGTTGAGCCGCGAGGCGGTGTCGCGCCTCGGGATGTACACGCCGGTCTCGACGCCGTCCGGTCCGTCCCACTCGACGGCGATGCGGTGCGCCGCGTTCTCGCTCCGCAGTCCGAGGACCTTGGGCGTCCAGGTGGGCCGGACGCTCCCCAGTCGCAGCAGGCAGAGGCCCGCGACAGCATGGCCGTGCACCAGTTGCGGACGCAGCGGCGCCGGAAGCAGTCGTTCTGCGACGTCCGGGTCGACTCGGTAGTTCACCAGGAGCCGTCGCTCGACGACGCTGTTCAGCCGTGGCTGCCTCATGATCCCTCGTTCTGCGCCTTGGGGCGCCATTTGGTGTGGCGGAGCACGATCTGCTCGGGGCAGACGGCGCTGAGGAACCGGCCGACGCAGGCGGCCAGGCGGTCTTCGGCCAGTGCGTAGAGAATGCGGTTGCCCTCGCGTCGCTCGGTGACCAGTCCGGCTCCCTTCAGGACGCCGAGATGCCGCGAGATGGAGGGCGCGCTGATGGCGAACCTGGCGGCGATCTCACCTGCCGCGAGCTCGCCGCCCCTGAGGTCCTCCAGGATCTGGCGCCTCGTCGGATCGGCGAGGGCACGGAAGGCGCTCGCCTCGTCCTGAGTATCTGTCATGCCATCTATTTAACAAGTTAGCTAAACATCGAACAAGGGGTGGGGTCGAAGTCGTTGCTCGATGCCGACTCGGGTGGCGCGCTCCAACGGAGATCGTTCAGGAACGCCGTGCACCGAGTGCGGCCGGCGCGCGCCGCTCGTGGACGGGTCCGGTCGGCTCAGTGGCCGTCGAAGCGGTGGCGCGCGGATTCGATCTCGGCGAGGTGGCGGTGGGTCCAGTCGCACATGCCGTCGACCGTCGCGCGCAGAGCGCGGCCCGGTTCCGTGAGGGTGTACTCGACGCGGGGCGGCACGGTCGGGTGGACGGTCCGGACGACCAGGCCGTTGCGCTCGAGCAGGCGCAGGTTCTGGGTGAGCATCTTGTGGCTGATGCCCTCGACGTCGTCACGCAGTTCGGTGAACCGCCGGGTGCGGTCGCCCACCGCTTCGATGATCAGGAGGGCCCACTTGTTGGCGATGTCGGAGAAGATCTCGCGCGCCAGGGAGTCCGCCCGCCTCACGTCGGCCTCGTCCTCGGCCGCGCCCGAGCCGTTGAGCTGCTTGGTCACCTTGCGGTTCCCCCGTCACCGAAAAGTGCGTTCTTCCACGTCAGCGCTGACTCTCCTACGGTTTCCGAGTCACCACAAGAGAGCACGAGGAGGCAGGAACCGCATGGCCATCACCCTGGTGAACCCTCAGGGGTTGCCCACCGTCGACGCCTACCGGCAGGTCGCGATCGCGTCAGGTACGAGGACGGTCTTCATCGCAGGACAGGTCGCCCAGGACGCCGACGGGGCCACGGTCGGCCCGGGCGACCTGGCCGCTCAGGTGGAGCAGTGCTACCTCAACGTCGCCACCGCCCTGGCCGCGGCCGAGGCGACGTTTCGCGACGTGGCGAAGCTGACCGTCCACGTCGTCGACTGGACGCCCGACAAGATGTCCCCGCTCCTGGACGGAGTCGCCCGGGCGTCCGGAAGGCTCGGGCTGGTGCCGGTTCCGCCGGCCACGCTGATCGGTGTGGCAGCGCTGGACCTTCCCGAGCACCTGGTCGAGATCGAGGCGACCGCGGTCCTCGACTGACACGGGTGGCGTCGGGTCGTTCGGCAGGCGGCCCGTACGAGGGGCCGGAGGCGGGCGCGGCGCCGAGACGCGCGGGCGTCTCGGACGGGGGTCCGGAACCCCGCTGTCTCGCGGCCGGGAGGCAGCGGGGGAGTCTCTCTGGGATCCTGGCCGTGAAGCGTACGCCGGGCACACAGCGAGGAGCCGCAATGTCCGGAGAGTTCGAGGCCAGCGTCGAGGTCGACCGACCCGTCGAGGAGGTTTTCGCCTACCTCGCCGACGGCCGGAACGATCCCGAGTTCAGCCCCCGGGTCCTGGAGATCACGAAGACTCCCGACGGTCCCACCGCTGTCGGGACGGTCTTCCGCAGCACCGTGAAGGACGCCGGGATGAAGACCTCCCGCGAGTTCCGCATCACCAGCCTGGACGTGCCGCGCACGATCCGCTGGAGCGAGCAGAGCAAGAACCTCATCACGGCCGAGGGCGGCTACGATCTCGAACCGCTGCCTGACGGCCGCACCCGGGTCCGGATCTTCAACGTGCTCGAAGGCCACGGACTCGGCCGGATCCTGCTGGGCCCGGCGGTTCGCGCGGCCCGCAAGGACGCTCCCGGCTTCGGCCTCCGGATCAAGGTCGCCGTCGAGCGGTCCTGACGCGCGGCGGCCCGGGTCCGCGTGGCACACACCTGTTCGGTGAACCCGGCGACCAGTTCCGGCTCGACTTCCCGGGAGTAGGCCATGGGCCTCATCCAGATCGAACTGTTCGCGACCGTCGACCTTGTCGCGCAGGCGCCCGGCGGCCCGGACGAGGACCCCCTGGGCTTCCCGTTCGGCGGCTGGCAGGCGCCCCTGCTGGACGAGGTCACGGGAGCGCAGATTCTGGCCGCGTACGAAGGCACGGATGCGCTCCTGCTCGGCCGGCGGACGTACGACATCTTCGCCGCCTACTGGCCGCACCAGGAGGGAGGCGAGGACAACGAGATCGCCACGCTCTTCAACCGGGTGCCGAAGTACGTGGCTTCGCGTGGCAGGCCGGACCTCTCGTGGGCAGGGTCCTCGCAGCTCGGTCCGGACCTCGCCGACGCCGTGCGCGAGATCCGCGACCGGCACGAGCACGTGAAGGTCGTCGGCAGCCTGAACCTCGTGCAGACCCTCGTGCGCGAGAAGCTGTTCGACCGTCTCGACCTGTGGCTGCACCCCCTCGTGCTCGGGGTCGGGAAGAGGGTGTTCGACACAGGTTCCCTGCCCGGCAACCTCACGCTCCTCGAACCTCCGGTGGCCGGTCCCAAGGGCGTCGTCTACCTGCGCTACGGGCGTGCCGACGGAACTCCCGTCACCGGAGACATGAGCGCACCCGATCGCGGACTCGCGGGCGACCGCTGAGGCGCGCTCCGCGCTTTGCCATGGCGTAGGCCCATCGTGTGACGGTGATCGTCGTCGGATCGAAGGCCTGGCGATCTCCGTCGGGGTGTCTCTACATGCCAACACCCATCTTTCGGTAGCGGGCCCACCTCTGACCTGCCCTTTTGCGCTGATGCGTTCCGTCGTACCGGCCCACGTCAAGAAGTCGTACCTATGATCGACATTCTGTGGCGGGCCCGGGGTGGAGTGCCTAGCGTGGTCGGCCGGGAAGCCTTTGCGATCGGACACGGGGGTGTCGACGGTGTCGTTCGAAGACGAGTGGGCCGCGGAGAAGGCGGCTGTCGCCATGCGGCTGAACAAGGCGGGCGGCACAGCAGGTTCCACCCCCGCGAAGGGGTCCGGGGACTATGTCGTGGAGGACGACGAGCTCGGCGACATCGGCCATGCCGCGTACGGCCTGTGCAACGGTCTCGAACCGGCCGGCAAGCACGCGAACGCGGCGAGCGAGACCGCCGGTGTGAGCCTGAAGGGCGACGGCTTCGATGCCGGTGCGGCCCTGAGCGAGGTGAACAGGACCTGGGAGACCCAGGTCAGGACCCTCCTCCAGGCGTGCGCCCACATCTCCAACCACCTCGACCACACGAAGAAGTCCAACCGGGCCGAGGACGACTGGATCGCGACGCGGCTGCGCACGGTCGGCCCGGTCGCCCCGGGGGCCGACGACGCCGTGTCCGCGTCCCGGATCGCCACGTACTTCCGGTAAGGAGCCGATCCGGACATGCCTACGTTCGACCAGCTACTGAACGCCAAACTCGGCCCCATGGACACCGCCGCCACGCAGTGGACCGAGATGATCGCCAAGCTGACGCGGCTCAGGACGGACGCGTCGGCCATGACGTCCAAGGCGGACAAGTCCACGTGGCGCGGTGAGAACGCCTCCGTGACAAAGGAGTTCGTCACCAAGACGGCCAAGGAGTTCGGCGACGCCGTCACCGAGGCCACGTCCGTACGGGACCTCCTCCAGGACGCGCACACGCTGCTCAAGTCCGCACAGGACGATCTGAAGGCCACGTACGACAACCCGCCGCCGGGCATCACCATCTACCCGGACGGCGTCCTCAGCCACCGGGTGCACCCCGACCGGCGCCCGGCGAACAGTACCGAACCCCTGGCCACCGAGGCGCAGTTCGAGGCGTTGCGCGGCAAGATCGAAGGCATCCTGCAGCGTGCCGCCGAGGCCGACGAGCTGTGCGCCTGGGGCCTGCGCGCCCTGATCAAGAACCACCCGAACGACTTCGGCAGCACCGACATCGGGGGTGTCGCGGAGGCGAAGAGGCTGCGTGCGGAGGAGAAGCGGCAGACCGAGAACGGCCGAGAGGCTGCCAAGCTGTACGCCCGCTGGGAGTACCTCGACGACGAGGAGCGGGAGCGACTGCTCACCCTCGTCGAGGGAGGCAAGGACTCCCCGGCCTTCTCCGCCGAGCTGATGACGCGTCTCAGCTACAACGGCCGCGACGGCCAGGAGGCGGTGCTCCTCCTCGCCGGCAGCATGGAGCACGGCGGCCGCGACGGCTCGGTCTCGGCGACGGACGCCCGCCTCTACAAGGCGTTCTCCGGAAGCCTCGCCACGGCCACGGGGCCCGACTCCCCGATCGGCTCACCCGGCGGCACGACCTCGGCGTGGACCGATCGCCTCATCGGACTGGCCCGCGACGGCAACGGACTGCCGAACCGCCACCCGGGGCAGCTGGGGGGCGGGGCGGCGGGACTGGGTACGCTCACGAAGCTGATGGCCGCGGACTCCGGCGACGACGCGGTGTACGACCCGGACAAGGACCCCAAGGAGAAGTCCTCGCCCTGGAAGAAGGACGAGGGCGACCCGGTGTACAGCGAGGCCTTCCTCACGGAGGTCGCCGACGCCGTCCGGGACTGGGAGACCCACGCGGACGACCCGTACGGCGGCCACATGAGGAACTGGCAGGGCACGCAGGAGGACCCGATGAAGGGCCTGCTGAACGCCATGAGCCGCAACCCCGCCGCCTCCACCCACTACTTCGACCCGAACACCACCGACAACCTGAAGTACTTCCTCGACGATCGTGAGTGGCCCGGCGGCGACGTCGAGACCAGGATGCCCACGGAGACCCAGTACACCTCGGCCCGGGCCGAGTTCGGCCTCGCGCTGGAGGCGGCGGCCACCGGACGCGTGCCCGGCTCGCCGATGCATCCGGTACCCGCCCACCACGACGGCGCCGAGACCGCGATCTTCGAGCGGGTGATGGGCGAGTACACGCAGGAGCTCAGGACGGACCAGAGCGCCGTCCCCGTCTCCATGCGCCTGCCGATGGCCGACATGATCGCCGACTACGGCTCCGACGTGCACCAGATCCTGGGCAAGAAGATGGACGGGCCGACGGACTTCAACGGGCTGGAGATCGACCGGGGCGACCTCACCCGGATCATCCGCGCCACCGCCGAGGACCCCAACGCCTACAAGGCCGTCCACGCCTCGCAGACCGTGGTCACCGGGGAGGGGCTCGCGCGGTTCCCGGCGGAGTCCTTCCGGTCGGAGGACGAGGAGCTGCGGGCCTGGACCAAGCAGTCCGCCTCGGTGCTCGGGCACCTCGACGGGGTGCGCGGCGACGTCATCTACGACCTGGGGCAGGCGGAGAAGGACGCCAACAACTGGAAGAAGATGGTCAACTACCACGTCTACGGCGGGCTGCTGACTCCTCTCCCGGTCGCCGGCGACGGGGTCCAGCGCGCGGTGGACTGGGGTCTGAGCGCGCACGTGAACGACGAGAACGCCAAGGTCGACGCCGCGACCCGCGAGAACATGATCAAACACTACGACTACGGGCAGAAGGAGCTGTACGGCATGCTGCGCGGGATGGCGACGTACCGCGGACTCACGGAACAGGAGCTGGACGCCAGCCCCGGCGAGTACGAGGACCACCTCCAGGCGATCACCGAGCAGTGGTACCAGAACGGCATGGGGGACGCGGACAAGGCGATGGGACAGTGACCGATGGACAAGAAATGGCTGCCGCTGACCCTCGTGCTCGGAGCCGCCGGGGTCGCCGTCGTGACGGCGAGCCTCTGGCCTGACGGGGGGAGGCCGCCGCTGCCGCAGACCCTGTGTCACGGGGCGCTCAGCCGGCAGACCGCGGAACTGATCGACGACGGCAAGGGCGGCGAGGTCAGCGCGGAGGAGTGGGACAGCCCGAGCGGGGGCGAGCTCAAGGTCTTCAAGGGGTGCGGTGTGATGCGCGCCAACGCAGGCAGCGACTACCCCCGGGGCGTCTTCAACCTGATCATCGCGGACGAGCGGCACGACTCCGGCCCCAGGAAGGACTCCGTCCCCCTCGGACCCGGATTCAAGGGCTGGGCGCTCCCCGAGGAGGCCGAGGCAACCCTGCCCGCGGGCTGCGCCGCCCGCATGGGCTCGACCGCCCCGTACATGACCGTCACGCTCAAGGCGCCCTCGCAGGAGGAGGAGAAGGGCCTCGTCGACCGGAGCACCGCCCTCCGCAACAGCGCCGCCGTCGTGCGCGAAGCCGCGGTCAACCTCGCGAAGAAGTACGGCTGCGAAGCGTAGGACCGGCGTCCGGAGAAGAGCGTCCCGCGTCCCTGAGCCCGGGCACCATGCGCACCGCTCCCGATGTGTGGTGCGCCCCCATGCCCTGGGCGTCCGGGGCCGCCTACCGTGTGCGGACCCGGTGCCGGGACGGACATCGGGCGGACGCGCCGAGCGCGCACGAGCGGGGGAGCCTGACCATGGCCGACAGACGGAGTCCGAGGAGCGGGTGGAGACAGCGCGCGGCCCGGCTCGCGGCGGTGCTCGGTGTCGTCGCGGCCGGCGTCCTCGCCGCGCCCGCCACCGCGAGCGGGGCGGCGGCTCCCCCGTACCTCACCCTGGAGGCGACCTACGGAGCCGGGACCGTCACCAACGGCTGGGAGAAGGTCGAGCGCTACGCCGACACGACCACCGGATTCCGCACCGAGGGCTTCCCCGCCGACGGCCGGGGCGACCAGGACGGCAAGCGGGTCACGTACTTCGGCGGCGTCTCCCGGCCGTCCTCGGGCCGCTTCCTGCTCTACTCCGCACCCGGCTGGAACACCGGCAGCCGCACCACCCCCGTCCTCCTCGTGCACGGGGCGAACGACACCGCGGACCGCGCCTGGGCCAACCCCGGCGAATCGGGCGGCTACGGCTGCGGCGCCGCCACCTGCCCCTCCACCGGGCTGATGCAGTACCTCTCCGGGCGGGGCCACCGCGTCTTCGCCGTCGGCTTCGCGCACAAGCAGGGCGACAACCTGATGCAGGCCCAGATCGTCGGCGACGCCCTCGCCGTCATCAAGGCCAGGCTGGGCGTCGACAAGGTCGACCTGGTCGGCTGGAGCAAGGGCCAGATGTCGACCCGCGCGTACGTGTCGTCCCTGAAGCCGAGCTGGGGACGGGCGTACGCCGGAGACGTACGCAAGCTCATCACCCTCGGCGGCCCGAACGGCGGCTACGACTACCCGTACGCCCACGGCTGGGCCCACGACTTCTCCCTCTGGCCGGAGTGCGGCGGCACGGTCAACGCACCCTCCCCGCACTCCCACATGACCTGCTACGGCTCCTACACCGCGCACCCCGAGTTCTCCATGACCCCCTCCGGCGGTCAGGACAACTACCCCGGCCAGCGCCAGATGCTCGCCCGCTGGGACGGGGTGTACGGAGTCGACGGCGCCGCCCAGGACTGGTACACCACGTACTACGGCGGCCAGGGCTTCTACACGGCGGGCAGCGGCATCCAGGCCGCCGTCGACGCCGGGTCGCTCATCGCCCCGCTGCACGCCGCCGGGGTGCCCGCGTCCGTCACCACCTACCTGCTCGCGGGCGGATCCGCCGACATCGTGGGCATCTTCAACGAGAACCGCGGCCCCAGCGACGGAGTCGTGTTCATCTCCAGCGCGCTCGACACCACCGGTGTCCCCACCGTCGGCGGCAAGGCCACCATCGCGGCCGCCAACCACCTCGAACTGGGCTGGAACGGCGCGGCCGCCGCCCAGGTCGCCACCTGGCTCTCCTGAAGGACCTGAGGACATGACCACCCTGCGCACCCGCCGTGTCACCACCGGCAGACTCACCCAGCAGATCACCGAGACCGGGTCCGAGGGCGAAGCCGTCGTCTTCGTCCACGGCAACGTCTCCTCCTCCGCCTTCTGGCACAGCACCCTGACCACGCTCCCGGACCGCTACCGTCCCCTCGCCGTCGACCTGCGCGGCTTCGGCGGCACCGACCCGCTGCCCGTCGACGCCACGCGCGGCCTGCGCGACTACTCCGACGACCTCGCCGAGCTGCTCACCGCCCTCGGCATCGACCGGGCCCACCTCGTCGGCTGGTCCATGGGCGGCGGCGTGGTCATGCAGTACCTCCGCGACCACCCGGCCGCGGTGCGCTCCGTCACCCTGGTCAGTCCGGTCTCCCCGTACGGCTTCGGCGGCACGCACGGAGTCGACGGAACCCTCAACTCCGAGGACGGGGCGGGATCGGGCGGCGGCACCGCCAACCCGGACTTCGTCCGGCGGCTCGCCGGGGGCGACCGCGGCGAGGACTCCCCGACCTCCCCGCGCTCCGTCCTGACCTCCTGCTACGTGAAGCCGCCGCTGCGCCCCGCGTACGAGGACGAGTACGTCGAGTCGATGCTCGCCACCCGCCTCGGCGACGACCACTACCCGGGCGACAGCAGGCCGTCCGCCGCCTGGCCCGGCATCGCGCCCGGCACGCGAGGGGTGCTCAACTGCATGGCCCCGACCCATTTCCGCGTCGACGACCTGCACCTGCTCGAATCCAAGCCGCCGGTCCTGTGGATCCGGGGCGAGGACGACATCATCGTCTCCGACACCTCGATGTTCGACCTGGCGCACCTCGGCGCGATCGGCGCCGTGCCGGGCTGGGACGGCACCCCCGCGCAGCCGATGATCGCCCAGACCCGGTACGTCCTGGACCGCTACGCGGCGGCCGGCGGCGCGGTGCGGGAGGTCGCGGTGGCCGGCGTGGGCCACGCCGTCCACCTCGAACGCCCCGAGGAGTTCGGCAAGGCGCTCCTGGAGGTCCTGTCCGCATGACGGTGTGCCGTACCCGGCAGGGGGAGGTCCGCGGCCGGACCTCCCCCGACGGCGTGACCTCCTTCCTCGGAATCCCCTACGCCGCCCCGCCGTTCGGCGCGCGACGGTTCCGGGCGCCCGCCCCGCCCGAGCCGTGGACGGGGGTGCGCGACGCCACGGCCCACGGACCGACGGCGCCGCACGCGCCCTACGCCCCGCCCTTCGACGCCCTCATCCCGGACGACGTGGTCCCGGGGGAGGAGTGCCTGAACCTCGGCGTGTGGACCCCCGCCCCGGAGCCGGGCGCCGGCCTCCCCGTGATGGTGTGGCTGCACGGAGGCGCGTTCACCAACGGCTCGGGCTCGGCGTCCGCGTACGACGGGAGCGCCTTCGCCCGGGACGGCGTCGTCTGCGTCACGCTCAACTACCGGCTGGGGGCCGACGGCTTCCTGCGCCTGCCGGGCCGCCCCGACAACCGGGGCCTGCTCGACCAGATCGCCGCGCTGCGCTGGGTCCGCGACAACATCGCCTCCTTCGGCGGTGACCCGGACCGGGTGACGGTCTTCGGCGAGTCGGCGGGCGCGATGAGCATCGGCGCCCTGCTGACCGCCGAGGAGGCCCGCGGGCTGTTCCACCGGGCGATCCTGCAGAGCGGCGCCTGCCACCACTTCCTGCGCCCCCGGTCGGCGGAGCTGATCGCGGCCCGGCTGGCGGAGAAGCTGGGGATCGAGCCGACCCCGGAGGCCTTCGAGACCGTTCCCCTGGAGGAACTCGTGTCTGCCCAGGCCGAGTTGCGGGCCGAGGTGGGAGCCGACCCGGACCCGGCGCGCTGGGGCGAGGCCGTCCTGAACATGATGCCGTTCGAGCCCGTACAGGAGGGCCTCGCCCTCCCCGGACCGGACCGCGGCGTCGACCTCCTCATCGGCAGCAACCGCGAGGAGTACCGGCTGTTCCTCGTCCCGACCGAGCGCCTCGACGTCTTCCCCGAGGCCTCGCTCCGCGCCATGACCGCGGCCTACGGCCTCGACCCGGACGAAGCCCTCCCCGCCTACCGGGCCGCCCGCCCGGCCGCCACGCCCGGCGAACTCCTCGACGCGGTGGCCACCGACTGGTTCTACCGGATCCCCGCCGTCCGCCTGGCCGAGTCCGTCCCCGGCTCGTACCTGTACGAGTTCGCCTGGCGCTCGCCCCGGTTCGACGGCGCGCTCGGCGCCTGCCACGCCCTCGAACTGCCCTTCGTCTTCGACCGCCTCCACGACCCGTCGTACGCGCCGCTGCTCGGGGCCGACCCGCCCCAGGCCCTCGCGGACGCCGTGCACGGCGCCTGGGTCTCCTTCGCGAAGACCGGCAGTCCCGGCTGGAAGGCGTACGACAGGACGCACCGCACCACGATGACCTTCACCGGCGCGAGCGGATCCGGCGCCGTCGAGGACCCGCGGGCCCGGGAGCGGCTCCTCTGGGACGGGGTGCGCTGAGGGGCCGCCGGGCGGGGACGTGCGGGGGCCGGGCGCGCGAGGACCCGTGCGAAGGCCTGTCGGCCGGCACCGGGGCCCGGCACAATCGTCCGTATGACGATCACCACGGAACGGACCTCCGCGGGCCGGCGGACGGCCGCCCTGGCCCGGGGGTTCCTGACGGGTGGGGTGATCGGGCTGTCGCCCGCCGCGCTCGTCGTCGGCACGGTCGTCGAGAGCGTGCCGCTGTTCGTCGCGGGCCTCGTCGTGCCCCTCGTGTACGGCCTGCTCCTCCACCTCGCCGGTGCGCCGCGGCGCGCCCGGGAGGCGGCCGTCGCCCCCCGCACGGCCCTCGCGCTGGTCGGAGACCGGGAGGCCGTCCGGGGCGAGACCAGTGACGTACCCGTGCGGTTCGAGCTCACCGTCGCACCGGACGACGCGCCGCCGTTCCGCGTGACGGTCACCCAGGACGTCCACGTCGTCGACCTCCCCGACTACCGGCCGGGCGGCGTCGTCGTGGTCGCGTACCCGCCGGACCGGCCGTGGCGGGTGCGGATCGTGAAGCGGCCGACGCCGCAGTGGGAGGAGCGCGCGGCCGGCGCGCGGCTCGACTCCGCGCCCGGGGCGGCCGTGGTGGCCGAACCCCCGGAGGGCACCGCGGTCGGCTTCGTCACCCTCCTCGGCCTCGTGCTCGGCGCTGCCGCCGTGATCCTGCTGTTCCGCGCGGACCTCTTCGGCCGGGACGCCACCGCGCTCCCGCCCGCCACCCCGGGGCCCTCCGCCTCCTCCGCCTCGTGGACCGTGGCCGTGTCCGCGGAGTCCGGCAGCGTCACCCTCGGGGCCGGCCGCTCGTTCCTCGACGAGGGCGAGCTGCGACGGGCCGTCGCATCCCTCACCGGGGGAGCGGGGACGCGCGAGGCGCTGAGCGTCGTCGTACAGGAACGCCTGGTGTCGGTTGTGTTCGCCCCCACCGGTACGCGGGGCCCGCGCTTCGACCCGCGGTCCCTGCCGTACGCACGGATCCCCGCGCTCGTCGAGGAGGCGAGGACCACGCTCGGCGTCCCCTCCGCGCGGACCTGGCAGCTGACCGCCGACCGCCTCACCGGCTCCCTCACCCTCCGGGTCGCCGTGACCGGTCCCGGGGGCCCGGCCTCGCTGGAGGCCGACGGACAGGGCAAGGTGGTGCGGCGGACGCCGGCACGGTGAGCCGCGGGGGCGGGAGGAGGACGCATGGGACTGCACGGGTATCTCGCGCTGTGGTGCGGGGTGTTCGGCGCGTGGGCGTTGATCGGGTACGGGCGCTCGCTGGCGGGGCGGACCCGGGCCCAGCGGACGGTCACGACCGTGGGGCGGATCGAGCGGGTGCGCGCGCCACGGCACGGCGGCTCCCCGAGCGACGGGATCTCCGTGGTCGTCACCTTCCGCGATCCCTCCACCGGGGCGGAGTTCACCGTGACCAACGACGGCGAGCGCGGCGAGCGGATCACCACGGCCTGGACGGGCCGGGAGATCGGCGTCCGCTACCCCGCCGGCCGGCCGCACGCCTACCGTTTCACCGCGAACCTCGACGGGCCCGGACGAGGGCTCGGATGGCCGAACTTCGCCGCCTTCCTCGTCTACGCCGGTCTCGTGGTCGTCACGGCGATCGAACGGGGCTGGCCCTGGGCCCTGTTCGGCTTCGGCTGGCCGTGGGCGGTCTCCGGCGCGTACCACCTGCCCGGGAACGTGCGCGACGCGCGACGCCGGATCGACGCGCTGGCGTCGCTGTCCACCGCGCCCGGACGGGTCACCGCCGTGCTCCGGCGCGTCAGCACCGACGACGACGGTCACACCTCCACCACCGTGGTGCCCGTCGTCTCGTTCACCACCCGCGAGGGCGCGGCGGTCACCGCCCACTGCGAGTCCGGCCTGCAGGACCCGGCGGGCTCGCGCGGCCGGGACGTCACGATCCGGTACGTGCCCGACGACCCGTCCCGCTTCA
The DNA here is from genome assembly GCF_042733785.1 of Streptomyces sp. NPDC059695. NCBI lineage: Bacteria > Bacillati > Actinomycetota > Actinomycetes > Kitasatosporales > Streptomycetaceae > Streptomyces > Streptomyces sp. NPDC059695. The sequence goes on along the minus strand of NZ_JBHWFF010000010.1, from coordinate 35,817 downwards.
CCCTCGACGCCGAGTCCGAGCAACGCGGGTGGCGGTGGGAGATCGCCCTCAACGTCCTGACGCTGATCGTCGTAGCCACGACGGCCGTCGTGGGAGCGGTCCTCGTCTGACCGTCGCGCCGATCGTCCTGAGCGGCCGGCTCAGCCCCGTGCCGAGGCCGCGCGGCGCCGGCGGGCGGCCCGCATCTCCGACGTGGCCACGACGAGGGCGGCGAGGTTCAGGGGGAAGGCGACGGCGGCCGCCGGCCCGGGAATGTCGACGGCGCGGAGCGCACTGGCCGCGGCGGAGGCCAGGAGGCAGACGAGCGGGAAGAAGCGGCGCCACCGGGGCAGGTCCTCCGTCCGGAGGACGGTGACGGCGCACCACAGGGTGACGGCGAAGAGCGCGATGCCGAGGGCGGCGACGGCGAACAGCATGACGGCGGACTTTCCTGGTGCTCGGGGGATCCCCGGAATTCTCGGTGATCTCCCGGGCGCCGTCCATCCGTGGCGGCACCCATCTCTCCGCCGCCGCCCGGACTCGCCCTAGGGTCGGCTCCGCTGCTTCCCGGTGCGGGTGACGACGGCGCCGAACAGGGCCAGGCCCCTGATCACGACCCGGGGCGTGCCCGGCTTCCCGATCCGCCGGGCGGCGCGCTTGTCGAAGACGCCGAAGAGCCCGAAGCCCCGCACCTCGACCTCGATGTCCTCCGGTACGACGATCCTGGTGCCGCCCCACAGGGCGACGGCGCGGATCTCGGTGTCCTGGCTGCTGAACCGTGCCTCGGTGAGGTCGATCCGGCCGCCGCCCCACATCGACCAGAGCGTCATCCGGGGCGGCACCACCCAGGCGCCCTTCCGCTCGAAGCCGCCGAAGACACCGGCGACGAAGCCCCGCGAGCTCGGCGGCCGGTCCACCACGAGCGCGTCCCGGGGGCCGGGGCGGGGGAGGCCGCGGCAGGCCTCCTCCAGGTCGCCCCGGGTGCGCGCGGCGTGCACCTCGTCGAGCCGCGCCGACAGGTCCGCCAGCGGCAGCCGCCCGTTCTCGACGGCGGCCCGCAGCCGCTCCTCCGCGTCGGCACGCTCACGGTCCGAGGCGAGGATGTCCAGGTCGTACCGGGTCACGGCGTCAGCCCTCCGAGATAGGCGGCGAGAACAGAGGAGAGTGCGGTGCGGTAGGCGGCGTCGTGGCCGGGCCGGTCGGGGTCGTGCCCGAGGTCGGTGAGCCAGTAGCGCCGCCCGAGGGCGTAGCCGTACGCCCCGGACATGGCGAGCAGGACGACCGTCTCGATCCGCTCCCGGTCGGGCCCCTCCGGCGGGGGGAGCACGGAGCGGACGCCCTCCTCGATCACGTCGACGAGGCGGGAGAGGTTCGTGGGGGAGCCGGGGGCGGTCTCGTCGTCCCAGCCGTGGAGCTGCGACCACGTCCACAGCCGGACGTACCGCTCGTCGGCGAGGATCTCGAAGAGCACCTCCGTCATGCCGTTCGCGTACGGCACGCTCCCGTCGGCGCGCATCCGCTCCCGTACGAGCTCCCGCTTGCGTGCGTTCTCGCGTTCCAGGACGGCCCGCACCAGGGCGCGGTAGGTCCCGAAGTAGTGCGTGACGAGCCCGTGCGTCACCCCGGCCGCCTCCGCGACCCGGCGCAGTCCGGCGCCGTCGGGCCCGTACCGCGCGATGAGCTCGGTGGCGGCGTCCAGGATCTCGGCGCGCGCCTGGTCCGGGGTGCGCCGACGTCGTGCGGGGGGCACGGCACCTCCTTGTCGGCAGGGTGGGCGACAGCTTGTTGTCCACCCTGCCAACAGGAGGCCGAGCCGGTCAACCCGCCGTGCTCCGCGCAGACATGGAAGAGGGGCGTCCGGATACAGGAAGTCGGGCACCGCGTTCCGGAACTTTGGCCTGAATTCCTCGCCGCAACGGCCCTCGATCATGGAAACTGTCGGCAACGGCCCCAGATGTGGCCGGAGTTCATCGAGAACTGACAAGTGCGGGGGATCAACATGGCAAGGATGGCTCACCGTCGTTCGGCGCGCATAGCGGGCGTGATGGCCGGCGCGGCGCTGGTCGTCGGCGGCACCACCGGCATCTCGAACGCCGCGACGACCCCGCCCGGGGCCAGCGCGTTCACCGGCCTCGGGAACTACGGCGTGGTCACGACCACGCACCCCGACGCCACGGGCTGCAACGGCTACAAGGTGGTCGGTTCGGGGACCGTCTCCGGCAACCGGATCACCGGCGGCGGCACCTGGTCGCAGAAGGAGGACGCGTGTACCGCCACCGTCCCCGGCAAGTGGGACATCAACGGGTCGGTCACGATCACCGAGGCCGACGGTGACCAGCTCTTCTTCACCTACCACCTCAGCGCGCCGCTGACCGAGGACACCATGGTGTACCCGACCGGCACGTTCACGATCACCGGCGGCACCGGCAGCTTCGACGAGGCCGTCGGCGGCGGCAAGATGAACGCCTCGGTCAACCTGCTGGACAAGGCGCACGTCAGCGCCAACCTGGACGGCACCATGGGCTTCCGGTGGCAGATCTGATCTAGGTCCGCCTCCGGGCGGGTGACGGCCTACGGTCGGCATCCGCCGCTCCGGGCCGGCCTCGTCCCCGACGGGGCCGGCCCCGCCCCCGCCCGAAACGCCAGTGGTGCGCATGCCTCGACGGAAGGGTCCCCGATCGGGGAAACTCGTCTCCAACAGCCTTGTGCATAGGCTGAGTTGGGCATCTGACAAGTTCGGGGGAGAACATGGGAAGAGCTGCCCGCCACTGGTCCGCGCGCATAGCGGGCGTGATGGCCGGAACGGTACTGATCGCCGGGGGGACGGCCGGCGTCACCTTCGCCGCCGAGACCGGTCGCGCGTACGCCGCGGAGACGTACGAACCCACGGTGAACATCACCAACAACTTCGCGGTGGTCGCGACCGTCCATCCCGACACCGTGGGCTGCAACGGCTACAAGGTGACAGGAAAGGGCACCTCGGTCGGCAAGCCCGTCACCAGCGCCACCTGGACCCAGGACGAGGTCGTGTGCACGGCCACGATCCCCGGGAAGTACGACATCAAGGGAACGGCCACGATGATCGAGGCCGACGGCGACAGACTCACCATCAGCTACACCCTCTCCGCGCCGCTCACCTCGGACACCCTGGTCTACCCGTCCGGGACGTTCAAGATCACCGGCGGCAGCGGCAACTACGCCTTCGTGGCCGGCAGCGGCAAGATGAACGCCCGCGTCAACCTCCTGGACCACGACCACGTCAGCAGCTCGCTGCTGGGCGACATCCAGTACACGGGCTGATCCGGCCGACACCCGGAACCACGACCGGTGGTGGCGCACCGCCGCCACCCTCCGCCAGAGCCGGCTCCGCCGTACGGGGCCGGCTTCGGCGTTCCACGGAGCCTGCGGCACCCCCGCAGCGTCTCCCCATCCCGCCGCGCGATGTTCAAGGGGCCGCACCATGAAGAGCACGATGCAGGACCGCGAACTGCTCGTCCGCGACATCCTCGCGCACGGCCGACGCGTCTACGGGGACAGCCGGGTGGTGCGATGTTCCGACGGGCCGACCGCACGGTCCTCACAGACCTTCGCCGACATCGCACGCCAGGCCGAACAGCTCGCCGCCGCCCTCGCCCGGCTCGGCGTACAGCTCGGCGAGCGGGTCGCCACCCTCGCCTGGAACACCCCCGAGCACCTGGTCGCCTACCTCGCCGTACCGAGCATGGGCGCGGTGCTCCACACCCTCAACCTGCGCCTGCACCAGGACCAGTTGGGCTACATCGTCGAGCACGCCGAGGACGCCGTCCTCCTGGTCGACGCGAGCCTCCTGGACATGCTCGGCCCCCTCCGCGACCGGCTGGGCGGCGTGCGCCACGTGGTCGTCATCGGCGACGCGCCGGAGCCGGACCTGCCCGCGCACATCGCCGTACACCGCTGGGACGCGCTCCTCGCCGCCGAGACCCCCGGCTACGACTGGCCCGACCTCGACGAACGGGAGGCGGCGGCGCTCTGCTACACGACCGGCACCACCGGCAACCCCAAGGGCGTGGCCTACAGCCACCGTTCCATCACCCTCCACACGCTCGGCGTCTCCGCCGGCGCCGGATTCGCGATGCACGACGGCGACCGCGTCCTGCCGATCGTGCCCATGTTCCACGCCAACGCCTGGGGCTGGCCGTACGCCGCCTGGCTGGCCGGCTCCGACCTGATCATGAACGGCCGGCAGCTGCACACACCGGACCTGGCCCGCATCATCAACGAGGAGCGGCCCACCGCGGTCGCGGCGATCTGCACCATCTGGAACAGCCTGGTCCACCACGGCGAGGAACACCCGCTGGACCTGAGCACCGTGCGGCTCGCGGGCTGCGGCGGCGCGACCCCGCCGCGCGCCCTGCTCGCCCGGCTCAAGGACCGCTACGGCGTCCGCCTGAAGCAGGGCTGGGGACTGACCGAGACCAGCCCCCTCGCCACCTTCGCCGTCCCGCCGCACGGCACCCCCGACGAGGAGGAGGTCCAGTGGCTCGCCAAGAGCGGCCGCGTGATGCCCTTCGTGGAGGTGCGGCTCATCGCGGAGGACGGCACCGAACAGCCCTGGGACGGCAACTCGGTGGGCGAACTGGAACTGCGCGGCCCCTGGGTCACCGGCTCCTACCTCCACACCGAGGACTCCCCGGAGAAGTTCCACGACGGCTGGCTGCGCACCGGCGACCTCGGCGTGATCGAGCCGGGCGGCTGGGTGGTGGTCAGCGACCGGCTCAAGGACGGCATCAAGAGCGGCGGCGAGTGGATCTCCACCATCGAGCTGGAGAACGCGATCATCGAGCACCCCGCCGTCCTGGAGGCGGTCGTGGTCGGCGTGCCCGACCCGCGCTGGGAGGAACGCCCCCTGGCCTGCGTGTCGCTGGTGCCCGGAGCCGCCGTCGGCGGGGACGAGCTGCGGGCGTTCCTCGGCGGGCGCGTGGCGCGCTGGTGGATCCCGGAGCGGTGGTCCTTCATGGACGCCGTGCCCAAGACCAGCGTCGGCAAGTACGACAAGCGGGCCGTCAGGAGCCTGTACGGGGACGGGGCCCTGGACGTCTGGCAGACCGGCACCGCACGGAGCTGAACGCACGGGAGGCGGCACCCCGGACCGCCCGGGGCGCCGCCTCTCCGCCGCGCGTCAGACCGCCGTGAGCCGGCCGGCCTCCTCCAGCAGCTCCCGCTGCTCGTCGGGCCCGAGGCCCAGCTCCCGCACCCAGCGGAGCGTCAGGACGAGGCGGGCCTGCATCGTCCGCTCCGGGTCCGTGAGTCCACCGCCCTGTCCTCCGTCCTCGGCGAGACCGGCGGCGACCAGGCCTTCGAGCACCGCCGGCTCGAAGTCCTCGGCCCCGGCCTCCAGCGAGCCGAGGAACCCGGCGACGTACGCGCCGATCTCCTCGGGGCTCGCGCCCCGCGGGAAGCGGCGGCGCGCCGCGAGACCGAAGGCGGAGCCCACGGCCTCCCCGTACCGGGGGCCGGCAGGGTCGAGAGCGGCGGACTTCTGGGCGAATCCGATGAAGTCGAACGCCAGCAGGGCGCCCAGCACATCGAGTTCGGTCGTGGTGACGGTGGTCATGACGGCTCGCCTTCCGCCGTGGGGGCAACGGTCGTGGTGGTCGCGGCGGCCGTGATCGCCGCCACCGCGCGCTCGGCGTCCCGGCCGACGAAGCCGATCAGCGCCGAGCCGCGGGTCCGCATCCGGTAGAGGCCCAGGTAGTGGCTGCCGGGCAGCACCCCCGTGCCCTCGGTGTGCCGGGGCCGCCCCTCCTCGTCGAGCATCTCCGGGTCCAGCCAGCTCCAGTCGGTCAGATACCCGGTCGCCCAGATCACCGCGGACGGCTTCAGGCGCTCCCCGTCCGCGACCACCAGCTCGGCGCCCTCGGCCGCGGTGACCCGGCCCACCGTCCGTATCCGGCCCGCCGCGACGAGGCCGGGCACCCGGTCGCCGACGATCGGGTCCGGCGCCTGCATGCTCACCGGCAGGCTCATCACGCCGAGGACGCTCATCCACCAGAACATGTCCCGGCCGACGACCGTCTGCGGCAGCGGAGGCGAGACGGCCTCGCTGCAGCTGAGGACCACGGTGTGGGTCTCGGACAGCTCCGCGGCGATCTGCCGGCCGGAGTTGCCGTCGCCGACGACGACCACGGTGCCCGGCGGCACCTGGGCCGCGCCCCGGTACTCACTGGTGTGCAGGGTGGGCACGTCCTGGCTCAGCCCGGCGGCGAAGTCCGGCACCCGGGCCCTGCCGAACGCGCCGGTCGCGATGACGACCCGGCCGGCCCGGCACGTGCCGTGGGCGGTGGTCAGCAGATAGCCGTCCCCGTCCCGGCGCAGCGACAGCACCCGGTGACCGGTCAGGACCGGGAGGCCGAACCGCTCGGCGTACTCCCGCAGGTACGCCACCACCTCGTCCTTGCCCGGGTAGTGCGCCGTGTCCCCGGGGAAGGGCAGGCCCGGCAGCCCGGAGAACTGCGCGGACGTGAACAGCCTCAGCGTGTCCCAGCGCCGCTCCCAGGTCTCGCCGACCTCGTCGCCCGCGTCGAGCAGCACGCACTCGATCCCGGCCCGCCGCAGGTGGTACGCGGCGGCGAGCCCGGACTGGCCCGCCCCGACGACGGCGACCGGCACGGACGCCGGCAGGGTGCTCGTCGGCCGACGCGTCGGGTCGGCCTGATCTGTTTGCATACCGCATGTCCTCGTCTCTTGGACCTGGAGCCCGCGGAACCGCGGGACCGGTCCGGGGGGAATCGGCCGGACCGGGGCCGGCCCGGTCCGGGAGGGACCGGGGCCGAACCCCGTCCGGGGCGGACCGGGCGGCACCCGGTCCGGGGGGCCGGCCGGGCCGCCCGTGGGACGGCCCGGCCGGACCGGTTCAGTGCGCGTCGAGCGCCCGGCGCAGCTCGCCTGCCAGGACGCGCAGCCGCTCGCCGCGCATCACCGTGTAGTGGTCGCCGGGCACGTCCACGAGGGCCGCGTCACCGGGGAAGTACCGCATCCAGCGGTGCGCGGTCTCGACGGTCGCACCGCCGTCCGCGGCCCGCAGCGACACCACGCGCCCGGCGAAGGCACGGGGCGTGTGGCGCAGCAGGGCCCGGTAGTTGCTCCGGAACCGGTCGACGATGCCGCTCAGCGTGCCGAGGTCGATGTCCCCGGACAGCGCCCCCGCGGCCCGCGCCTCGGCGTGCAGCACCTCCACCGGCGGCCGGCCGTCGAAGGCCTCGGCCGGCAGCTCCCACTCCACACCGGCCAGACCCGCCAGGTCCCGGGCGAACCAGGACAGCAGCGTCTCGTCGGAGACGGGCGTCCCCTCGGCCGGACCGGGCTCCACCATCAGGTCGACCACGGCCAGCAGCTCCACCTCGGCGCCCGCCGCGGTGAGCTGGGCCGCCATCTCCAGGGCGATCACCCCGCCCATCGACCAGCCGCCGAGCCGGTACGGGCCCTCCGGCAGCGCCTCCCGGACCGCGGCCACGTAGTGGGCGGCCATGCCCCCGACCCCGTCCAGCTCCGCGTCCGGCAGCTGCAGCGCGTAGAACGGCTGCTCCTCGCCGAGGAGTTCGGCGAGCTCCGCGTAACAGAGCACGTCACCGCCGACCGGGTGCACGAACACCAGCGGCGTCCGCGTACCGCTCGTGCGCACCGGAACCAGCGCCCTGCGTCCGTCCTCGCCGCTGCCCGCCTCCCGGACCGCCTGCGCGAGCAGCTCGATCGTCGGCCGGGCGAAGAGGGTGGACAGCGGCAGGCTGCGGCCCAGGCCGCGCGCGATCCGGGCCATCAGGCGCACCGCGAGCAGCGAGTCCCCGCCGAGGTCGAAGAAGCTCGCGGTCACCCCGATCTCGGTGACGCCGAAGAACTCCGCCCAGATCTCCGCGAGCCTGCGCTCCACCTCGTCGCGGGGCGCCACGAAGCCGGCGCCCTCCGCGGCGACCTCGTCCGGCGTGGGCAGGGCCGCCCGGTTGACCTTCCCGTTGTCGCTGAGGGGCAGCTCGTCCAGGACGAGGACCCGCTGCGGCACCAGGTGCGCCGGAACCACCCGGCGCAGTGCCTCGGTGATCTGCTGCTCCGTGTCGTCGCGCCCCTCGTCGAGGACGACGTACGCGATCAGCCGCTTCGGCCCGTGCTGCTCGCCCGCCGCGACGACCGCGGCGCTGCGCACCCCCTCGCACTGGGTGAGCCCGGACTCCACCTCGCCGAGCTCGATCCGGTAGCCCTGGATCTTCACCTGGGAGTCCAGCCGGCCGAGGAACTCGATGGTGCCGTCCGGCAGGAAGCGCCCCATGTCGCCGGTCCGGTAGAGCCGTTCGCCGGTGACCGGGTGGTGCAGGAACGCGGCGCCGGTCTTCGCCTCGTCGTTCAGGTAGCCGCGGGCCAGACCGACGCCCGCGATGTACAGGTCGCCCGGCACCCACACGGGGCAGGGCCGCATCGAGGCGTCGAGCACGTGGAAGCGCTGGTTACGCATCGCCTTGCCGTACGGGATGCTCACGCAGTCGTCCGGGACGTCACCGATGGGGTGCAGGATCGACCAGATCGACGCCTCCGTGGCGCCGCCGAGGCTCCACAGCCCGGCGTCCGGCAGGAGGAGCCGGATCCGTCCGGGCAGCGACACCGGGATCCAGTCGCCGCTCATCATGACGAGCCGCACCGGCAGCCCGGTCAGACCGTTCGACAGGGCGTGCTCGGTGAACATCTCCATCAGCGCGGGAACGCTGTTCCAGATCGTCACCCCGTGCTCGGCGACGAGCTCCGCCCAGCGGGCGGGCTCGCGGTGCGCGGCCGGCTCGGGCAGCACCAGGGCGCCGCCCACCGAGAGCAGTCCGAAGACGTCGTAGACCGACAGGTCGAAGTGCATCGCGGACAGTCCGAGAGCCCGGTCAGCCGCGGTCACGCCGTACCGCTCGTTGACGTCGACCACCGTGTTCAGGGCCGCGCCGTGCTCGATCATCACGCCCTTCGGCAGGCCCGTGGAGCCCGAGGTGAAGATCACGTAGGCGAGGTCGCCCGGCTTGGCACCGGACTCGCCGAGCGGGCTCTCCTCGCCCGCGTCGTCGGCCCGCACCACGGTCCTGACCACGCCCTCGGGCCAGTCCGCCGCCTCCTCCACCCACGGCTGGGTGACCACATGGCTGATCCCGGCGCTGCCGAGCAGCACGTGCAGCCGCTCGACGGGCACCCGCGCGTCGATCGGGACGTACGCCGCCCCCGACCGCAGGATGCCGAGCGCCGCGACGACCTGCTCCCAGCCCTTGTCCATGACGATCGCCACCAGGTCGCCGGGACCGGCGCCCTGGGCCCGCAGCGCGTGCCCCACCTGGTTCGACCTGAGGTCGAGCTCCCGGTACGTCAGGGTCAGCGCCGACGAGATGACGGCGGGCGCGCCGGGCGTGGCCGCGGCCTGGGCGAGCACCGCGTCGTGCAGCAGCCCGTCGGGCACGGGCCCGTCGGTGTCGTTCGCCTCGGCCCGTACGTCCAGATCGGCCGCCGGTACGAGCGCCGGACGGGGCCGCCGCCAGGCCGCCGGGTCACCCGCCAGCTCGTGCAGCATCCGCTGGTACGCGGCGAACATGGCGTCCACGCAGCCCGCGGGGAACAGCTCCTCGATCACGTCCCAGTTCAGGACGAGCTCACCGGCCTCCTCGACCGCCTGGTGGTCCAGCCAGACCTGCGGCGTACGGACCGAGCTGCTCACCTGACGGCCGTTCTCACCGATCCCCGCCAGGTACTGGACGACTCCGCGCCGCTCGGTGTCCTGCTGCCCCGCGAAGTTCACCAGGCTCGTGAAGACCACCGGCGCGGCGGCCCGCACCGAGGCGCCCCGCGCCCGGTTCAGCTCCCTGAGCACCTGCACACCGCTGACCTGGCTGTGCTCCATGTCGCTCCACAGCCGGGCCTGCACGTCGCTCGCACGGGCGGCGAACGTGTCGTCGGCCGCGTCGCGGATCTCCAGCATCAGCGTGGTGGAGAAGTTGCCGATCACGTCCCCGACCTGCGGGTGCAGCGGCAGCCGGTTGAAGTAGAGCAGGTTCAGCGAGAAGTCGGGCGTGGCGCTCCACTCGGCGATCACCTGCGCGTACGCGGTGCACAGGGCCGCCGAGGGGCTGACCCCGGCCGCCGCCGCGTGCTCCTTGAACCGGTCCCACTCCTCCTTGGGGAGCGTCGCACCACGGTGGTGGAACACCGGCCGGTCCAGACTCGACGGGGCCACGGCCAGCGGCAGCTGCGGCGCCCCCGGCAGGGTGTCGAGGCGGTCCCGCCAGTAGGCGACCGCCCGGTCGTACGCGGGCCCGCGATCCAGCTCGCGGGCCTGCCGCACGTAGTCCCGGTAGCGCAGCTCCAGCTCGGGCAGCTCCTCACCGCGGTAGCTCGCCGCCCACTCCTTGAACAGGATCGAGGTGCTGAAGCCGTCGATGATCAGGGCGTCGAAGCCGGCGTGCAGCCGGATCACCCGATCGTCGATCCGCGTCACCCGCACGTCGAACAGCGGCCAGCGGGCGGTGTCGAAGACCTGGTGCCGCATCTCCTCGTGGACGGCGACCAGCGCCTCCTCGCGCGCCTCCGGGGACAGCGCGGAGACATCCGTCTCACGGATCACATAGGCCGGGACCTCGCGCAGGACCCGCTGCTCGCCCTCCTCGGTGAAGACGGCCCGCAGCATGTCGTGACGCTCCACCATCGCCCGGAAGGACGCGCCGAGCCGGTCCAGGTCGACCTGCTCCAGGTCGATCTCGATCTGGAAGTACGTGGAGGTGTTGCCGAGTTCGAAGGCATCACCGCGGCCGACGAGGTACGCCTGCTGGAGGTCGGTCAGGCCGAACGGCTCGTACCGCTCCGCGTCGTCGGCGGACGAGGGGGCTTCGGGGCCCGACTCCGGCGTCTCCTCCTCGGCTCCCGCGCCGAGGGCGTCGAGCACGTCCCCGGCGATGTCCTCGGTGCTCCGGCCGCCCAGGAACGCCGTCATCGGCAGCAGGACGTCGAACTCCCGGTTCAGCGCCGTCCGGATCTTCATCGCGATCAGCGAGTCCAGGCCGAGGGCCTGCAGGGACTGCCCGGCGTCCAGCCGGGCCGCCACCGTGCCGAGCGCCTGCGCGACGGTCCGCGCCACGAGGGCGCGCACCGACCCGGGCTCCACCGCCGGAGTGGCCCCGGGCGCCTCGACGGACGCCTGCGGCGCCGGGACCTCGGCCCTCCGCACCGGTTCCGGCACGACCGGGGACACCCGGTCGGCCGCGGGTGCGCGGGTCGCCGCCGGCGCGGCCGCCGGCCCGACCGCCGGCCGGTCCACGGCCGGGACGATTCGCACGCCGTCGGCCTCGGCGACCAGCCGGCCCTGCGCGGTGATGAGCCGGATACGCGCCCGCGTACCGCCGTCGAACAGCTCGGCATGACAGCGCAGCCCGTCCGGGGCCCCGCCGCGGCCGTAGTGCACGAAGCGGTCGAGCCCGGCCGGCACCAGGGCCGGACCCTCCGTGGGGAGGCACGCCAGCGCCGTCTGGAACATGGCGTCGACGAGACCGGGGTGGATCACGTACCCCTCCGCCTCGCCGGGCCGCGCGGACCGGATCTCCGCGGTGGCCTCGCCCCGGCCGAGCCGGATCCGCTCGACCCAGCGGGCGGCGGACCCCAGGTACAGGGCGCGCTGCCACAGCAGCCGGTAGAGCGCGTCGCCGGTGAGCTCACGGCCCGAACCCACGGGGGCGAGCGTGACCGTCGGCGCGGCCGGCGCACCCGCCGCGGCCCGGCCCTGCGCGTGCAGCTGCCAGGCGCCGGAGGCGTCCTGGGCGTAGTAGCGGAACCGGCCCTCGTCCACGATGAGCTGGGCGCCGCGCTCGGCACCGGCAGCCGACAGGTCGGCGGCGACCGGGTCGAGCACCAGGTCGACGGGGAGCTCCAGGTCCTCGACGGACACCGGACCCGGCCCGGCGAGCTCGGTCACCGCCTCGACCAGCGACTCCACGAGCACACCGGCGCTGACCACCGGCCGCCCGCCGACCACGAAGTCCCCCAGGCAGGGATGCGCCACCGGGTCGAGACGCGGGGCGAACTGCGCCTGCGCGAGCGGCGACGACGGAAGCCGCGCACCCAGCAGACCGGCCTGCTCGACAGGACGGTCCACCGGACGGGACACCTCGTGCGGAGCGGCGGCGGGCTCGTTCAGGAGCCAGAAGTGCCGACGCTGGAACGGATACGACGGAAGCTCGACGGTGTGCGCGTCGTACGGCGCGAGCAGGGTGGTCCAGTCGACGGTGACGCCGTGGGTCCAGGCTTCGGCGGCGGATTGCGCGAAGTGGTCGAGGGTTCCGGTGTTGCGGTGGAGGGTGGCGACGACGGCGCCGGTGTCGCCGAGGGTCTCGGTGATGCCGGAGACGAGGACGGGGTGGGCGCTGACCTCGACGAAGACGACGTCGGGGGCGGCGAGTCGGGTGACGACCTCGGCGAGGCGCACCTTGCTGCGCAGGTTCCGGAACCAGTACGAAGCGTCCAGCTCGGCCGTGTCCAGGAGCCCACCGGTCACCGTCGAGTGGAAGGCGATCCGGCCCGACCGGGGTGCGACGTCCTTGAGTTCGCGGGCGAGGGTGTCCTGGATCTCGTCGACGTGAGCGGAGTGGGAGGCGTAGTCGACGGGGATGCGGCGGGCCCAGACTCCGGTGGCCTCGCACTGGGCGAGGAGTTCGTCGAGGGCTTCGGGCTGTCCGGCGACGACGGTCGACGACGGGCCGTTGACCGCGGCGACCGAGACGCGTCCGCTCCACGCGCTGAGGAGTTCCTCCGCCCGCGGCTCCGGGACGCTGAGCCAGGCCATGCCTCCGCCGCCGGACAGGACGCGCAGGGCCTTCGAGCGCAGGGCGACGACGCGGGCGCCGTCCTCCAGGCTCAGACCGCCCGCGACGACGGCCGCGGCGATCTCGCCCTGCGAGTGGCCCACGACCGCCGTGGGCTGCACGCCGTTGGCGCGCCACAGGGCGGCGAGGCCGACCATCATGGCCCAGGAGGCGGGCTGGACGACGTCGACGCGGTCCAGGCCCGGAGCGCCGTCCTCGCCGCGCAGGACGGCGGTGAGGGACCAGTCGACGAAGGGCGTGAGGGCCGTCTCGCAGGCGGCGATCACACGGGCGAACTCGGTTGAGGAGTCCAGCAGATCCGTGGCCATGCCGACCCACTGCGAACCCTGCCCCGGGAACACGAACACCACGGGAGCACCCGACGTCCGCCCCGGCTTCGCCCCGGTGACGGCCGAGGTGACGACTCCGGTCTCCCCGGCGGCCAGGGCGTCCAGGCCGGCCAGCAGCCCGTCGCGTCCCTCGGCGCCGGGAACGAAGGCCCGGGACTCGAAGGCGGAGCGCCCGACGGCCAGCGACAGCGCCACATCGGCGGTGCTCAGCTCGGGCCGCTCCCGTACGTACGAGGCCAGCCGCGCGGCGCCCTCGGCCAGGGCCTCCGGCGAACGCGCCGAGACCAGCCACGGCAGTGCCGCGCCGTCGAGGGCGGGTGTCCCGTCCGGCGTGGTGTCCTCGGCGGGCGTGTCCGCCGGAGCCTCCGCGAGGATGACGTGGGCGTTGGTGCCGCTGATGCCGAAGGAGGAGACGCCGGCGCGGCGGGTCCTGCCGTTGGTGGGGGTCCAGGGGCGGGGTTGGGTGAGGATCTCGACGCCGCCGGTGTCCCAGTCGACGAGTTCGCTGGGTTTGGCGACGTTGAGTGTTGCGGGGAGTTCGGCGTGGCGTAGGGCCATGACCATTTTGATGATGCCGCCGACGCCTGCGGCGGCTTGGGCGTGGCCGAGGTTGGACTTGAGGGAGCCCAGCATGAGGGGCTGTCCGTCGCGCTCGGTGCCGTACGTGGCGAGCAGGGCCTGGGCCTCGATCGGGTCGCCGAGCACCGTGCCCGTACCGTGTGCCTCGACGGCGTCGACTTCGGCGAAGGTCACCCCGGCGTCCTGCACGGCGGCGCGGATCACCCGCTCCTGGGCGGGGCCGCTGGGGGCGGTGAGTCCGTTGGAGGCGCCGTCCTGGTTGACGGCCGTACCGGCCACGACGGCCAGCACGGTGTGGCCGAGGCGGCGGGCGTCGGAGAGGCGCTCGACGACGAGGACGCCGACGCCCTCGGCCCAGGCGGTGCCGTCCGCGTCCGCCGAGAACGACTTGCAGCGGCCGTCGGTCGCGAGCCCGCGCTGTCGCGAGAACTCGACGAAGATGCCGGGCGTCGACATGACCGTCACACCGCCGGCGAGCGCGAGCGAGCACTCTCCCGACCGGACGGCGCGCACCGCGAGATGGAGGGCGACGAGCGACGACGAGCAGGCGGTGTCGACGGTCAGGGCCGGGCCCTGGAGGCCGAGGGTGTAGGCGACGCGGCCCGAGGCCACGCTCGACGTGGTGCCCGTCAGACCGAACCCGGCGGCGCCCGCCCCCGCCTCCCCGAGGCGCGGGCCGTACTCCTGGGCCATGACACCGGCGAACACGCCCGTCTGGGTCCCGCGCAGGGAGTCCGGGGCGATCCCGGCGCGCTCCAGGGCCTCCCAGCAGACCTCCAGGTAGGCGCGCTGCTGCGGGTCCATCGCCAGCGCCTCGCGCGGCGAGATCCCGAACAGCTCGGCGTCGAACTCGGCGGCGCCTTCGAGGAATCCGCCGTCGCGGACGTACGTGGTGCCCACGTGGGCGGCGTCGGGGTGGTAGAGGCCGTCGAGGTCCCAGCCGCGGTCGGCGGGGAAGCCCGAGATCACGTCGCGCTGCTCGGCGACGACCCGCCACAGCGCCTCGGGCGAGTCCACCCCGCCGGGGAAGCGACAGCCGATGCCGACGATCACGACCGGGTCGTCCTCACCGGTACGGGCCTCGGGCGCCGTCTCGGCCTCGTCCCGCGCGTCGGCGAGCAGCGCGGCCAGCCGGGCGGGGCTGGGGTGGTCGTACACGACGGTGGTGGGGAGCCTGCGCCCGGTGGCGGTGACGAGCCGGTTGCGGAGCTCGACGACCATCGCCGAGTCGATGCCCAGTTCCTTGAACGTCCGCCGGGGTTCGACGTCGGCGGCGGAGTCGTGGCCGAGGACGGCGGCGGTGTGCGCCCGTACGAGCTCCAGGGCGGCCGGGCCGGTCAGGGCGAGGTCGTGCTCGGCCTCGGGCGCGTCCGCGGCGGCCTCGGGGAGCACCGTGGCGGTGGGCCGGCGGGTCCGGGCGGCGTGGGGCCGTCCGGAGATCCAGTGGCGACGGCGCTGGAAGGCGTAGGTCGGCAGTTCGGCGCGGGGGGTCCCGGCGGGCGGGACCGGCAGGAGCGTGTCCCAGTCCACCTCGGCGCCGTGGCAGAACGCCTCGCCGAACGCGAGCAGCAGGCGCTGCGGCCCGCCCTCGCCGCGGCGCAGGGTGCCGAGCGCGGCCGCGGGAAGGTCGGCGTCCTCCGCGGTCTGCTGGACGGCGAGCGCCAGGACGGGGTGCGGGCTCATCTCGATGAACAGCTCGTGGCCCGCGTGGAGCAGGGCCCGCACGGCGGGTTCGAAGCCGACGGGCTCGCGGAGGTTGCGGTACCAGTAGTCGGCGTCCAGCTCGGAGCCGTCCAGCGCCGTGCCGGTCACGGTGGAGTGCAGCGGCACGGTTCCGGCGTGCGGCGCGATCCCGGCGAACTCGGCGGTCAGCGTGTCGCGCACGGCGTCGACGTGCGGGCTGTGCGAGGCGTAGGCGACCGGGACGCGCCGGGTGCGGACGTCCTCGCCGTAGTGCGCGGCCAGGGCGTCCAGGTCGTTCCCGTCGCCGGCCACCACGGTCATGCCGGGCGAGTTGACGGCGGCCACGCTCAGGCGCGGGAATCCGGCCAGGTCCGCGCGGACCCTTTCGGCGGGCAGCGAGACGGTGAGCATGCCGCCTCCGAGCCCGGCGAGCGCGCCGAGGGCGGTGCTCCGCACGGCGATCAGCCGGGCCGCGTCGTCCAGGGTGAGGGCGCCGCTGACGGTGGCGGCGGCGATCTCGCCCTGCGAGTGGCCGACGACCGCGGCGGGTTCGACCCCTGCCGCCCGCCACAGCGCGGCGAGTCCGACCATCACGGCCCACAGGGCGGGCTGCACGACGTCGTCGCGGTCCAGGGCGGGGGCTCCGGGGCGGCCGCGCAGCACGTCGGTCAGCGACCAGTCGCGGTACGGGCGGAGGGCGCGCTCGCAGTCCCCGATGACCTGCGCGAACTCGGGTGAGCTGTCGAGGAGTTCGGCGGACATCCCGGCCCACTGGGAGCCCTGGCCGGGGAAGACGAACACGGCCTCGCGGGTGGCGCCGGGGGTGGTGCCGGTGACCGCGGCCTGGGTGACCCCCGCGTCGGCCACCGCGTCCAGGGCGGTCAGCAGCGCGGCCCGGTCGGTGCCGGTCAGGACCGCCCGGTGGCCGAAGGCGGTGCGGTCGTGGACGAGCGCCCGGGCGACCGCCGCGGCGTCGAGCTCCGGGTGGTCCGCGAGGTGCTCGCGGAGCCGGGCGGCCTGGGCGCGCAGCGCCTTGTCGCCGCGTCCGGAGAGTACCCACGGGAGTAATGCGGAGGTGCGCGTTCCCTGCGTCCGTACCGGCTCGTTCTCGCTGGTCGGGGCGGCCGTGCGCGGCCATGCGCCGAGGACCAGATGGCAGTTCGTGCCGCCCATTCCGATCGATGTCACACCGGCGAAGAGCGGGGCGTCCGGATTCGGCCACGGACCGGTTTCGGTGACGGCGGCGAGGCGCAGTTCCTCGAAGGGGATCTGCGGATTGGGGGTTCGATAGTTGAGGGTCGGAACGAGTTCCCGCTCTTTGAGGCAGAGAATCGTCTTCACGAGTCCGGCAATTCCCGCGGCCCCTTCGAGGTGCCCGATGTTGGTCTTGACGGAACCGAGCCGGAGAGGATTTTCCGGAGTGCGGGAGGAGGAGAATACGGCGCCCAGAGCTGCGGCTTCGACGGGATCGCCGACGCGGGTTCCCGACCCGTGTATTTCGATGTACTGCGCGTGTTCCGGTGTTATTCCGGAGTTAACCCAGGCGTCACGTATGACGCGTTCCTGAGCTTTTCCGTCAGGAGTGGGGAGGGTGTCGCTCGCGCCGTCGCTGCCGACGGCTCCACCGTGCAGCAGACAGTGGATGCGGTCCCCGTCGGCGATGGCCCGACTGAGGAGTTTCAGCGCCACGACGCCGCCGCCCTCACCTCGCACATACCCGTTCGCCCGGGCGTCCAACGAGTAACATCGGCCGTCGGGCGAGAGGCTGCCGAAGGCCGCCAGGGCCTCGGTGCTCTCCGGTGCGAGGTTGAGGTTGACGCCGCCCGCCAGCGCGGTCACGGACTCGCCGCGGCGCAGGCTCTCGCAGGCCAGATGTACCGCCACCAGCGATGACGACTGTGCGCTGTCGATCACCATGCTGGGGCCCTGGAGCCCGAGGGCGTAGGAGACCCGGTTGGCGATGATGCCCCGGTGCAGGCCGGTCACGGTGTGCGCGGAGGTGGCCTCGGGGCCGGCCGCGTGGGTGACCGCAGCGTAGTCGTCGGCGATCGCGCCGACGAAGACGCCCGTGGCGCTGCCGGCGAGGGCGGCCGGGACGATGCCGGCGTCCTCGAGGGCCTCCCAGGCGAGTTCGAGGACGAGCCGCTGCTGCGGGTCCATCGCGGCGGCTTCACGTGGGGATATGCCGAAGAACTCGGCGTCGAACGCGTCGACACGGGGCAGAAAACCACCGGGACGCGGCGAACCGTCGTCACGGACGCCGAGGTGGGCGCGATCGGCGGGCGGTTCCGCTATGGCGTCGCGGCCGTTCCTGAGGAGATTCCAGAATTCGGCGGGGCCGGCACCGCCGGGGAAACGGCAGGAGAGCCCGACGACGGCGACGGCGTGGTCGTCGAACGGATCGGTCTTCGGGCGCGTCGGCGCGTCCCCGACCGAATCTTTCCGGTTCTGGGCATGGCGGATCATGGTGTTGTTGCTCCCCCCGTGAAGCACGATCAACAGCGTTGCCGACTCGGCGGCCCTGCCGGACTCAACTCGATTCGGACCCTAGCACCGAGGGGCCGCTCCGTAAACCAATGGCGAGAACGGGGGGATGGTATGCAAAACGAATGTGACAGAGAATCCAGAAGCCACTTGTGCGGGTTTTTCGAGACGGGCGTCCCATGATTGTTCCGGCGCATGGGCAGAGCCTCCCGGCCCGGTGACACCACCCTCCGGGACGGATTGCGGGAGGGTGGGGGTCAGGCCGGGGCAGGAGGCCGCGGAGCCGGGGGGATCAGTCGTTCTTCGCCCCCGGCTGCGCCTTGGTGAGGGTGCAGACGCCGTCCACGCACTGACGCTCAAGACGGCCCCGGGAGATGGTCTGCGCCAGGCCGACCATCCAGCAGGTGGGGCAGCCCCGGAAGGCGATGAGCGCCAGCGGCGCCGCGAGCAGGCTCGCCGGGCCGACGACGGGCACCATGGCGATCGAGCCGATGATCAGCCCGAAGCCGATGACACCGCGCGCCAGGTGGCGCGGGACGGACTTGCTCGCGAAGTTCGGCGCCGCGGACGGGGCCTTGATCGGGGTGACGGCCGGTGCGGTGACCGGGGCCTTCACGCCCTCGGGGGGCTTCACGATGTTCACGGTGTTCATGGTCGTGAGTCTCCTTCGACTGGTCTGTCGATGGCCTGATCTGATGCCTGGTCGGTCGCTTCCAGCGCGTCACGCAGCGCCGCACGCGCCCGGTGCAGCCGCGACTTCATCGCGGCGGTGCTCAGACCGAGCGTCTGGGCGACGGTCTTGCCGGGCAGGCCCTGGACGTCCCGCATGATCAGGACCTGCCGCTGGTCACGCGGAAGCGCGCTGACCGCGGCCGCGATCCGCTCCACCTCCAGCCGGTACAGCACGGCCTCCTCGGCCGACGGCTCCGCGCCTGCCTCCGGTTCGGCGGATACTTCGTCACGTCGGGCGACGAGCAGCCGCAGCGACCGGAGGCACTCGTTGCGCACGATCCGGAACATCCACGAGGCGAGCGCACCGGTGGCCCGCAAGGTGCCGATCTTCCGGTAGAGGATGATCAGCGCCTCCTGTGCCGCGTCCTCCGCGTCCTGCGGCGAGGCGCACAGCGATATGGCGAACTTGCGCACATGCGGCTGCGATTCCATGACGACAGTGGTGAGCGACGTGACGTCGCCGTCCTGAGCGGCCTTGATCAGCCGCTCGTCGGGCCAGGGGAAGCGTTGATTCATGCGCTACTCATACCGGAAGGCGCCCCGCGCGCAGCCGCTGGTCAGCTTCGGCTCTTGTTGAAGCGCCGCATGAGGTGCCAGCTGCACGCACCCACGAGCACCACGCCGATCACGATGATGGCAGTCACCATTTTGCTGTTTCCTCCCGGTTACGCCGGCCCCGTTCGGCCGGTACACACATAAGAGACGGGGAGGTCCCCAGAGGATTCAGCTCCCGCCGAAGTTTTTTTCGATCCGCCCCGGAGGGCCGGACGGGCGCCCCCCGCCGAGGCCGGCAGCCGCTCGGGCGACGTGCCCGCCAGAGGCTCGGGCGCGGTCCGTCCGAGGCTCGGACGGCGGGGTCAGGACCGCGCCAGGGGCGGGAATCGGGTTCTACCGGCGCCGCGCCGCGCCCCCTAGCGTCGTCGCGTGACCAAGATGCTCAGCTCCTCCGTGGAGGGCGCCGGTGCACGGCCGCCCCTGGTGACACGCCCCCTGCTGCTGCGATTCGTCTCGATCATCGGCGCCTCGACCAGCTTCTACCTGCTCCTGTCGGTCGTCCCCCTCTACGCCGAGGCGTCCGCCGGGGGCCACGGCGGTGCCGCCGGGCTCGCCACCGGTGCGCTGATGCTGGCCACGGTGGGCGGCGAACTGGCCACGCCCCGGCTCGTCGCCCGCTTCGGCTACCGCCTCGTGCTCGGGGCGGGCCTCGTCCTCCTCGGTGCGCCCGCGTTCGCGTTCTCCGTCTCGGGGAGCACGGCGTGGATCGCGGCGGTCTGCGCCCTGCGCGGTCTCGGCTTCGCCTTCACGGTCGTCGCGGGCGGTGCGCTGACGGCCTCGCTCGTACCGGCCGAGCGGCGGGGTGAGGGGCTGGCCCTCGTCGGCATCGTCTCCGGGGTCCCGTCCCTGGTGGCGCTGCCCCTGGGCGTGTGGCTCGCGGCGCACGTGGGGTACGGGCCGGTGTTCGCCGCCGGAGCCGTGGCCGCGCTGGCCGCCGTCGTCTCGGTCCCGGGCCTGCCGGACCGCGAAGCGGCCCCGGGGCGGGACATCGGGGTGGCGGCCGGATTCCGGACGGCCGCGCTGCTGCGGCCCACGCTGGTCTTCGCGGTCACCGCCCTCGCCGCCGGGATCCTCGTGACCTTCCTCCCGCTCGCCGTCCCGTCGGCCTCCGCGGGGGTCGTCGCCACGGCCCTGTTCGCCCAGTCCGCGGCCGCGACCGCGGCCCGCTGGGTCGCGGGCCGCCACGGCGACCGGCACGGGGCGGCCGTCCTCCTCCTGCCCGGCCTCGCCGCCGCGGCCGGCGGAACGCTCCTGACCGCCCTGACGCACAGCCCGGTCGCCGTCGTCGTCGGCGTGGCCCTGTTCGGCGTCGGCTTCGGCGCCGTCCAGAACGTCACCCTGACCCTGATGTACGCACGGGTCCCCGCCTCCGGGTACGGAACCGTCAGCGCCCTGTGGAACTTCGCCTTCGACGCGGGCATGGGCGCCGGGGCCGTGGGCTTCGGAATCCTCGCGGCCCGCACCGGCTATCCGGCGGCCTTCGCGCTCACGGCCGCGGTGATGCTCACGGCCGCCGTCCCGGCCTGGCGCGACCGAGGGACGGAGGGTGCCGGGGCCGCGACCGGGCCCGAGGGCGGAGACGGGAAGAGGAGGGAAGGGTGAACGGCCTCGTCGGCACCCCGCGTCCGGCGCCCCCGACGGTCGTACGGCCGCGCCGGTCCTACAGCGGCGGCTGGGCGGGGGCCGGGCCGAGGGTGGTGGTGCCGGCCGTGCGGTGTCCGAGCCCCGTGCGGTAGGCGTCGAGGGCCGCCTCCACCCGGCCGGTGCGGCGCAGCAGGTCCCCGAGGAGCCGGCACAGGTCGGCGAGGTCGCCCGCCGCGCCCGCCCGCTCCAGGAGGCTGAGGGCCCGTACGTAGTGCTCCTCGGCCGTCTCGGTGTCGTGGGCGTCCTCGGCGATGATGCCGAGGAGCCGGTGCGCGGCTGCGGCGTGGACGGCGCCGCGCTCCGGGGACAGGCCGTCGAGCCCCCCGAGCACCCCGCGCAGCAGTTCGGCGGCCTCCCCGGACCTGCCCTGCCGGTGCAGCACGTCGGCGAGTTCCACGGCGACCTGGCTGCTGTAGAGGGAGGCCCGGTGCGAGGTGAGCATGGCGCGGGCGGCGCGCAGCTCCTCCTCGGCCCGGGCCAGTTCGCCGTTCTGGGCGTACACGTAGCCGCGCATCCAGCGGCAGTTGGCCAGTTCGGTACGGATCTCCAGCTGGCGGTACATCTCGGCGGCCTTGCCGAGCGAGGCGTCGGCCTCGGCGATGCGGCCCTCGGCGAGCAGGGTGCGCGCGACCGAGCGGTGCATCCGGGCGATCAGCGCGGGGTCCTCGGCCCGCGGGGCGAGCGCCAGGGCCAGTTCGGCGGCCTGGGCGGCGCGGGCCTGGGCGCCCATGTCCATGTAGGGGGCGATCACGGCGGTGTAGAGGAGGAGCAGCGCGTCGGGGTCGTGCAGGCCGGCGAGGTTGAGTTCGTCGAGCGTGGACTCCAGGAGGTAGACGGCGTAGCGGAGTTCGCCCGCCAGGTAGTGCGCGACGGCGCGGCCCCGGCGGGCCGGGACGCGGGCGGGCAGGGACGCCTCGGCGAGGAGCCGCTCGGCGTGCTCGAAGTGCTCGCGGGCGGCCGCGAGGTCGCCGGTGTCGAGCCCGCACTCGCCGAGTCCGAGCCGCGCGGTGGCCTGCTCGTCGACCAGTCCGTGGGCCGCGGCCTCGTCGAGCAGGGCGGCGTACCGCGCGGCGGCCTCCTCCGCCGCGCCGTCGGCGAGGGTCCGCTGCGCCCCGGTGAGCCGGAGCCGCAGATCGGTGGCGAGGTGGGCGGGCCGTCCGGTGGCGAGTTCGTCGAAGGCGACGCCGAGCCGCTCGGCGAGGTGGTGCAGCGCCTCGTCGGACGGACGCACCCGTCCGGCCTCCAGCGTGGAGACGTAGGCGGGGGTGTAGGAGGGCTCGGCGAGCTGGCGCTGGGTCAGCCCGCGCTGGACTCGCAGCCGGTGGACCCTGCGGCCGATGGTCTCCGGGTCGTCCCGCTGTGCCATGCGCCCCATCATGCCAGCTCCCCTGCCGCCCACGTGGTCCTCCCGGGCGCCGGGGGCTTGTGCCCGGTCCTCCCGACCCCCTAGCTTAAGCGGCTACTTAAGCACAGTTAACCCGCTACTTGAGAGAGGTCGCCGTGCCCGGACCCCGATCGGCCCGCACACGCTGGATCACCTCCGTCGGAGCCTTCGCCACCGCCGCCGCGCTGCTCGCCGGAGCACACACGGCGGGGGCGGCTCCGGTTCCCGCCACCGGCCCCGGTGCGGGGGAGACGCACCGGGTCGAGTACTTCGACGGGCCCGGCGGCAAGCCCCGGCACGCGACCGTCCCCGCCGAGGCGCCCGCCGGGATCGCCCGCCACCGGACGTCCGCCGCGGCCCCGGCAGCGACGGTCACTCCCGTCCAGGAGACCGGGCCGGTCTCCGGGCGGCTCGACCTCGTGATCATGGGCGACGGCTACACCGCCGCCCAGCAGGCCGACTTCCGCGCGGACGCGCAGGCCACGCTGGACCACGTCTTCGCCATCGAGCCGTACGCCAGCTACCGCGGCCTCTTCAACATCTGGCTGGTGGAAACCGTCTCCGCCGAGTCCGGCGTCTCCGGCGATCCGACCGCCGGCGTCGTCAGGGACACCGCGCTCAGCTCGTACTTCTTCTGCGAGGACACGGAGCGGCTGCTCTGCCTCGACACGTCGAAGGTCACCGCGTACGCCGACCGGGCACCGGCCTCCGACATCGTCTTCGTCATCGCCAACTCCGCCAAGTACGGCGGCGCGGGCTACAGCTTCCCCACCCCGCCGGACGGGGCGTCCTACCACGGCGTCGCGACCATGTCCTCCGACAACCCGCAGTCGTACCTGATCGGAGCCCATGAACTCGGGCACTCCATAGGCAACCTGGCCGACGAGTACCAGTACGCCGGCTTCGGCGCCTACCCGTACCCCTCGTCCGAGAGCTCCAACATCTCGGTCGCCCCGGAGCTCGGCACCACCAAGTGGTACCGCTGGCTCGGCGAACAGGACCCGACCGGCTCGGTGATCGGGGCCTACGAGGGCGGCGACTACTACGAGACCGGCGTCTACCGCCCCACCAGCACGTCGCTCATGCGCACCCTGGCCTCCACGGAGTTCAACCACGTCGGCCGCGAGGCGATGATCAAGGGCTTCTACACGTACGCGGACGGCCTGACCTCGACCGTGCCGACCGGCACCCGGGTCCGTCCGGGGGAGCGGATCGGCGTGCGGCTCGCCCCGGTGACCGGCCTGTCCGGCCTGAAGCTGACCTGGTACGTCGACGGCAAGCAGGTCGCCCGGGCCGCGGGCGACACCTCCGTGACCCCCGCCCGGCTGGGCGCCACCCGCAGCGGCCAGCGCGTCACGGCCAAGGTCACCGACACCACGGCGGCGGTCCGCGACCCGGCGGTCCGCGCGGCGGCGTCCAACTCGCTGACCTGGCAGGTGCGCTGACACTCCGTGCGGCAACTCCCGTACGTGTGAGGGTGGTTGACTAAAGGTCTGGACCAACTTACGGTCTGCTGGAGCGCGCGCCATGCCCAGGACCACCCCCCCACGTCCCCAGGAGCACGCATGCCAGGCCCCCGGATCACCCGTGTCCTCGGAGCGGGGCTCACCGCCCTGCTCGCCGCCGCCGTCCTCACGGGCCCCGCGGCCGCCGAAGGCGCCCCGCCCGCGCAGTCCCCCTCGTCCGCCGCCGCCGACACCTGCGCCCTCAAGCCGAGGCCCGCGGGGAAGGTGCTCCAGGGGTACTGGGAGAACTGGGACGGCTCGGCCAACGGCGTCCATCCGCCGTTCGGCTGGGCGCCCATCGACGACCCCCGGTTCGCCGCCCACGGCTACAACGTCATCAACGCCGCCTTCCCGGTGATCCGTTCGGACGGGACCGTGCTGTGGGAGGACGGCATGGACAGCACCGTCCGGGTCTCCACACCGGCGCAGATGTGCGCCGCCAAGGCCGCCGGCGCCACGATCCTGATGTCCATCGGCGGAGCCGCCGCGGGCATCGACCTGAGCTCCCGGGCCGTCGCCGACCGCTTCATCGCGACCGTCGTCCCGATCCTGCAGAAGTACAACTTCGACGGGATCGACATCGACATCGAGACCGGTCTCGTCGGCAGCGGAAGCATCGGCACCCTGTCCGCCTCGCAGGCCAACCTGGTGTACATCATCGACGGGGTCCTCGCCCGCATGCCCGCCGGCTTCGGGCTGACGATGGCGCCGGAGACGGCGTACGTCACCGGCGGTAGCGTGGCCTACGGCTCCATCTGGGGCGCCTACCTGCCGATCGTCAAGAAGTACGCGGACAACGGCCGGCTGTGGTGGCTCAACATGCAGTACTACAACGGCAGCATGTACGGCTGCTCCGGCGACTCCTACTCCGCCGGCACCGTCGCCGGGTTCGCCGCCCAGACCGACTGCCTGAACAGGGGACTCGTCGTCCAGGGCACCACCATCAAGGTCCCGTACGACAAGCAGGTCCCCGGCCTTCCGGCCCAGCCCGGCGCGGGCGGCGGCTACATGACGCCGTCGGCGGTGGCCCAGGCCTGGAACCGCTACGGGGGCTCCCTCAAGGGCCTGATGACCTGGTCGGCCAACTGGGACGGCTCGAAGGGCTGGACCTTCGGCGACAACGTCAAGGCCCTCCAGGGACGCTGAACCGCTCCGGCCCCTCGCGTGTTACCCACTGGTAGGCAATGATGGTGGGCGACCATCCACACGGCCGGGGGGCTGACAGCGGTGACGACGTACGAGAAGACCAGGGTCCACGCCTTCCGGGACGACGCCCTGGGGGAGCACGACGCCGTCGGACTCGCCGACGCCATCCGGCGCGGCGAGGTCGGCGCCGCCGAGGCCGCCCGCGCGGCCGCCGAGCGGGTCCGGGCCGTCGAGGAACGGCTCCACGCCGTCCAGACGCACGCCGACGCCCCGGCGCCCGCCGCCGGATCCGGCGGGGTCTTCGCGGGCGTCCCGACCTTCGTCAAGGACAACACCGACCACCGGGGCCTGCCCACCGGCCACGGCAGCGCGGCCTTCACGCCCGCACCGGCACGACGGGACGCGCCCTTCACCCGCCAGTTCCTCAGCACCGGGTTCACCGTGCTCGGCAAGACCCGGCTGCCCGAGTTCGGCTTCAGCGCGAGCACGGAGTACGAGAACGCCGAACCCGTCCGCAACCCCTGGAACACCGGCCACTCCGCCGGCGGCTCCTCGGGCGGCAGCGCCGCCCTCGTCGCCGCCGGAGCGGTGCCGATCGCCCATGCCAACGACGGCGGCGGATCCATCCGGATCCCCGCCGCCTGCTGCGGGCTCGTCGGCCTCAAGCCGACCCGCGGCCGGCTCGTGCCGAACGAGCAGAGCCGCCGGCTGCCCCTGGACCTCGTCGTCGACGGCGTCGTCAGCCGCTCCGTACGGGACACCGCCGCCTTCCTCGCCGGCGCCGAGACGCACTGGCGCAACCCGAAGCTGCCGCCCGTCGGCCTGGTCGAAGGGCCCTCCGGACGACGTCTCCGCATCGGGTTCCTGCGGGACTCGCCGAACGGCGTCGCCTCCGACACCGTCACCCGACAGGCCGTCACGGAGACCGCGTCGACGCTCGAACGGCTCGGCCACACCGTCGAGCCGGTCGAGATGGACATCGACCCGCGCTTCACCGAGGACTTCCTCACCTACTGGGGCATGCTGTCGTTCCTCCTCGGAGCCACCGGCCGGACCCTCGGCACGGACTTCGACCGGCACCGCATGGACGGCCTCAGCCGCGGGCTGCGCGCCGCCTACGTGGAGAACTGGCGCCGCACCCCGGGCGTGCTGCGCAGGCTGAAGCGCACCAAGGTGGCGTACGCGGCGGCCTTCCGCGGCCTCGACCTGCTCCTCACCCCCGTCCTCGCCCACCCCGCGCCGGAGATCGGGCACCTCGCGCCCACCGTCCCCTACCCGACGCTCATCGAGCGGATCCTGGCGTACGTCGCGTTCACCCCGGTGGACAACGTCGTCGGCACCCCGTCGATCTCCCTCCCCGGCCCCCGGACGACGGACGGGGGACTGCCCGTCGGCGTCATGTTCTCCGGCCGCCCCGGCAGCGAACGGACCCTCCTGGACGTGGCGTTCACCCTGGAGGCGGAGCGGCCGTTCCGGCGGA
This sequence comes from Streptomyces sp. NPDC059695, assembly GCF_042733785.1. NCBI lineage: Bacteria > Bacillati > Actinomycetota > Actinomycetes > Kitasatosporales > Streptomycetaceae > Streptomyces > Streptomyces sp. NPDC059695. The sequence goes on along the minus strand of NZ_JBHWFF010000010.1, from coordinate 9,457 downwards.
TCCAGGACGCGTGACCCTGCGGTGAGCCGGCGGCCGCCTGAGGCAACCGGTCGAATTCCGGGACGCGGCCGAGGCGTCGCCGCGTCCGGCGGCGGAGCTTCCCCTAGCCTCGGCCGGAACCACCGGCCCGTCAGGAAAAGGGGAATCCCGTGCCCTCTCGGCTCAACCCGTACATCAGCTTCGACGGCGACGCCCGTGCCGCCCTGGAGTTCTACAAGGAGGTCTTCGGCGGCACCTTGGACCTCAACACCTACGGCGCCTTCGGCGAGGACAAGGCCGGGGACGCCGCCGACAAGATCATGCACGGCATGCTGGAGACCGGCAGCGGCTTCACCCTCATGGCCGCGGACGTCCCCCCGGGCATGCCGCACCACCCCGGCAACAACATCGCGGTGAGCGTGAGCGGCGAGGACGCCGACGAACTCCGCGCCTACTGGGAGAAGCTCTCCGGCACCGGCACCGTCGCCGTCCCCCTGGAGAAGCAGATGTGGGGCGACGTCTTCGGCATGTGCACGGACCAGTTCGGCATCACCTGGATGGTCAACATCACCGGTCGCGACAACGCCTCCTAGCCGACGGCCCGTTCGGCCAGGCGCGCCATGGCCCGCTCCAGCTCGCGGCGCGCCCCGAACGGGACCAGCGCGGCCCGCCCGGGAACCCGGACACCGCCGGTGAGCGCCACCCGGGTCCGGCCGCCCTCGTCCACCGCCGCCATCCCGATGACCAGGAACCGGCTCTGCAGCCAGCACCAGCCCGGCCGCAGCACGCCGCGGAAGCGCGCCCGGAATCCGTGCCGGCTGCGGGCGAGGGCCTCCACCCGGTCTCCGTCCCGCCGCAGGATCCGCACCGACCGCATGTCGGGCTGGAACTCCCCGAAGCCGCCCTCCAGATCACCCATCACGCCCCACACCGCGTCCAGCGGCGCCGGCAGCACCCGCTCCACGATCCGCGCGCCCCGCACCCCGGCGGCCATGACCCGCAGCCGACGCACCTCGTCGATCACCGGGCCGTTCCCCTCGCCGGTCGTCTTCTCGTCGCTCACGCCGACCACGCCTTCCGGAAGCTCTGTCGCGCCCGGTGCAACCGGGACTTCGCCGTACCCGCCGGCACTCCGAGGAGCGCCGCCGCCTCCGCCTCGTCCATCCCCTCGACGTCCCGCAGCACGAGCACCGCCCGGTGCGCGGGAGAGAGCCGGGCCAGGACGTCCCCGATGTCGGCGGCCAGCTGCGGATCCCCCCGCTCCGGTACGTCGGGGAGCTCCGCGGGCCGCGCCCGCGCCGCCCGCCCGGCGACCCGTACCGCCTCCCGTACGGAGATCGCCCGCACCCACCCGTACAGCGCCGCGGGCTCCCGCAGCGAGCGCAGCGAGGTGAAGACGGCGACCAGGGCCTCCTGGGTGGCGTCCGGACCGTCGTCGAGCGCGATGGGACCGCAGATCCGGGCGATGTACGGGGTCAGGTGGTCGAGCAGGTCGTGCAGGGCCAGGGTGTCGCCGCGCCGGGCGGCCCGGACGAGTGCGACCCCCCGGTCGACGGGACCCGTGTCCTCAGCGGGCGGCACGCAGGGCCGTCCAGCCGAGGACCAGGCTCAGCGGGGTGTAGAGCAGCGCGTTCAGCCAGGGGAAGACCGCCCCGGAGCCGTCCCGGCCCAGCACGATCCACACCAGGCCGGCCGCCCCGCGCAGCAGCATCCCCCCGGCCACGGCATACGTGACCAGGCGCGGGATCCGGCGACCGCGGACGCCGCGCGCGTGGGCGGCCACGGCGGCCGCGGCGCACCCCTCGACGAGGGCGAGCGGCAGCACCACCGCGGGCCCGAAGGACACGACATCGCCCAGGACGGCGAGCGAGAGCCCCCGCTCGTCGACGGCGGGCCAGGTCAGCCCCGTCGCCCAGTAGACGTGCGCCAGCGCGAGGACGGCGAGCAGCACGGCGACGGCACGCCCGCCGCCGGCCGCGCGAGGCCGCTCGATGTCGATGACCGCCATGAGGTCCCCTCCGGATCGGATCGAGGTCGGTTCGGCGCCGACGCCGAAGGGTGCCGACACCTGAAGGAGGACCCGGACCCGTCGGACGTTCCCTGTGATCCGGCTCACGCCCGCGCGCCGACTAGCCGAGCTCGACCACACGGGCCCACTCCGGCGGTCCGGCGGGGACGTGGTCGGGGTCGTCCTCGTCCCAGGAACGGAACCTCCGCTCGCGCGGGAACAGGCCCACCACCGTCCGGCAGGCCGGCCGCCCGGCCGGCCACGGCGTCTGACCGTCGGTCAGGACCACGAGCACGTCGGGCCGCGGACGCGCCCGGAGCGCCGCGGCGAAACCGGTCCGCAGATCCGTACCGCCGCCGCCCATGAGCGGAATGCCCTCCGCGCGGCACAGCGGATGGACGATCCGCGCCGCCGCGTCGCAGGGCAGAACGGTGACCAGATCGCGCCGGCCGCCCACCGCCCGGGCGATCGCGGCGACCTCCAGGAGCGCGCTGCCCAGCTCGGCGTCGCTCACCGAACCCGAGGTGTCGACGACGACGGAGACCCGGGGCGGACTGCGCCGCAGACTCGGCAGCACGGCGCCGGGCACCGAGGCCGAGCGCCGGGACTGCCGCCCGTACGCGTAGTCGTCCCCCGAGCCGGAACCGTGGGCCGCCGACCTGACCGCCGCCCCCAGCAGCGCGCGCCACGCCTGCGGCGGATGGAACGCCTCCTCGGCCCACCGCCGCCAGCCCCGCGACGTGGTGCCCGGACGGCCCGTGATCGCCTCGGCCACCCGGAACCGCACGGCGTCCTGCTCCTGGGCACTGAGCCCCCGGGCGCCGTCCGCCCCGAGGTCCCAGTCCCGCTCCAGGCCGTCGGCGCCGCTGCCGCAGTCCAGCCACCCCGCGTCCGAGGTCCGCCGCCCCAGCTGGAACTGCCGCAGGTAGTCCTCCATGAGCTCGCCCTCGGGAAGCCCCAGCATCCCGGGATGCACGGCCCCCTCGGGCCTCGGCAGTTCGTCGTCGAACACGTCGTCGTTGATCTCGCAGTCCGCGGCGATGTTCATCCGGAGCCGCTCGCCCGGACCCGTGAGACCCCGCTCCCGCGCCACCCGGTCGCTGCGCCCGTGATGGTCGCGGAGCAGGTGCGTCACCTCGTGCACCCACACCGCGGCGAGCTCGCGCAGCGGGGTCCGGTCGACGAACGCCGGCGACACGTAGCAGCGCCAGTGGCGGTCCACCGCCATGGTCGGCACGTCCCGCGTCTCCACGGTGTGCAGGGCGAACAGCGCGGTCGCCAGATACGGCCGGACGCGCACGGCGTGCAGACGGGCGGCGTACAGCTTCTCCCGGTCCAGCGGGGCCACCGCGCTCACCGCCCCGCCCCCGCGCCCGACCGCACGCGGTCGCCCGCGCGGTCCGCGCGCCGGGACAGGGACACCACACCGGCGAGCCGCTCGATCGACTCCGGAACGTCCCAGTCCTCCCGGCGCAGCCCCGCCAGCGCCGTCGCCGGAACCACCACCAGATCGGGTGCTCCCGACTCCAGGGCCCGGGCGAGCAGCACCCACGCCGCGTCCCAGCGGGACTTCTCAGGGCGCCGCGCCACGGCCTCCACGACCCCCTCCAGGGCCGCCTGGCGGCGGTCTCCGCGCTCGGGGAGCTCGGCGCCCTCGGGATCGGCGAGGAGCAGCTCGGGATCCGGGAGGTCCATCCGGTCGAGCCAGGCCAGGAGTTCGAGCCCCGGCCCGTCCCCGACGGCGCCCCTGACCAGCTGTGCGAGCACGTCCCGTGAGACGTCGGCGGCGGTCGCGAAGGCGATGAGCCGCAGCGCCGTCTCCCAGCTCCGGGGCGAGGGCCAGGCGCCGCCCCGCATCGTCTCGCCACCGGGCAGCCGGTGCACGAGCGCCGGACGGGCCGTCAGCAGACCGCAGACCGCCCGCCGGGCGACGTCCACGGCCTCCGCCAGCCTCTCCGGGGCCAGCCGGGGGAGGGTGGCTCGGGGCCAGGTGCCGCCGAGGCCGCGCACCACCACCTCGGCGTCGTGGGTCCAGCGCAGATGGACGAAGCGGTTGGCGAGCGGCGGGCTCAGCTCCCAGCCGTCGGCCGCCGAGGACCGGGGATTGGCCGCGGCCACGATCCGTACGTCGGGCGGGAGGACCAGCGTCCCGATCCGCCGCTCCAGGACGAGCCGGAGCAGGGCGGCCTGGACGGCCGGGGGAGCGGTGGACAGCTCGTCGAGGAACAACAGGCCGCGACCGGCCCGCACCAGACGTACGGCCCACTCCGGCGGCGCCATCGGCACGCCCTGTTCCCCGGGGTCGTCCCCGACGACCGGCAGACCGGAGAAGTCGGTGGGTTCGTGCACGCTCGCGATGACCGTGGTCAGCGGCAGGTCGAGCGAGGCGGCGAGCTGCGTCAGGGCCGCGGTCTTGCCGATGCCCGGCTCACCCCACAGGAGGACCGGCAGGTCGGCGGCGACCGCCAGGGCCAGCGCCTCCAGCTGGGGGTCGGGCCGGGGCTCGGTGGTGGTGTCGCGGAGCAGGGACAACAGGGCTCCGGCGACGTCGAGTTCCCCGGACGGGGACGGACCGGAGACAGGAGCGGTGGGCAGGGGTGCGGGCACGGAGGATCACCTGGGAAGAAGGAGGGGAGACACGGTCTCCGTCAGCGGGGTGAGGAGTTCGGGAAGGCGGACGTGGCGTGGCGCGGGCGCGCGCCACGCGCGCTCACGCGTCGGCTGTCCGGACGTGTGCCGCGGGTGGGCGGGGACGAGGGCGGCGCGAGCGGCCGGCCGGGCGCGGGGCCGATGAGCCCGGCCCGGTAGAGCCCGTACGTGACGCGCCGCTCGGCCGCCGCCTCCAGGGCGTCCCGGAGCGCCCCGTCACGCAGCAGCGCGGCGGGACCGAGGAGGCCCTCGACGACGGCCAGTGCCCCGGCCACGTCACCGTGGTCGAGCCGCTCGCGGACACCCCTGAGGCAGTCCGGGCGCCGGTGCGCCTCGTCGACGGCCCGTACGCAGGGGAGTGCGGTGCCGGTCAGGGCGACGAGCAGTTCCTCGCGGCGGAGTTCGGCGGGGTCGTGGTCGAGCGGGGTCAGCACCCCGTCGACCAGACCGATCCGGTGCACGGCACCCCGGCACGCGACGAGGCGCGGCGCCCCCGCCCGGTCGGGCGGCAGGGACGGCCCCGTCGGTACGTGGCCGGGTACGAGCGCGGCGGCGACCAGCGGGTGAAGTCGCCCCGCCTCGACGAGACCGGCGCGCAGCAGCTCCAGGTCGGGCGGGAGCCAGGTCGCCGCGTCCGGCAGGACGGGCACCCTGGCGGAGCCGTGCCGGGCGGACTCGCTCCGGAGGGCGGCCGTGGCCGGTGGACGCCCGGGATCCTGGGACGGGTCGGCGTCCAGGAGCAACCGGTGCCCCCTGCCCAGGCGTACGGACACGGGACCCGCCGGCCGGCCCTCGGCGCGCAGCAGGATCGCCGCCTCGTCGGCCCACCGGTCCACGGCGCAGGGGAGTCCGTGCCACGGCAGATCCGGCCCGGGCGGGGCGACGGACGGCCCGTCGGCCCCGGAGCGCGTGCGCAGTTCGGCAGACCGGCTCGCGTCCCAGAGGTGCCGGTGCAGGTCGAGCCGGAACCGGGGGTGCGGGTGCGGATGGGGATGCGGAGGGGAAGGGGCGGGACCGGCGTCGGACCGGGACCGGTCCCAGAGCGCGAGGCTGATCCGCTGTCCGGAGTCCGCCCAGGCGGGGGCGGTCCGGGCGACCAGACACAGCGGGCCCGCGCCGTCGTCCCCACCGGTGCCGTACCGGGCGAGGGCGACGGTGAGGCCCGGGCGCAGCAGCCCGTCCGGGGCGATCCTCGGCATGTGCCAGCGCAGCAGATCCGGGGCCAGGCGACGCAGATCGGCCCGCACGAGGGCCGCGCGTTCCGTGCCGTGGATCCGTGCCGACGCGCGGAGGTCGAGATCGACGTCGACGTGCGCGGCGGCGCAGGCCCCCGCCCAGTCCTCGGCCTGACGGCGGGTGGTCGCGGTCTCGATCATGGAGGGCGGCACGGCGAACTCGCGCACGCGCAGCCAGCGGGAGAGGTGGGAATCCTCGTACGCGGAGGGAGTGGCCATCAGCACTCACCTTGCGCGGACGGGACCCCCGATCTGTGAAGGAGGTGAGTCGTCATCGCGATCATCGTACGACGCCGCGTCGACGACGGCACGGGCTTTTTCCGTGGGCGCCGGCTGCTGCGCGGGTGTGCGCCTGGGCGTCGGTGTCGGTCAACGTGTGGTGCCGGTGCCGGTGCCGCCGTGGTCCTGGACGTGGCACGGTGCCCGGCGGTCGACGGTCTCCCGCGCCGGGTCACCCGTCCCGGCCAGCCCGTCGCGCGCCCTCTCGTACAGGTGGGGATGGTCCCCGGCGCCGGGCAGCGAGAGGGCGGTCCTGAACTCGCGGTGGGCCTCCGCGCGACGGCCCGCCGCCGCGTACGTGCTGCCGAGCCGGGTCCGGACCTCCATCTCCAGCCAGGTGCTGGTGTGTTCGGTGAGCGTCGACAGGGCCTCGTGGTGGGTGTCGACGGCGGCGCGCAGCCGGCCCCGGCCGTGCTCGGCGGTCGCGAGCCGGGAGAGCGCCGACACGCGGAGCGTGGGGTCGTCGGCCTCGTGGGCGAGGTCGGCCGCCCGCCGCAGCAGGCCGATGGCGTCCGTGGTCCGGCCCAGGGCCAGCCGCGCCTCGGCGACGAAGCACAGACCGCTGCTGATCGTGCGGGGCCGTCCGCTCCGCTCGGCCAGCGCGAGCGCCTCGGAGTACAGCTCCTCCGCCTCTTCGTGGCGGCCCTGTCGATGGTGGATCGCGCCCAGGTTGCAGGTCACGACACCGGTCAGCCAGGCGTCGCCGAGTCCGGCCGCCAGGAGCGCGGCCTCCTCCAGGTGCGCGGTTCCCTCCTCGACGCGACCCCGCGTCCACTCGGCGACCCCGAGCCCGGCGACGGACCGGGCCCGGTCCCGTGGGCTGGTGTCGCCGGGGCTGAGGCGCAGCGCGTCGACGAACCAGGCGTACGCCTGCCCGAACTGTCCCTGATGGACGTCCACGAAGCCCCTGCAGTTGCGGAGCGAGGCGGGCATGCGACGGTCGTCGGCCCGGTCCGCGCAGGCCAGGGCGAGGTCCAGGACGGTCCGGCACTCCAGGTGCCGGCCGTGCCGGAGCAGGTGGTCGACCAGGGCCTCGGCGATCCAGCAGGCGTGGTCGTACTCCCCGGCGGCCGCCGCGTACGCCACGACGTCGACCAGCTCGCCGCCCGCCGCGTCCAGCCAGGCGGAGGCCTCCCGCCCGTCGGCGAAGGGGACTTCGGCGGCGGCGGGTCCGGTCGGGAACGCGTCCGGGCCCCAGTCGCCCGCGAGCCGTCCGGCCACCGTGTAGAGGCGCAGGACGGCCACGCGGTCCGCCGTCGCCTCCGCGGGCGAGGCGGCGGCGAGCTGCCGGGCATGGACCCGGACCAGATCGTGCAGCCGGTAGCGGCCGGGATGCGGCTCCTGGAGCAGGCTCGCGTCGACCAGGTCCTCCAGCATCCCTTCGGCATCGGCACGGGACCCGCCCAGTGCGGCGGCGAGACCGAGTCCGTCGAAACGGACGGTCGGCACCACCCCCAACGCCCTGAATCCACGCCGCAGTCGCGGCTCCAGCCGGTCGTACGAGAGCCGGAGCGCGGCCTCCACGCTGCGGTCCTCCGCGCGCAGCTCGCCGAGGCCCCGGTCGTCGTCGGACATCCGGCCCGCCAGGAACGCCAGGGTCCACGACGGGCGGTTCTGCAGCCGGGCGCTCGTGATCCGCAGCGCGAGCGGCAGGCCGCCGCAGCGCCGGGCGAGCTCCAGGGCGGCCTCGGGTTCGCGGTCCGCCCGGACCTCCCCGAGGAGGGAGCGGAGCAGGCCGAGCGCGTCCTCGGCGGGCAGGGGCTCCACGGTGAGCCGCACGTCGGCGTCGAGACCGGGCAGCCGCTGCCGCCCCGCCACGAGGACCCGGCTCCCCGGGCCCGCGGGCAGCAGCGGACGGATCTGCTCGGCGCTGCGGGCGCCGTCCAGGACGAGGAGCAGCCGCAGCCCGCTCGTGGCCGCGCGCCAGGCCGTGACCAGGTCGGCCAGGCCGTCCGCGCCGTCCGGGTCCGCGGGGAGCTCCTGGCCGCCGCCCCGCACCGTGCGGAGCAGGCGACGCAGGGCTCGGTGCGGTCCGCCGCCGTGCGCCTCCAGGTCCACGAACAGACACCCGTCGGGGTGGTCGTCGCGAAGCGTCCAGGCGGCGCGCACGACGAGCGCGGTCTTGCCGACGCCGGCCGTCCCGTCCACGGTCATGACCGACACGGCGCCGGGGTGGACGGGAGCGGTGAGCAGAGCGAGTTCGGCCGCGCGCCCGACGAGACGGGCGATGTCACCGGGGAGCTCGTTGCGCGGCGGGCTCCCCCCACCGGGGCGGCGCTCCGCCGCGCCGTCCGGCGGTGGGACCTGTCCCGAGGCGGTGTCCCGCAGGGCGGGCGCCGGTGCCGGCCGGGTCCCTTCGGCCGGGCCGAGCAGCAGTGCCTCGTCCCGGCGCAGGACGGCCTGGTGCACGCGGCGCAGGTCCGCGCCGGGCTCGACGCCCAGTTCGTCCAGGAGCCGGTCGCGGGTGTCCCGGTAGACGGCCAGCGCCTCCGCCTGACGGCCGCTGCCGTACAGCGCCCGCATCCGCAGCGCGGCCAGCGGTTCGTCGTACGGCAGGGCCAGGGGCGCCGCCATGAGGCCGTCCAGGGCCTCCGGATGGCGGCCGAGCAGGACGAGGCACTCCGCGCGCTCCTGGTGCAGGGCCCGGCGCAGCCGGTTCAGCCGCTGCCGCTCGGTGTCGGCGAGGGGCCCCGGGAGGCCGGGCAGCGGATCGCCGCTCAGCAGCGCGAGGGCCCGGCCGCCCGCGTCGAGGGCGCCCGGGAGGTCGCCGGAGGCCTTCGTGTGCCGGGCGAGCGCCGCCCGCTCGGCGAGCTCGGCGAGGTCGGTGCGGGCGGCGCCGGGCTCGAACCGGTAGCCGCCGCGCCCGCCGCCGATCACCGAACCGCCGGGCCGGGCGTCCACGGGGTCCAGGGCCCTGCGGAGCGCGTAGACGTAGCTCGGCAGGACGCGGTGGCCGGTGCCCGGCGGCTCCGCGCCCCAGACGTCGTCGAGGAGCTGCCGGTACGTCACGAAGCCCGGGGCGCGCAGGACCAGGGCCGCGAGCACGGCCTGGCGCCGTACCGGACCGAGGGAGAGGGCGACGTCGCCGCGCCGGGCCCGGACGGGCCCGAGCAGGTCGATCCGCAGGGGCTCGCCCGCTTCGGCCGGGCCCGCGCCCCGGCCCTCCGGTTCCACACGCACGTCCGCCCCCGAGTCCCCCGTGCGTCGCGGGTCTGCCCGCCGCCGAGGTCGCCAAGTTCGCCGAGCTGACCTTCGCCTACATCGACGAGCTCTCCGCCGCGAGCGCCGCGGGCCACGCCGACGAACT
>NZ_JBHWFF010000009.1:202274-248225 GCF_042733785.1 Streptomyces sp. NPDC059695 | reverse complement strand
CGTTGTGCCCACCCTCCCCCAAGCTCTCGGCTTCGCTCGAGCAGGGGGGACCCCCATCGCCCCAGCGGAACGATTGCCCACAACGGGCGGGGCGCAGCCCACAACGGACCGGCGGGGGCGTCGTCCGCAGAGGTGCCGCCCAGCTACGTGGACACCCGGAGCAGGACCACCGACCGCGCTCCCACCGTGATCGTCCCGCCCCCCGGGTGCGACGTGCCCGGGGCCTCCGACTGGTCCTCCCTCGACGTGTCCACGATGAGTTCGTACGTCGCCGCCCACGGCGGGCCCGGGAGACGGAACTCCAGGGGCCGCGAGCCCGCGTGCAGGACCGCGAGGAAGCTGTCGTCGGTGATCTGCTCGCCCCGCTCGTCCCGGCCCGGGATGTCCCGGCCCGACAGGTAGAGGCCGAGCGTGGCCGTCGGCGCGTACCAGTCGCGCTCCGTCATCTCGGTGCCCCCGGCGGTGAACCAGGCCAGGTCCCGCAGCCCGTCGGCGCCCTGCGGCCGGCCGGAGAAGAAGGCCCGGCGGCGCAGGACCGGGTGGCGGTGGCGCAGCGACAGGAGCCGGCGGGTCAGGGCGAGGAGGCCGCCCCGGCCCGGGTCGTCCGGCAGCGACCAGTCGAGCCAGCCCAGCTCGTTGTCCTGGCAGTACGCGTTGTTGTTGCCGCCCTGCGTGCGGCCCGTCTCGTCGCCGGCGACGAGCATCGGGACCCCGGTGGACAGCAGCAGGGTGGTGAGGAGGTTGCGCTGCTGGCGCAGGCGCAGGGCGTTGACCGCGGGGTCGTCGGTCTCGCCCTCCGTCCCGCAGTTCCAGGAGCGGTTGTCGTGGGTGCCGTCCCGGTTGCCCTCGCCGTTGGCCTCGTTGTGCTTGCGTTCGTAGGTCACCAGGTCGCGGAGCGTGAAGCCGTCGTGGGCGGTGACGAAGTTGACGGAGGCGTACGGGCGGCGCCCGCCCCAGGCGTACAGGTCGCTGGAGCCGGACAGCCGGTAGCCGAGGTCCCGCACGTCGGGCAGCGCCCCGCGCCAGAAGTCCCGTACGGCGTCCCGGTAGCGGTCGTTCCACTCGGTCCAGAGCGGCGGGAAGGCGCCGACCTGGTAGCCGCCGTTGCCCACGTCCCAGGGTTCCGCGATGAGTTTCACCCGGCGCAGGACCGGGTCCTGGGCGATGACCGCGAGGAAGGGGGAGAGCATGTCGACGTCGTGCATCGAGCGGGCCAGCGCCGCCGCCAGGTCGAAGCGGAAGCCGTCCACGCCCATCTCGGTCACCCAGTACCGCAGGGAGTCGGTGATGAGGCGGAGGACCTGCGGCTGCACCACGTGCAGGGTGTTGCCGCAGCCGGTGTAGTCGGCGTAGCGGCGGGCGTCGGACTGGAGGCGGTAGTAGCCGCGGTTGTCGATGCCCTTCAGGGAGAGGGTGGGCCCCAGCTCGCCCGCCTCCGCCGTGTGGTTGTAGACGACGTCGAGGATGACCTCGATCCCGGCCGCGTGCAGGGCCCGCACCATCCGTTTGAACTCGCCGACCTGCTGCCCGGCCGTCCCTGAGGAGGAGTAGCCGGCGTGCGGGGCGAAGTAGCCGACGGAGTTGTAGCCCCAGTAGTTCCGCAGCCCGCGCCGCAGCAGATGGTCCTCGTGGGCGAACTGGTGCACGGGGAGCAGTTCGACCGCCGTCACGCCGAGCCGGACCAGATGGTCGATCGCGGCCGGGTGCGCGAGCCCGGCGTACGTGCCCCGCAGGTGTTCCGGGATGCCCGGGTGCAGCTTGGTGAAGCCCTTGACGTGCACCTCGTAGATGACGGAGTCCTGCCAGGGCGTCTTGGGCCTGCGGTCGTCGGACCAGTCGTCGTCGTCATGGACGACGACGCCCTTCGGGACGTACGGGGCGGAGTCCCGCTCGTCGCGGACGGTGTCGGCCACGTGCTGCTGCGGCCAGTCCCGGACGTGCCCGTACGCCTCCGGGGGCAGCGCCGCGAAGTCGCCGTCGACGGCCCGCGCGTACGGGTCGAGGAGCAGCTTCGCCTGGTTCCACCGGGCGCCCGTCCACGGGTCCCAGCGGCCGTGCACCCGGTAGCCGTACCGCTGTCCCGGCCCGACGCCCGGCACGAAGCCGTGCCAGATCTCGTGCGTCAGTTCGGTCAGCGGCAGCCGGGTCTCCGTCCCGGAGGCGTCGAAGAGGCACAGCTCCACGGCCTCCGCCCCGCCCGCCCACAGGGCGAAGTTGGTCCCCGTCACCCCGCCGGGTCCGACCCGGCACCGGGCCCCCAGCGGGGTCGGTGCCCCCGGCCACACCGGTGGCCCGGCCCGCTCCAGGGCATGCTCCGGTACCGCCTCCTGCTCGGCTGCGCTCGCCACCGTCCCGGCCTCCCGCGGCTCGTCGGGCCCGCACCCGGGGGAGCGGCGGCGTCCCGGCCGCCGCTCCCGCGGGTGGTCCTCCCCCTGTTCTGCCCGCACGGCCCTGCTCCCAACATGACCCGCACGCACGTTTCCCCTGGAGGGTGGCCGTCGTTGGGCCGAGCGTGAGACTTGTATGGAAGCGGGCGAGGCGCGCCCTGATGGCGGCGGGACTGACGGCGGGGCTGGCCGCGGGGCTCGCGGGCTGCACCGGAGCGGACGGCGGAGGGGGCGTCGGCATCGGTCTGCCGGGCGTGGCGCGGGCCCCGGGCGACGTCATCCGGGTGAGTCCGGAGGACGGCAGCCGGGCGGTGCCGGCGGGCGGGCCGGTCGAGGTGGCACTGGACAGCGGGCGGCTCGAACGGGTCACGGTCGCCCAGGTCGAGGACGGCCGGCGGACCGAGGTCGCGGGGGAGACGTCGGCGGACGGGCTGCGCTGGCGGCCCCGGCCGGGCACCCGCCTCGCGCTGGCCGCCAAGTACAGCGTGGACGCGGTCGCGCTCGACGGGCAGGGCCGCCGCTCGGCCCGGCACACCACCTTCACCACCGTGGTCCCCGAGTCCCGCTTCATCGGCTACTTCAAGCCGGAGAACCGTTCCACGGTCGGCACCGGCATGATCGTCTCCTTCGGTTTCAACATGCCGATCGAGAACCGGGCCGAGGTCGAGCGTGCCGTCCGCGTCACCTCGGATCCGCCGGTGGAGGTCGTCGGCCACTGGTTCGGCAAGGAGCGGCTCGACTTCCGCCCCGCCGCGTACTGGCGGCCCGGCACGAAGGTCACCGTCGAGCTCGGGCTGCGCGACGTCGAGGGGGCGCCCGGGGTGTACGGCATCCAGCGCAAGACCGTCGGGTTCACCGTCGGCCGCTCCCAGACGTCCCTCGTCGACGCCGAGGCGCACACCATGGAGGTCCGCAGGAACGGCGAGCTCCTCGCCACCGTGCCGATCACCGCGGGCGCGCCGAAGACCACCACGTACAACGGGAAGATGGTCGTCACCGAGCTGTACGACGTGACGCGGATGGACGGCAGGACGGTCGGCTTCGGCGGCGAGTACGACATCAAGGACGTGCCGCACGCGATCCGGCTGACCGACTCGGGCACCTTCCTGCACGGCAACTACTGGGCCGACCCGTCCACCTTCGGCTCCGCGAACGTCAGCCACGGCTGCGTGGGCCTGCGGGACGACAAGGGCGGCAGCGCGGACTCGCCCGCGGGCTGGTTCTTCGACCGGACGCTCATCGGCGACGTGGTGGAGGTGGTCAACTCCCACGACAAGGAGGTCGCCCCCGACAACGGTCTCGGCGGCTGGAACCTGGGCTGGAACCAGTGGAAGGCGGGCTCCGCGCTGCACTGACGCGGGGGCGCCCGTCCTCGCCCGCTCCTAGCACGCCGATCGGGACGGAACGGTGACATTCACGAAGAACTTTCGTGTCCTGCGGTGTGATTATCTAGCGCTGTGTGCGCGAGTGGATGCGCACGGGGGTGGGGCCGTGGCGCAGCCAGGCCGTGCGAGGGGAGACGACCACAGTGAACGGGCAGCCGATATCGGGGGCATCGGTCAAGAGCGGGCGGCGGCGCGGGGGCGTCGCGCTGCAGGCCCTGGCGGCGGGGGCGATGCTCCTGGTGCTCACCGCCTGCGGCGGCGGTGAGACCGCCACCGGCGGGGGCGCGGGCCAGGCCCCGGCGGCCCAGGGCGGCGGCAAGCAGGAGAACGCGGCCTCGCAGGCGGTCGTGACGATCCTTCCGAAGGACGGCGCCGACTCGGTCGCCACCAGCGGGGCCCTCAAGGTCACCGCCGAGCAGGGCAAGCTGACCACGGTCACGGTCGCCGACTCCAAGGGCACCGAGATCGAGGGCAGGATCGCCGCGGACGGCGCCAGCTGGTCGCCGACCGCGCACCTGTCGGCGGCCACCCAGTACAAGGTCCACGCGATCGCGAAGGACACCGACGGCCGCGAGTCGGCGAAGGACACCACCTTCACCACCCTCGTCCCGAAGAACACCTTCATCGGCCAGTACACGCCCGAGGACGGTTCGACCGTCGGCGTCGGCATGCCGGTCTCCATCAACTTCACCCGGGGCATCACCGACCCCGAGGCCGTCGAGAAGGCCATCAAGGTGACGGCCGTCCCGGCCGTCGACATCGAGGGCCACTGGTTCGGCAACGACCGCCTCGACTTCCGTCCCAAGGACTACTGGGCCGCCGGCACCAAGGTCACGGTCGCGCTGAACCTGGACGGCGTCGAGGGCCGCCCGGGCGTCTACGGCAAGCAGAAGAAGACGATCTCCTTCACCATCGGCCGCCGTCAGGTCTCCACCGTCGACGCGAGCGCCAAGACCATGAAGGTCGAGCGCGACGGCGCGGTCATCAAGACGCTGCCCATCACCGCGGGCGCGCCGTCCACGACCACGTACAACGGTCAGATGGTCATCAGCGAGAAGTACAAGGTGACCCGCATGAACGGGGCCACGGTCGGCTTCGGCGGCGAGTACGACATCAAGGACGTGCCGCACGCGATGCGCCTGTCGAACTCGGGCACCTTCGTGCACGGCAACTACTGGGCCCCCGCCTCCACCTTCGGCTCGTCGAACGTCAGCCACGGCTGCGTCGGCCTGCAGGACGCGCGGGGCGCGGGCGACAGCTCGATGCCGGCGGCCTGGTTCTACGACAGCTCGATCATCGGCGACGTCGTGGTCGTGAAGAACTCCAAGGACAAGCAGATCACGCCGGAGAACGGCCTCAACGGCTGGAACATGGACTGGTCGGAGTGGATCGCCTAGTCGTACGCGACGGAGTGCGGGCCCGGTGCTGTGAGCAACAGCACCGGGCCCGCCGGCGTTAACGGACACTAACCTTTCCCCATGACTGTGAACCTCGAAGTCGCCGAAGGCGTCGGCACGATCCGCCTCGACCGCCCCCCGATGAACGCCCTGGACGTCGCCACCCAGGACCGGCTGCGCGAGCTCGCCCAGGAGGCGACCGACCGCGACGACGTGCGGGCCGTGGTCCTGTACGGCGGCGAGAAGGTGTTCGCGGCCGGCGCGGACATCAAGGAGATGCAGGTCATGGACCACGTGGCCATGGTCAAGCGCTCGCGCGCCCTCCAGGACTCCTTCACCGCCGTCGCCCGCATCCCGAAGCCGGTCGTCGCCGCGATCACCGGGTACGCGCTCGGCGGCGGCTGCGAGCTGGCGCTCTGCGCCGACTACCGGATCGCCGGCGACAACGCCAAGCTGGGCCAGCCGGAGATCCTCCTCGGCCTGATCCCGGGCGCGGGCGGCACCCAGCGCCTGTCCCGTCTCGTCGGCCCCTCCAAGGCCAAGGACCTGATCTTCACGGGCCGCATGGTGAAGGCCGACGAGGCCCTCACGCTCGGCCTGGTCGACCGGGTCGTCCCGGCCGCCGAGGTGTACGGGCAGGCGCACGCCTGGGCCGCGAAGCTGGCGCAGGGCCCCGCGGTCGCCCTGCGGGCCGCCAAGGAGGCGATCGACCAGGGGCTGGAGGCCGACATCGACACCGGCCTGGCCATCGAGCGCACCTGGTTCGCCGGTCTGTTCGCCACCGAGGACCGCGAGCGCGGGATGCGCAGCTTCGTCGAGGAGGGTCCGGGGAAGGCGAAGTTCGCCTGACGCCTCCACGGGAGTCCGCCCGACGCCGCCACGGAAGGGTGACGACCCCTCACGGGAGGGTGACGTCCCCTCACGCGACAGGTGACGATCCTTCACGGAACGGGTGACGTTCCTTCACGGGCGGGGGCCGATTCCACGGGAACGGCCCCCGCGCGCCGCTCCGTGCGGCCATGATGGGGGGCATGTCGGGCCTGGAGGGTAGGGAACAACCGCGGCAGCGCGCGAGCGCCGCCGCGCCGCGGTGGTCACCGGCCGCCGACGACGAACAGGCCGCCCTCCAGGTGGAGTTGTACGGCAACCCGGCCGAGGACGACGTCCGGCTGCCGTCCCGTCCCGAGTCCGCCTGGGTGGCCCGCAGGCTCACCCAGCACGTGGTGCTCCGGCAGTGGGGCCTCGGTCCGCAGATCGCCGAGCACGCGGTGCTCCTCGTCTCGGAGCTCGTCGGGAACGCCGTCCGGCACACCGGCGCCCGGGTCTTCGCCCTGCGCCTGCAGCGGCGCCGCGGCTGGATCCGGATCGAGGTGCGCGACCCCTCGCGCGGGCTGCCCTGCCTGATGCCGGTGCACGAGCTCGACGTCAGCGGCCGGGGACTCTTCCTGGTCGACAAGCTCGCGGACCGCTGGGGCGTCGACCTGGCGCCGCGCGGCAAGACGACCTGGTTCGAGATGCGGGTCGCGGACCGGCCCTGACCCCCGTGGTCCCGGACGCACGGAAGCCCCCGTGCGCCATGGTGAGGCGCGTGGGGGCTTCCGTGTGGTGCGCCGTGGACGGGGGGGTGTATCCACGGCCGCTATGTCGACCTGGCCCGGGTCAATGGGGGTCGTGTCTCCGACTATGGCAGACAGGTGGCCTTGTCGCCAAAAGTCCCTACTGGGGCAAGCTGGGTCAAAAGCGGACAGTTCAATAGTGAATCGTTGGTGACGTGCAGCACCCGCCTTGTAAACAGTGAATGGCTATGCGGTTCATCGGTTGTTTCTCGGGGTCGTCCGCATGCTGGACGCCGTGCGTATGCCTGCAAACGTCCTGAATTGGCCTAATCGTGACCAATCGGGCGACATCCCCTTTGAATGGTCGCGTGAAGCCGACCGACCGCCGTGGAGCCCTCCGGGCGGGCGCGGCCGCCGCCCTCGCGGGAGCCCTCGCCACCGCCTGCGGCACGGACCCCCGCCCCGCCCCCGCCCCCGCCGCCGGGCGCAGCCCTGCTCCCGCGCCCGCCGCCGCCCCGGCCCCCCGGCACTTCCCCGGACAGCCCGACGAGATCGCGCACGGCCCGCGCGACCGGCCCCGGGTCGCCCTCACCTTCCACGGCCAGGGCGACCCCGCCCTCGCCACGCGGCTGCTCACCGAGGCCGAGAAGGCCGGCGCCCGTGTCACCGTCCTCGCCGTCGGAGGCTGGCTCGACGAGCACCCCGCCCTGGCCCGCCGCGTCCTCGACGGCGGCCACGACCTCGGCAACCACACCCAGCGCCACATCGACATCAACGCCATGACCGAGACCGAGGCCCTCGCCGAGATCGAGGCCTGCGCCACCCGGCTGCGCCGGCTCACCGGCTCCGTCGGCACCTGGTTCCGCCCCTCCCGCACCCAGCACGCCGGCCCCGCCGTCCTGCGCGCCGCCCGCCGCGCCGGATACCCGCACGTCCTCTCGTACGACGTCGACTCGCTCGACTTCACCTCACCCGGCGCCGCGGCCGTCGTCCGCAACGTCACTGGGCAGGTCCGCGCCGGATCCGTCGTCAGCCTGCACTTCGGCTACCCGGACACCGCCGCCGCGCTGCCCCTCCTCCTCGCCGACCTCGACCGCCGCGGCCTGAGCGCGGTCACCACCACGGAGCTGCTGAGCTGATGGCACACGTCACGAAGAGAACACGCGCCCTCCTCGCCGCCGCCCTCCTCGCCGGCCTCGCCGGCTGCGGCACCGGGAGCCACCCCGAGGGCGCCGCCCCCGTGAAGAAGGCCGCCGCCGTGCCCAAGGCGGCCCCCGCCGGACTGCCGGGGATGCCGCCCCCGCTCGACCCGCACGACGTCTACGCCGCCGACCGGCCGAACCAGCTCTCTCCCGTGGTGCGGAACTTCCCCTCCCGGGTCTACGTCCCCAACACCAACTCGAACACCGTCTCCGTCATCGACCCCACGACCTACCAGGTCGTGGAGACCATCCCGGTCGGCGTCCAGCCCCAGCACGTCGTCCCCTCCTGGGACATGAAGACCCTCTGGGTGAACAACAACCGGGGCCACACGCTCACCCCCATCGACCCCGCCACCGGAGTCGCCGGCAAGCCCGTCGAGGTCCACGACCCGTACAACCTCTACTTCACGCCGAACGGCAAGTACGCCATCGTGATGGCCTCGCTCGACCGCGAGCTCGTCTTCCGCGACCCGCACACCATGGAACGGAAGAAGTCCGTCCCGGTCAGCTGCTACGGCGTCAACCACGCCGACTTCTCCGCCGACGGACGCTACTTCGTCGTCTCCTGCGAGTTCTCCGGCGAACTCCTCAAGGTCGACACCGAGAAGATGGAGGTGATCGGCCAGCAGAAGCTGCCCTTCGACGGCGCGATGCCGCAGGACGTGAAGATCTCGCCCGACGGCAGGACCTTCTACATCGCCGACATGATGGCGCACGGCATGTGGGTCCTGGACGGCGAGAAGTTCACCACCCCCACCCTGCTCCCCACCGGCAAGGGCTGCCACGGCCTCTACATCAGCCGGGACTCGCGCGAGATGTACATCTCCAACCGCGGGGAGGGCTCGGTCTCCGTCTTCGACTTCGGGCAGAACAAGCTCACCAAGAAGTGGAAGCTCCCGAACGGCGGCTCCCCCGACATGGGCGGCGTCTCCGCCGACGGCAAGGTCCTGTGGCTCGCCGGACGCTACGACTCCGAGGTCTACGCGATCGACACCACGACGGGGAAGCAGCTCGCCCGCATCCCCGTCGGCAGCGGCCCCCACGGCCTCGCCGTCTACCCCCAGCCCGGCCGCTACTCCCTCGGCCACACCGGCATCTTCCGTTAGCGGTACGGGGCGGGCCGGGGCGGTGGCGGGCCGGGCCGGGCGACACCGCGCTCAGACGGCGGTCAGCAGCGCCTCCGAGGCCACCGGGCGGTAGCCCGCCGCCTGGAAGACGCGGACGCTGCGGGCGTTGCCCGGAGCCTGCTGGGCCCACACCACGTCGCCCGGCGTGAGGTGGCGGGCCGCCGTCGCCAGGGCCCGGCCCAGGCCCCGGTGGCGCACCTCCTCGTCCACCTCGACCGCCGCCTCCCAGCGGCCCGCGACCCCCCGGCCCAGGATCAGGACCCCGCCCTCGGCCGCCCACACCCGGACCTCGTCGCGGTACTTCAGGGCCCGCGCCACCCGGGGGTGCGAGGGATCGTCGATCTCCCGGAGCTCCAGCGGGGGCGGGCCCGGCAGCGCGTCGGCGACCGTGAGCAGGTCGATCGTGTTCATGCGGCGGCCGGTACGGGCCATCAGCGCCAGCAGGAAGGCCGGGTTCATGCTCGCCGCCAGCGGGTCGGCGGACGTGGCCGCCAGCTCGGCCCGCACCCAGTCGGGGTCGGCGTCCGTGAAGACCACCGAGTGGGCCGTGAAGGCGAGCACCCCCGCGTCCCGCGACCCGGGCTGGGGCACCACCGTCGTCGCACCGTCCGGAGGAGGGAACTCCCCGTGCGCGGCCGCTGCCAGGATCCGTGCCACCTCGTCGTTCATGCCCCCATCATCCGGCACCGGGGAGCCAGCTAATCTGACCCCCGTCAGAAAAGCACCGAGAAGGGGCGGACACAGTGGCGGACATCGACGACGCACGCAAGGCATTCAACAGTTTCGACACCGACGGGGACGGATTCATCACCGCCGCGGAGTACAAGAGCCTCATGGCGAAGCACGGCGACTTCAACGTCACCGAGACGGTCGCCGAGGTGCTCATCAAGCAGCGCGACGACAACGGCGACGGTGTGCTGTCCTGGGACGAGTTCTGGGCGCACTACAGCAAGGCCTGAGCCGGCGCCTGACGCCAGGCCCCATCCACCGGGTCCCGGTGGGCGCAGCGACCCCGTGTCGCCGCCCGCCCGGGGCCCGGTGTCGTCTCCGGCGGGGGGGCGGCGGGCGGGGGGGCGCGGGGCGCGGGGGCGTGGGGGGCGGGGGGTTAGGGGGCGCGGGGGGGGGGGGGCGGGGGGGTGGGGGGCCGCGGGCCCCCCGCCCCCCCCCGGGGGGGCGGGGGGGGCGCCCCGCCCCCGCGCCCCCGCCGGGGGGGGGCGGGGGGCCGCCCCGGGGGGGCCCCGGGGGCGGGGCCCCCCGCGGCGCACGGTGGCGTGGCCGGATCTTGATCCGGGCCCGGATGCGGTTCCGGCCTGGGCTTTTGGCCGGAAGGCGAGGGTCCGCTCGGAGAGCCCCTCCGTTTTCCCCGCAGGTCGTGCGGCAGCTCATTGCCAGGCAGCTTCCTGGCCTGTCCGGAAGCGGACAGGCGGGCCCCCGCGGTGATTACCTCTGGGTGTGCGGCCGGGAAGGCTGAAAACCCCCGGCCGCCGAGAACCTCCCGAGAAGCGCGTACGGCCGCACCCGTACCGCAGCCGCCCTGGAATGGAGACCCGCATGTCCTGTCGCCTCCGCGCCACCAGCAGCATCCTCGCCACCGTCGCCGCCGCCGTCCTCGGCGGAGTCCTGCTCGCGTCCCCGGCCCAGGCCGCCCCGGCGGCGCCCCCGGCGGTCACCCAGGGCGGTGACGACTTCGTCTGGCCGACGCCGCCGAACCCGGAGCCGCCGCGCTTCCCCTGCGTGCCCACGCTCCCCGGCCTGCCCTGCATCCCCCAGATCCCGGACGACTTCGTCTGGCCGACCGCCCCCCGGGACTGACCACCATGAGCGTCACCCTCGCCGCGACCGCCGCGCGCCCCCTTCAGATCCACTCGCGGCGCGTCGCCTGCACCCCGGCCTCGAACCGGCTCGACGCCCCCAGCCGCTCCATCAGGTCGGCGACGATCCGCCGCTCCGTCCGCACCCCGATGCCCAGCGCACGCGCCACGGCCTCGTCGGTCAGACCGCTCGCGAGCAGCTGGAGCAGCTTGCGCTCCTGCGGCGTGAGCCCACCGGGCAGGGCGTCCCCGGGCCCGTCGAGCGGGGAGGCGTGCTCCCAGTACGCCTCGAACAGGGCGCGCATGGCCAGGACCACCGGCTGGCTGCTGAAGAGCAGCGCGGACGGCTGGGCCTGGCCCGGCAGCCCGGCGACGACCGCCGCCGTGGTGTCCACGATGAGCAGCCGCATGGGGAGCGTCGGCGAGGTACGGATCTCGCTGCCGCGCTCCGCCATCCACTGGGCGTGCGCCCGGGTGACCCGGTCCCCCGCGACGCTGTCCAGATAGACGGTCCGGAAGCGCACCCCCCGGTCCATCGCCCGCTCGTTCAGGGGCCGGCCGGCCTCCACGGACTCCTCGGTGAGGGCCCGGCCGGGGTGGAAGGCGAGCGACTCGTGCGTACAGGACTCGGCCAGGGCCTCCAGCCGGGTGCGGATGTCGTCGACGTTGTCGAGGTGCTCCGCCCCGTCCAGACCGCCCGACCGGCCCGAGGCCGTGTACTCGGCGGCGAGGGCGGCGAGCGCCGCCCGGTTCTGCTCGATCCGCTGCTGCCGCGAGGCGAGTTCGCGCTCCTCCCGCTGGAGCAGCACCTTCAGGCCCAGCGACGGGTTCACCGCCCGCACCCCGCCCGGGGTGTCCCGTGACGGTGCGAGCAGCGACAGCCGCGTCAGCAGGACGAGTGCCTCCGCCACCTTCTCGGTCGTACAGTCCAGCAGCTTCGCCAGCCGCTCCGGATCGTGCTCCTTGTGGAACAGGATCGCGCGATAGACGCCCAGCGTGTGCTGATCGAGCGATGAGACCTCGTCCATGTGGTGCCCCCTTGCCGGGCGGCCCGGGCCCCCCGAATCACCCCATTCACACGATCAGCACGCTACCCGCTCGACGATCTCCTCGAAAGGGCGTTCTCGTGGCCCGTACAGGTTCCCCTCCGCCTCGGCTCGACGGTCTCGTCGTCCTCGTCGTCGACGCGACGACGGGCATCGGCCGGGAGCTCACCACCCGGCTCTGCGCGGCCGGGGCGATCGTCGCCGTCGTCGGCGCCGGCCACCCGGGCCGCGGTGACGACGCCGCGACCAACGCCGCCTTCCTCTGCAAGGAGCTCAACGACCTGGGGCTCGTGGCCCTCCCGTACCGGATCGACATCGGCGACCCCGCCGAGGCGGCCCGGCTGCCCGGCCAGATCGCCGCCGACGCGGGGCCCGTCGCGGCCGCGGTCGTCGTGCTGCCGGCCCCGGGCGCCGCGGAGGGCCTGCGGCACGCCTTCCGGATCGTCTCGGCGGCCCTCGCGGGCGCGCTGCCCGCGGACGCCCGGCACATCGAGCGCGCCCCGGCCGCCGGGCACGGCCCGGAGCCGGCGACCGCCGAGGACCGGATCTGGGTCCGCTCCGTCGTCGACGGCCTGGCCGCCGACGCGGCCCGCGCACCCAGCCGCTGACCGTCCGCACACCCACTGCGAGAAGTCACCACGGGGGAGAGACATGTCCATTCGCGTCGTCGTGGCCGGTGACCACCAGCTGGTCCTGGAGGCCTTCGCCGAGACCCTGAACGGCACCAACGGCCTGGACGTCGTGGGTCTGGCCACGACCTTCGAGGCCGTCCTGCCGGCCGTGCAGCGGCACCGGCCCACCGTCCTGCTGCTCGGCGAGAGCACCATGGGCGGCAAGGCGCTGCGCGCGGCCACCGAGGTCCGCTCGCACCATCCGAGCTGCGGGGTGGCGCTCATGGTCGGCGCGGCCACGCCCTCCGTGGTGGACCGGGCGGTCGCCGCCGGAGCGCTCGGCGTCGTCCCCAAGACGGCCCGGCTGCCGCAGCTGATCACCACCCTCGTGGGCGTCGCGGGCGGCTGCCTCACGGTCGACCCGGGGCTGCTGCGGACCCCGGCGGCCGGGGAGGCGGTGCTCAGCGTCCGCGAGACGGACGTGCTGCGGCTGACGGCGGGCGGGGCGACGGTCAAGGAGATCGCGGGGGAGCTCTACCTGGCGGCGGGGACGGTACGGAACCTGACCTCGGCGGCGATCAAGAAGCTCGGCGGCCGCAACCGGTTCGACGCGGCCCGCATCGCCACCGAGTGCGGGTTGCTGTGAGGGCCGTCCGGGCCCCCGGACGCGAGCCGGCCCCGGCACGGGGCGTGCCGGGGCGGGGCGTCACGAGAAGGTGGTGCGCGGTGCTCCTACTTCTCCAGGCAGAACTCGTTGATCGGGTAGCCCACATGACGGTCGGCCGTCGGAAGGTGACCCAGGATGCGGTCGCCCGGCTTGAGCTCGGTGCTGTTCAGCACCGCGGCGCCGGGGCCGAGGACCCGCACGTGCCAGTCGTCCTGGAGGATCAGGTTGACCGTCTGCCCGCTGGGCGCGACCGCGTCGATGGAGATCAGCGGACGGGTCTCGATCTTCACCCGGCCGACGCTGACGGGACGGGTGCGCCCGTCGACGTCGACCGCCAGGACGGAGCTGCCGGCGTGCAGCTCGCTCAGGTAGTGGGTGCGGCCGTTCTGCCCCACCGTGTACGAGTGCAGGGCACCGGCGTTGACCCGGAACGGGCGCGTCGGCATGTACGGCAGCGGGTGGGTCTCGCTGACGCACAGGACCATGCCCTTGGAGTGCGAGCCGACGAGGATGCCCTCGTCCTTGCGGAAGTGCGTGGTGGTGTCGACGCAGGCCCGCTCGCCCATCCCGATGTGCGTGGTCGCCGTGACCTCCAGCTCGACCAGGGAGATCTCGCCGCCGTGGGCGGTCGCCGCGGTCCGCAGCGCCGTCGCGTCACCGACCGTACGGCCCCGCATCAGGACCCCGTCCGAGCCGTGCTCCAGGACGCCGTACAGGATCTCGGCCTCGTCGGTGTCGGCGGCGGTCGTCACGATCGAGCCGGGCGCGCCCGAGGCGGCCGCGATGACGATCTCCAGGGGGATCTTCGTCGGGTCGCGGAAGTCGAGGACGCTCCACGCCTCCAGGCGGGCCGCCAGGCAGGCGTCCTCCAGGGTGTCGGCGTCGACGATCTCCACGTACCGCCCGAACTGCGTGTCCGGGTGGGCCGCTTCGAGCTCGGCGCGGCCGTCCCGCGGGCCGGGCACGATCACCACGTCGGCCCCGCCCAGGTCGGCGGGGACGGTCGCCGCGCCGTCCTCGAAGAGCAGGACCTTGCGGACGGTCGGCGGCAGCCCGGCGAAGACGGCCGGGTCGGCGGCGACGATGCCGTCGATCCTCTGGTGCACCGCCTCCTCCAGGACGGCGGCGGTGGCGGCGCCGGCCTCGCGGATGTCAAGCCAGCACAGTTTGGCGTCCGTCATGATGCGGACCTCCTGTCAGGTGGTTGTCGAGAGATGAGTCGTCGAGGTGATCGGGGGTGAGGCGCTCGCTGTGCACGGGACCCTGGCCGGGGTCGGTGAACGGGCCGCCCGCGAAGTGCTGTTCGGGGAAGTGGTGCACGATCCGGGCGACCTTGGCCGCCAGCGCGCGCGGGTCCTTGGCCTGGAAGATGTTGCGGCCCATGGCCACCCCGCCCGCCCCGCCGGCGATGGCGTCCCGGACGTACGCCAGGACGTCCTCCTCCTCGTCGAGGGCGGGCCCGCCCGCGACGAGGACCGGCACCGGGCAGGCCGCGGTCAGGTCGAGCATCTCCGCGGTGGATCCGAGGAAGACGGTCTTGACCAGGTCCGCGCCCAGGTCCGCGGCGATCGTCACGGCGTGCGCGACGACCGCCGGGTCCCGCGGGTCGCTGATCCGCGGCCCGCGCGGGTACACCATGGCGAGCAGCGGCAGGTTCCAGCGGTCGCAGGCGTCGGCGATCCTCCCGAGGTCGCCGATCTGCTGCCGCTCGTCGTCGGAGCCGAGGTTGACGTGGACGCTGACGGCGTCCGCGCCGAGGCGCAGGGCCTCCTCGACGCCGGCGACGACGTACTTGGCGTTCGGGTCGAGCGCCTGGCTGGTGCTCGCGTTGAGGTGGATGATCAGCGACATCGCGGCGAACCGCTCCGGGCTGATGTGGCGCACGCTGCCCTTGTGCACGACGACGGCGTCCGACCCGCCGGCGGCGATCCTGGCGGCGAGCTGGTCGAGCGTCGTGCCCTTGGGCACCACCGGACCGTCGTGGATCGAGTGGTCGAGAGGAGTGATCATCAGGCCGGCCGTGCTGTGGCGGTAGAGCCGCCGTAGCCGCAGCGACCGGGCGAAGTGGCCGTAACCGGTCATGGGACGCCCTTTCTGGTTCGCGAGGAGGCGTGATCGGGCTGGTGACCCGGTCCGCGCGCGCGGACGGGGTCGGCCCGCGCGGTGGCTCCGCGCGGGGAGCTGGGGGCCGGGCCGCCGGTGCCGGCGGGATCGGCGGCGGGATCCGGCGGCGAGACGGAGCGCAGATAGGCGCGGTCCGGTTTGCCCGACGGGGTGAGCGGCAGCCGGGGCCAGACCGAGACCCGTACCGGCGTGTGCTCCGGGGTCAGCGCCGCGGCCACGTAGCCCCGCAGGTCGCAGGAGGTGTGCCCGGCCCCCGAGTACAGCTCGACGGCCGCGTGCACCTGCTCCACCCAGTCGCGGTCGCGGACCCCGAACACCGTCGCCTGGCGCACCTGCGGATGGCGCATCAGCGCCTCCTCGATGGCCGCCGGATCCAGCTTGAGACCGCCGTGCTTGATCACGTCGCCGATCCGGCCGTCCAGCCGCAGATAGCCGTACCGGTCCGTGTGCCCCAGGTCGCCGGTGCACAGCCAGCCGTCCCGGAACACGGTCCCGGTGCGTTCCTCGTCGCCGAGGTAGCCGGCCGTGACGGTGGGTGAGCTGATCCAGATCTCGCCCGTCACCCCCCGCTCCACCTGCGGTCCGCCGTCGGGGCCGCGGATCTCCACCCGGACCCACGGGAACGGGCGGCCCGCCGAGCCGAGCAGTTCCGGCTCGCGGTGGTCCAGCGGATTGAGGCTGCTGATGCCGCCCGCCTCCGTCGTTCCGTACACCTGGATGAGGACGTCGCCGAAGAGCTCGACGGCCCTGGCCACCCGTGCCGGCGCCGCCGGTGTGCCGCTGTAGGTGATGCGGCGCAGCGAGGACAGATCGGTGCGCGGGGCGGCCGGATGGTCCAGCAGCCGGTAGAGGTGCGGCACGGCCAGGTACACGTCCGTCACCCCGTGGCGCTCGAAGGCGTCCAGGACGTCGCCCGCGTCGAACTCGTCGTGCAGGACGACCCGTCCGCCGCTCGCGAGGACCGCGTCGGCCATCGGCGCGGTCGTGTGGCTGATCGGCGTGACGGACAGCAGCGTCGCGGGTCCCCGGGGATCGAGGCCATGGGCGAGGCGGCGGACGAGCTCCTCACGCGTGTCGTACCGCTGGGCGACCATCTTCGGCCGGCCCGTGCTCCCGCTGGTGAACTCGACGGTCGCGAGGTCCTCCGGGCGCGGCTCGGGCAGTCGGTCCGGCAGCGGTCCAGGGGGCTCCGCCGCCGTCCCCCGGGGGAGGCGCAGCACGGTCGTCTCCGGTACGCGGCGGGTGAGCCACTCGCCGCGCTCGGCGCTCTCGTCGTCGACGAGGAGCACCGCGACCCGGAGGTCCTCCAGGAGCCGGGCCTGGGTGGCGACCGAGAAGGTCTCCGTGTCGGTCCGCGGGTTCATCGACCGCACGTACACGGAGGTGGCGCCCAGGAGATGGACGGCGTACCGGGCGGCGAGCATCGACGGCCGGTTCGGGCCGGTCAGCACGGCGACGGTGTCGCCGGGGCGGACGCCGCGGGAGTGCAGCAGGGCGGTCGTGGCCCGCACGGAGCCGGCGAGCCGGTCCGCCGTGACGGCCTCGTCGGCGTGGTCGATCACCACGCGCCCCGGGTCCTTCCCGAGGGCGTCGAGAATGCGGCGTACGTACATCGTTCCTCCTTTCCGAAAGAGACGGGAATTCAGGGGAAGGGATCAGGAGATGCGCATCTGCGCCATCATTCCCATGGCGCTGTGGTCGATCATGTGGCAGTGATAGGGGAAGACCCCGCGGTGCGTGTCGAACGTCAGCTGGAGTTTCGCGGTCTGTCCCGGGAAGAGGAGCACCGTGTCCTTCAGTCCCGCCTCCGCCGGATAGACCGGCATTCCGTCCCGTTCGAGGATGCGGAACTGCACCAGGTGCGTGTGGAAGTTGTGCGGGATCGTCGTGCTGGTGTTCTTGACCGTCCACACCTCCGTCGTGCCCCAGGCGATCTCGGTGTCGATCCGGTCGTGGTCGAAGGTCTTCTCGTTGATGTACGCCTGGTGGCCCGTGCCCGGCTCGTCCATCCGCAGCTCGAAGGAGCGCTCGACGGTCGGCACGGGCAGCGGCGGCAGGGTCCCGAGGACGTCCGGCACCCGGCTCGGGTCGTCCACCTTCTCCTCGACGTCGAAGCGCATGATCTGCCCGACGAGTTCGGTCGGCCCCGGGCCCAGCATGTTCGACAGGGTGACCTGGGTGCCCGGGGCGTACCGCGAGAAGTCGATGACGAAGTCGGCGCGCTCGCCGGGGGAGAGGACGATCACCGGCGAGGGCGCCGGCGCCGCGAGCAGCCCGCCGTCCGAGCCGATGTGCACGAGGGGGCTTCCGTCGGAGAGCGCCATCACGAAGATCCGCAGATTGCAGGAGTTGACCATCCGGAAGCGGTACTTGCGCGCCTTCACCTTCAGGTGCGGCCACGGTGCGCCGTTGACCAGGAGGGTCGTGCGGTTGAGGGCGTCGTCCATCGTGTAGACCATCTGCCCGGCCGCGTCGAAGTGCGCGTCCCGCAGCACGAGCGGCACCTCGAACTGCCCCGAGGGCAGCCCCAGCGCGTCCTCGGCCTCGTCGCCGAGGAGGTAGAGCCCGGAGAGGCCCCGGTAGACGTGCTCGGACTCCATGTGGTGGGCGTGGTCGTGCGTCCACAGGGTGGCGCCCACCTGCCGGTTGGCGTACACGTAGGTCTTCGAGGCGCCCGGCTGGATCAGGTCCATCATCCCGCCGTCCTGCTCCTGCGGGTTGGCCCCGCCGTGCAGGTGCACCGAGGTCGGCATGGAGAGGCCGTTGACCTGCCGGACGACGGCCGTGCGGCCGCTGCGGGCCCGGATGGTCGGGCCCGGGAACGTCCCGTTGTACGTGAGGACCTCGGTCTTCAGGCCGGGCAGGATCTCCACCCTCGCCCGGCGCATGGTGACCGCGTAGTAGTCGGCCGAGCGCGTCCGCCGGTACGGGGCGAGGACCTTCGGCCGGGGCAGCGGCACGGTGAAGGGCGTGACCGCGGGCGGCCCGGCCGGAGGCTCGGCGGCCACGGCCGGGGTGCCGGAGGTGAGGCCCTGGAAGACCCCGCCGGCCGCGCCGACAGCGCCGACGGCACCGGCGGTGAGTCCGAGTCGTATCGCATGGCGGCGAGTGAACACAGCGGATTCCTTACGTGACGGGTTTTCCGGGAGCGAGGTTCTCGTTGATTCGCTCTCCGAGCATGGGCGCGAACGGGCCGCATTCCGAGGGAGTTCGACCCGGCGCTTGCATGTGTCACGCGATCGATGACCTCGGTCATTTCCGCCGGTCGGTACGGGAATGCGGGACTCCGGGATGACGGGCGTCATTTCCTTCCCGGGAAACGTCACCGATTCCGGCGGCGGCGGAGCGGGGCCGCATTCCCGGCGCGAGAGTGGCGACCGGCGTCTGCCCTGCGGGCGGCGCCGTCCCGTCCGCCGGCGCCCGGGCCGCTCGGCCCCGGCGCCGGACCACCGTCCACGCGCCCACGGAGGCCCCGTGCAGACCACGCAGACCCACGCATCCGCCGTCGAACCCGAGGTCCGGGACTCCGGCGACCCCGGGCGCACCGCGCCCACCGCGCCGGCGGCCGAGGCGTCCGTCCCCCTCCCGCCCGCCGCGGGCGAACCCGCCCCCGCCGTACCGGCGTTCACCGGTGGGGTGCGGGTCCTCCTCGCCGAGGAGGGGGACGTCGCCACCCTCGCCGGGCCCGCGACCTCGCTCGCCGTCCGGCCCGTCCGCGGCGGGGTCCGGACCGCGCTGCTGCGCCTCGCCGAGGGGCCCCTGCCCGCCGAGGAACTGTACGAGGGGCTGCTGCCCGCGGAGCGCGTCCACGTCGAGCGGATCCTCGGCCGCGCCCGGCACCTCGTCGCCCACGCCGTCCTCGCCCGGAGCGGTGACGTGCGACGGGTGCTGGTGCGGCTGGAGCCGGTGGCCCGCGACGCGGAGTACCGCCCCGTCGCCGTCCGGCCCGACGCGACCGTACGCCTCTCCCGCTTCGCGTTCTGCCGCAGCCGCGACGGCGCCCTCGTGCTGGAGTCGCCGCTCGTGAAGTTCCGCGCCGTGCTCGCCGACACCGCCGCCCGGACCCTGGCCGCCGCCCTCGGCGAGCCCGGCACCCCCGGCCGGCTCGGCGCGGACGCCGGCCTCGACGCGGCCTCCACCGCCGACGTCCTCGGCCACCTCGTCGGCGCCGGCTTCGCCGAACTCGCCGACGAGGACGGCGCCTTCGCCTCGGACGCCGAACCGGTCCTGCGGCAGTGGGACTTCCACGACCTGCTCTTCCACTCCCGGATCCGCTCGGGGCGGTACGACGACGTCTTCGGCGCCGTCTACCCGCACCGGGGCGCGATCGAGCCGCGGCCGGCCGTGCGCCCGGTGCCGGAGGGGCCGTTCGTGCCCCTGTACCGGCCGACCCGCGAGGAGATCGCGGAGCGCGACCCGTCCCTCACCACCGCCATCGAGACCCGGCGCTCCATCCGCGGGTACGGCGAGAAGGAGATGACCGCGCGCCAGCTCGGCGAGCTCCTCTACCGGGTCGCCCGGGTCCGCGCCCACTACACCCCCGAGCCGGGCGGTGCCCGCGACGAGGTGGTCTCGCGGCCGTACCCGAGCGGCGGCCAGGGCTACGAGCTGGAGCTGTACGTCACCGTGCGGCGCTGCGCGGGCCTGGAGCCCGGCATCTACTACTACGACCCCGTCGGCCACCGGCTGGTCCTGCGCAACGACGAGGAGGCCGACCGCGAGTCCCTCTTCCACGTGGCGTCCCGGGCCACCGGCATGGAGGCCCGCCCGGACGTGCTGGTGACCGTCACGGCCCGCTTCCAGCGCATGTCGTGGAAGTACCGGGCCATCGCCTACGCGACGACGCTCCGGCACACCGGCGTGCTCTACCAGACGATGTACCTGGTCGCGACGGCCCTCGGTCTGGCCCCGTGCGCCCTGGGCAACGGGGACGCCGACATGTCGGCCAGGGTCCTGGGCCTGGACTACCTCCAGGAGTCCTCGGTGGGGGACTTCCTGCTCGGCAGCCGGCGTCCCGACGACTCCGTCGCAGGTGAGCCGGGGGAGGGGTGGCGGATGCTCAACAGCCCCGAGTGGTCCCTTCCCGAGAATCCCTGAGCCTTTCGGCGTGACGCCCGTTATTCCGGGCGTGATAAACGTCAGGCTGAGCCGGGAAAGGCTGGTGCACCCGGGGGCCGGTCAGCATTATTGGTGATGCAGCCGAACGGTTGCCGAGAAGAAATCCGAAAGGAATTCACATGAGCATCGACGACATCAAGAACGGCGACGACAAGGCGTTCGACGACTTCAACGTCGACGAGCTGGAGACCCTCGAGGTCGCCCAGGGCGTGGCCCTCCCGGAGATGGGTGCCTCCAGCGGCTCGATCGGCACCTCGTCCTCCTCGTCCTCCACCTGCTCCGCCTGCTGAACATCCCCCGACCGAAACACTGAAAGGAAACACAGCATGAGCATCGACGACATCAA
The DNA here is from genome assembly GCF_042733785.1 of Streptomyces sp. NPDC059695. Lineage (NCBI taxonomy): Bacteria > Bacillati > Actinomycetota > Actinomycetes > Kitasatosporales > Streptomycetaceae > Streptomyces > Streptomyces sp. NPDC059695. The sequence continues at coordinate 227,448 of NZ_JBHWFF010000009.1, read as the reverse complement.
GAACGGCGACGACAAGGCGTTCGACGACTTCAACGTCGACGAGCTGGAGACCCTCGAGGTCGCCCAGGGTGTCGCCCTCCCGGAGATGGGTGCCTCCAGCGGCTCGATCGGCACCTCGTCGTCCTCGTCCTCCACCTGCTCGGCCTGCTGACCGAGTAACCGAGGCTGAACGCACGACGCACGAAGGATGCGACCGCCCGGCCCAGGCCGGGTGGCGCATCCTCGCGTGCGTTTCCGCGCGTGTGTCTTCCGCGCGGGTGTCTTCCGCGTGCGCGGGTGGTGTCAGCCGCGCAGGGCGACGTGGAAGGACGAGGCCCACAGCACGAGCGCCGCGCCGAGGCCCACCACCGTGCGGATCGTCTCCGCCGTGGTGCCGGCCGCCAGGACGGCGAGCCCCACCAGCGCGACCGCCGTCAGGAGGATCGCGGTCCACTTGTACTGTCCCTGGTCGAAGAGGCGGGCCAGCGGGAAGAAGTGCAGCCCCACGACCAGGCAGATCCCGACCGGGATGAACTCCGGGTGGCCCGAGGCGTTCGACGCGGCGATCACCGCGAAGATCGCCACCAGCTCCGCCGCGTTGACCAGGCCGACCCCCCGGTTCCACTTCTCCGGCAGCCGCACCAGGCGGGTCACGGGACCCGCGGTGCCCCGGAAGGCCAGGACCACCGCGCCGGCCGTGACGACCGCCGCGACGACGCCGACGGTGACCGAAACCGGCACCGCCGCTATCCCCGAACCACCTGCGAAGGCCCATACCAGGGCGAAGACGGCGAGGACGATCGCGCCGCGGCGGCGCAGATTGCGCGTGAGCGCCAGGCACTCCGCGTCGGTGGTTTCCGTAGTCATGGCGCGGACACTACAGCGATCATCCGACCGGGTTGTCTATTTTCAGCCAGTCCGATCCCGCGAGGCCGGCGGAGGCCGTGGCCCGAGCGTCACGGAAAGCGTGACACATGTCAGCGCCGATTCCTTTTCCCTGTTCCGCCGCAATTCCCACGCGGCATGATTTCGAGCGGAACACAGGACGTTCATTCTCGATTTCTCGGAAGGTGCGAAAGCATGGGGGTTGATGCGCTGGAGCGCACTGCCGTGAAGCCGGATTCCGACGGCCTGACGGGAGTGCGGCTGCACACACGGATGCCGGTCACACCGGCCTGGCTCGCCCGGTACGTCGTCCCGGTCGCCCGCGCGCTGAACGAGGCGGGCGCCCCCGCCGTCCAGCTGCGCCGCGGGTGGCTCCACGGACCGCACGTCGACATCCTCGCCCGGGACGCCGCCGGAATCCCCGGCGGCGGCCCCGACTGGGACGCGGTCCTCCGCGGCCTCGACGCCGGCCCCCTCGACCCGCCCCGGGCCCTCACCGAGGAGACCTACCTCGACCAGGCGCGCGAGTTCGGCCGCCTGGAGGCCGTCCAGCCGCCCTACCTGCCGCTGCGCGAGCACGGCGCCGTCGAGCGGATCGCCCCCGGCGGCACGCCCACCGCGAGCGCCTCCCGCGCCCCGCGCCTCGCCGGCTTCCGTACCGTGGTGCACGCGGCGCTCACCCCCGCCCTGCTGCGGACCGTCGACGACCTCGCCGGCGAGCCCGGCTCCGGCACCGTCCGCCTCGCCGAGGCCTTCGCCGCGCTCGCCGACACCCACGCCCTCGGCCTCGGCTACGGCGTCTTCTCGCCGCGCTCCCACGTCGAGGCCTTCCTCGCCTGGGCCGCGCCCACCAAGGACGTCCGGCCCGTCTTCGCCCAGCGCCTCGCCCAGGACGCCCCCGCGCTCCGCCGGGTCGTCGAGCAGCGGCTGAGCGGCGAGGTCTCCGCGACCGCCGCCGCCTGGCGCACCGGCTTCGCCTACGGCGCCGGGGCGCTGGAGAGCGCGGTCGCCGCCGGCACCCTCGGCCTCGACCTGCTCGACGCCGCCACCGAAGGCCTGGACCGCTCCGAGATGGGCCCGCCCGGGGCCACCCGGGTCGTCCCGCAGGGCGAGCAGCCCGACAGCGACTTCCACCGGACCGTCGGCGCGGCCGGGGTGACGGCCTCCCCGTCCCCGTGGTTCGCCGCCTTCCGCCTCCTGACGAACCTGTTCTACGAGCAGCTGCCGCTGCTCACCGTCTCCCCGATGCAGCGCTACTACACCTGCTTCGCGATCGCCGAGACCGTCGACGAGGTCCTCGGGGTCTCCTGGCGCGAGCGGATCGCCGCGAACGGCCCCGCCGGAGACCCGGCCACCACCGCCACCACCCCCGAAGGAGACCGGCGATGACCGCCGTGACGCCCGAGCCGCTCTGGTTCCTGCGGGTCAACCCGCTGCGCCGGGCCCGCCTCGCCGATCCCGACCTGCGGCGGCTGCTCGCCCTCCTCAGCGCCGCCGAGCAGGCCCTCGCCGGCGCCGCGGCCGCCGCCTCCGACGAGCTGTACGAGCGGATCGGCGCCGCCGCCGACGACGCCGAGCGGCGCGAACTCATCGCCCTGCGCAGGTCCGTGCACAACGACAAGGCCCCGAGGAAGGCGCCGGACACCCCGGCCGCCGAGGCCTGGCTCGCGGCCCGCGCGGAGCGCGACCGGATCCGCGGCGAACTCGTCGCCGGCTACCCCGACGCGGCCGAACGCGAGCGGGGCGTCCTCGCCGGACTCCTCGGCGACCCCGACCTGCTCCGCTCGCTCGCGCTCGTCGCGCCCGAGGTCCACCAGGAGGCCGAGCGGTACCGCACGGCCGTCGCCGCGCCCGGCCGGGTCCCGGCGAAGTCCCGCAAGTCCGAGCGCGGACTCATCCAGTACGTCACCCGCGCCATGGTCCGCACGAGTCCGCTGGCCCGCTTCACCGCCGTCGGCATCGCGGAGCCCGACCCCGCGGGTCCCGGCCCCGACGAGGCCGGCTTCCCCGGCGCGACCGCCTTCCCCGGCCTCGACCGGGTGATGCTCAACTACGTGGTCGGCGGCCTGCCCGACCCCGCCGACCGGGACCTCGAAGAGCTCTGGATCGGACTCCCGCCCACCTCCGCGCCCGACCCGGCGGCCGGGAAGCTGTTCTTCCTGCGCCCCGGACCCGAGGGGATGCGCCGCGCCGCCGTCTCCCTCGACGGCCCGGCCGGCGACCTCCTCGACGCGGTCTCCATGGGCCCCCGCCCCTTCCCGTCGGTCGTCGCCCACGTCGCCGCCCGCTCCGGACGCGCCCCCGAGGAGGCCGACCGGCAGGTCAGGGGCGCCGTGGCGCAAGGCCTGCTGTGCACCTTCCACGAGGCCGAGGACGGCTCCGCCGACTACGACGCCCTGCTCTCCCCGGACGACGACCGCCCGCTGACGAAGGAGCTCACCGACCGCGTCAAGACCGGTCTGCCCGCCTTCACGGCCGCGCCCGCCGCCGAACGCGGCGCCGCGCTCGCCGAGTTGCGCGGCGCCCTCGGCGAGCTCAGCCACGCCGCCGGCCGACCCGCGCACGTCACGGTCGAGGAGGACTACGTGATGCCGCCGCTCGCGGTGGACACGGCGCCCTGGAAGGAGTCCCTCAAGGACCTCGGCCCCGCCGTCGAACTCCTCACCGTCTTCGACTGGCTGCACGACGTCCGGGTCCTCATGACCGCCGCCTTCGTCGAGCGGTTCGGCCCCGGGGCGAACGTCCCCCTCGCCGAACACGCCCCGTTCGTCGTCGGCGAGGTCTCCCGCCGCGCCGCCGCCATGGCCGCCGTGTACGGCCCCGACGGCCCCGGCGACCCGGCCGCCCTGAAGGGCATCGGCCCCGCCGACGGCTCCCTGGAACGCATCTACGAGCTGCGCCGCGAGGTCACCGAGACCGTCCACGCCCTCATCGGGCAGGCCGTGGAGCACGGCGAGGACACCCTCCGCATCACCCCCGAGCAGGTCGCCGGGCTCACCGGTGAACTCCCGGAACGGTTCCGCCGCGACCCGCTGATCTACGGCGTCCTGCTCCAGCGCGGCGACGGCCACCTCGTCCTCAACGACGGCCTGCCCGGCCACGGCATGCTGTACGCCCGCTTCCTGGAGGCCGACCGGCGCCTCGGCGGACGCGCGCTGCCCCGCCTCGCCGACCACGTCCGCCGCGTCTACGGACACGACGGCGCCCGCGTCACCGAGGACCTCGGCCTGCACCGCCTCAACGTCAACGCCCACACGCCCGTCCTGCCCGGCGGCCTCACCCCCGACGACTGGTTCGGACTGCGGCTCGCCCACGACCCCGCCACCGACTCGCTGCGCGTCGAGGACGCCGACGGCGCCCCGCTGCGCGTCCTGCCCCTCGGCACCGGACACCCCGGCCTCTTCCCGCCGCCGCTCTCCGTCGCCTCCGGGCTCGCCATCAGCGGCCGGCTCTTCAACGCCCTCCCCAACAGCTGGCACGCCGCCACCCCGTGGGACAGGGCCACCACCCGCACCGCCCCGCGCATGGCGGTCGGCGACGTCCTCATCGGCCGCCGCCGCTGGTACGGCGGCGAGGAACTCGGCGCCGCGCTCGCCGCCGGACCCGAGGAGCACGACCGGCTCCTCGCCCTCAACGCCTGGCGCGCCAAGTACGGCGTCCCCGAGGAGGTCGTGGTCAAGACGGTCCCCGAGGACGAGGGCCCGCTCTCCGTCGGCGCCCCCGACATCCAGTCCAAGCGGCTCCAGCAGAAGCCCCAGTACGCGGACCTGAGCAGCGCGCTCGGCGCCCGAGTCCTGCCCCGGATGCTGGAACGGCGCGGCGCCGACACCGGCGGCAGCTACCTGGAGGAGGCGCTGCCCGGCGTCGTCGACGGCACCCACGCCACCGAGTGGGTCGTCGAGGTCGCCCGGACCGCCGGAGGCCGCTTCACCTACCACCCGACGACCCAGGCAGAGGAGCGGTGACGATGCTCAAGGCACGCCCCGACCTGCACTACGCGCCCGTCCCCGGCGGGGTCTACTTCAGCGGCGTCCGCGCCCAGTTCGTGCTGCGCGGCTCCGAGGTCCTGCACGCCGTCGCGCAGGGCTGCGTCCCCCTCCTGGAGGACGGCACCGACGAGGACGCGCTGGTCGCCGGGATCGGCACCGAACGCGCCCGCCCCGCCGTCCGCCACCTCGTCGACCGGCTCCGCGCGAACGGACTGCTCCTCGACCCGGCCGCGTACACCGCCCCCGAACCCCCCGCCGACGTGCGGGAACGGCACGCCGAGTCGCTCGCCCGGCTCGAAGGCCTCCTCGACGACCCGTACGGCGCGTTCGCCCGGCTCCGGGCCGCGACCGTGCTCGTCACCGGGCCGCCGGCCGCCACCGGACCCGCCGTCCGGGGCCTGCGCCGCGCCGGCGTGGGGACGGTCCTCACGGAGGCGGGGCCCCAGGAGCCCGACGCGGTCCTCGACATCCGCGAGGACGACGACCCCCGGCCCCCGTCCGGCGCGCCCCTGACCGTGCCGGTCCGGATCGGCACCGCCGGCGTCACCCTCGTCGGACCGGCGCTCACCGGGCCCGGACACCCGGCCGTCCACGACGCCTTCCACGAACGGGCCCGCGCCTGGGCCACGGCCGGGGCCACCGCCCCCGCGCCCCGCCCCGTGGCGGACGCGCTCGCAGGCGCCCTCGCGGCCCAACTGCTCGTCGACACCCTGACCGGAACGGCGGACGCGGGCGAGGCCCACGTCGTGCACGGGACGGACCTGGTCTCCGACCGGGTCACCGTCGGGGGAGCCACCATGGCGGCCGCGCCCGGCCGGCCCGGCTCCCCCACCGCGCCCGAGGACCGGACGTACACCCTCGCCGACGCGCCCGCCGACGACCGCCCCGAGCCGGACGACGCCCGAGAGGCCGCCGCCCCGCTCGCCGCCCGCTGGACCGGGCCGCTCGCCCTCGCCGCGGGCGCCGACCTGCCCCAGATGCCGCTCGCCCTGCGCGCCGCCGAGCTCCGCACGGCCGGCCGCCCCACGACCACGGTCCTCGCCTGGGCCGCCCATCAGGAGACCGCCGCCGTCGCGGCGACCCTCCAGGCCCTGCGGGCCCTCATCCCCGGGGCTCCCACCCCGGCGGCCGGCCCGCACGCCCGCATCCCCGGGGCTCCCACCCCGGCGGCAGGGCTCACGCGGGAACACTGGCTCCTCGACGGCGCCCTGCGCCTGCTCGCCGAGGAGGCCGAGTTCCCGCCGGCGGAGACCGCCACCCCGCACGAGCCGCCCGCGGCCCTCCCGGCGGGCGCCCCCGCCGTGGCCGCGGGCGGCGGAGCCCCCGGGGGAACCGACCCCGAGGGCCTGCGGATCCTCGCCCGGCTGCGGGCCCTGCTCCCCGAGGAGCCGGCCGTACGCCTCGGCCTCGTGCCCGGACTCGACTGGCGGCTCGCCGAGGTGACCGCCGACGGCACCGTCCTCGGACGCGCCTGGGGCGCCGACCCGGCCGAGGCCGTCCGGAACGCGCTGTGCGCCGCGCTCGCCCGCACCCAGACCGACGACGTGCCCGGCACCGTCGAGCCGCTCTCCACCGACGCCCTGCTGTCCGCCGGCCGCGCCACCCTGGACGCGCTGCGCGCCCAGCTCGCCGCCACCGGCACCGCCCACCGCGGCCGAGCTGTCCGCCACGACCCGGTGCTCGGCGAGCTCCCCCTCTGGTACGGCCCCGTGGAGGCCCACGATGCCCACTGACACCCTCACGCTCGCCCTCGGCCCCGGACTCGACGCCCTCCCCGCCGACGAGGCCTGGCGGGACGCGTTCGACGCCCTCGGCGGCCTCCTCCCCGAGGGGACCGCCGCCGTCGACCGGGGCTGGCACCTCGGCTGGGAGCGCGACCGCCTCGCCGAGGCCCGCGCCGCCGGCCGCCCCCACCTCTCCGTCCGCCTGCGCGCCGACGAGGCCCTCGTCGGGCCGCTCTGGAACCCCGCCGGCGACGCGGGCGGCGCGGGCTGCGCGGGCTGCGCCGAGGTCCGCGACCGCACCGTCCCCGACCACCCCCTGGCCGGCGACCTCCGGCACGCGACCGCCGCCCCCGGGCCGGGCGCGCCGCTCCTCCCCGAACTGCTCCGGGCGGCCCTGGAGCACCTGGCGGAGCGGCCGCTCGGGCCCGGCGAACTCTTCGCGGTCTCCCCGCGCGGCCTGCGCCGCCACCGCATCGCCCGCAGCTTCCACTGCCCGCTCTGCGGCCCGGCGTACGAGACGCTCGACGGCACCGCCACCCCGCCGCCCCTCGCACGGACCGACCGGCCCGCCTTCCCCGACGACTCCACCCGCACCGCCGCGAGCCGGCTCGTCGAGCGCGGCGTCCTCCAGGACCGCCTGGTCGACGAGCGCTTCGGCCCCGTCCGGGCGCTGCTCCGCGAGTCCCGCGCGCCGTTCGCGATGAGCATGGCCGTGGTGCCCGACGCCCCGGCGATGGGCCACGGCCGCGCCCGCACCTTCGCCGAGACCGGACCGGTCGCGATCCTGGAGGCGTACGAGCGGCTCGCCGGCTTCCCGTACGACCTGCCCGTCCTCACCCACCGCTCCTACCGGGAGGTCGCCGGCCAGGCCGTCGACCCGGCCGGGCTCGGGCAGTACACCGCCGAGCAGCTCGCCCACCCCACCAGCCGTGCCACGCCGTTCGACGCCGACACCCCGATGGACTGGGTGTGGGGCCACGACCTCGACGACGGGCGGCCGCTGCTCGTCCCCGCCGACCACGCCTTCTACCAGTACGAGTACAACCACCGCAGGGACCGCAGGGCCGCCCGCGAGGCCGGGACACCGGGCCGCAAGCACTACTTCTACGAGTCGTCCAGCGGCTGCGCCGTCGGCGCGAACCTCGAAGAGGCCGCCCTGCACTCGCTGTTCGAGCTCGCCGAGCGGGACGCGTTCCTGCTCTCCTGGCACCGGGCCGCCCCGCTGCCCACCATCCCGAACCACACGCTGACCGACCCCACCAGCCGCGCCATGATCGAGCTCATGGAGTCCCGGGGCTTCGACGTCCATCTCCTCGTCGCCACCCGCGACATCGGCCTCCCGGTCGTCTGGGTCCTCGCGGTGAACCGGCTCAACCCGTTCCCCGCGACGTTCTCCTCGGCCGGCTCCGGCGCCGACCCGCAGGCCGCGATCCGCGGGGCCCTGCGCGAGGTCGCCCAGCTCGTCACCAACCCCGTCGACTGGACCCGCGAGGACGTCGAGCCGATGGTCGAGGACCCGTGGCTGGTCCAGGAGCTGGAGGACCACGTCCGCTTCTCGTCCCTCCCCGAGACCGCCGCCCGCGCCACCGCGGCCCTCGGCGGCCCGCGCGTCACCCTGGAGGAGGCCTTCCCCGACTGGCCCGGCCGGCTCGACCGCGGCTCCGGCGGGGACGTGCGCGGCGCCCTGGACTTCGTCCGCGGACTGTTCGCCGAGGCCGGACTGGACCGGATCGTGCTCGTCGACCAGACGAGCCGCGAACACGCCGACGCGGGCATCCACGTGGCCCGCGCGGTCGTCCCCGGCATCCTCCCGATGTGCTTCGGCCACGCCCAGCAGCGCCTGGCCGGACTGCCCCGGCTCACCGCCGCGCTGCGCGGCACCGGCCAGGAGCACCGGACGCCGCCCCTCGACCCCCACCCGTTCCCGTGACGGCGCCACCGGTCGGCCGCCCGGCCGCACCCTCCTGGAGCGACCCGGGGGCGCCGCCCCGGCGCGGCCCCGTGGACCTGCCCGGACCCGACGGCGACAACAGCATCGCCCGCGAACCCCTCTGGTACGCCTACGGGGCCGGGGACGACGCACCCGAGGCGCCCCCCTGGACCTGGGTGCCGCAGCCGCCGCCCGACACGCACGTCCCGCCCCCGCCCCCGCGCGGGGGCGGCCCGCGCGGGGCCCTGCCGCCCGGCACCCACGCGCGGCTCGCGGCCCTGCCGTTCCCGGCCGTGCCACCGGTGAGCCCCTACGCGGCCGAACCGGCCGGGGACCGGCTCGGCCGCGCCCTCGTGACCGCCTTCGGCCCCCAGCGCAGAGAGCCCGAGAACCCCTACAACGACCACCGGCCCTACGCCTCGCCCCGCTGCCTCTTCCCCGTCCACGCCTTCGCGGACGGGGGCGCGGGCATGCCCTGGCGCCTCCTCGAACCGGACCGCCACGCCCTCACCGGCACCCCGGCCGCACCCGCCCGGAACATCCTCCTCACCGGCCGCTACACCTCCGTGCCGGCGGCCTACCAGTGGTTCCGCGGCTCCCTGATCGCCATCGAACTCGGCTTCGTCCTGCGGTCGCTGAGCCTCGGGCTCGAACTCTTCGGCGTCCCCGCCCGGTTGCGCCCGCCCGGCCCGGACTCCCACCGCCTGCTGCCCGCCCTGGGCCTCGACGACGCCTGGGCCTGGTCCCTGCCGTTCACCGTGGAGCTGGACGGAGCACAGGCGCCCCCGGGAGCGGAGCCCGTGCCGGAACCCCCCGCGCACCTGGACCGCACCGATCCCGCCCTCGCCGCCCTGATCCGCGTCAACCGCGCCCAGACCTACGGCAGCGCCCCCGCCCCGCTCACCACCGCCGTCCCCGAGGGCCTGGGGCCCTCGGCGGCCGTGCCCGACTGGGCCGAGCTGCTGTGGCGGCGCCACTCCGGACGGATGCCGCGCGCCCTGCACGGCATGAGCGGCCGCCGCGCGCGCGTGCCCGCCGAGGCACTCGACAGCGCCGCCCGCTGGCTCGCCGTCCCCCCGCCGGGACCCGAACTGGCCGCCGCCTTCGCCACGATGAAGGTCACCGCGGTCGTCCAGGGCGTCGACGGCCGCACCGACGGCGTCCACCGGCTCCGGGACGGCGCCGCGCACCTGCTGCACGCCGACCCGACCGCCCCCGAACGCCTGGAGGAGCGGTACGGCTACGGCGTCTCGCCCGTCAACGGCTGCGGCATCCGGAACGCCCCCCTCACCGTCTTCCTCACCGTGCGGACCCGGGAGCTCTTCGAGCGCCTCGGAACCGCCGGCTGGGGCGCCGTCCAGCACGCCGCCGGCTGGGCCGCGCACGGGCTCTGCCTGTCCGCCGCCGCCTCCGGCCTCTTCGCCCGCCCCGTGCGGGCGTTCAAGGAGATCCCCACCCAGCGCGTCCTCGGCCTGGACCCGGACGAGATGGTCGTCCTGTCCGTGGTCGTGGGAGTCCCGCAGCCCACCGGCGGCGCGCTGCTCGACCTCAGACTCTGAAGGAGCGTCCCGTGACCCCGCCACCTGCCCCCCGGCCCACCGAGTGGACGGCCTGGCACCTCCACCTCGGCACCACGGCCCGGTCGGCCCACGACCGGGCCGTCACCGACGTCATCGGCCCGACCGTCCGCGAACTCGCCCCCGGCACACCGTGGTTCTTCATCCGCTACTGGCAGTCCGGCCCCCATCTGCGGCTGCGCGTCGGCGACCTGGACGCCCCCGCGCGGGCCCGCGTCGAGGCCGCGCTCACCGCCCGCCTCGCCGTCGCCGGCACGCCCGCCCCGGGCGAGAAGCCGCTCGACCCCGACGCCTACCGCAGCGGGGCCGAGCGGCTCGCCGCCGCGGGCGAGACCGGCGAGAACACCACCGTGAAGGCCCTGCTGCCCCCGGGCGTCCACCCGGCCGTCTACGAGCCGGAGTACGACCGGTACGGCGGCCGGGCCCTGATGCCCGCGGCCGAGTCCCTCTTCACCCTCTCCAGCGGCCTCGTCCTGGCCGCCCTGCCGAAGGTGACCGACGAACGGCGGCGCGCGACGCTCGCCCTGCGCGGCACCCTGGCCGTCGCCGCCGCCCTCGGGGACCCGGCGGAGCGCGCGTACTACTACGCCCACGGGCTCGGCGCCTGGCGCGCCTGGGCCGCCGAGGCCGGCCACCCGGCCGCGCTCCTCGACACGATCACCCGGGTCGAGGGGACGGTGACCCTCGACCCCGGGGCGCACGGCCCCTTCGCCGGCTGGCACGCCCGTCTCGCCGCGCACGCCGAGGAGATCCGGGAGCACTCCCCGTCCCACCCCGGCATGGTCCTCTTCTCGCACGCGCACATGCTCCACAACCGGCTGGGCCTGAGCCTCCTGGAGGAGCTCCGCACGTACGCCGTGCTCGCCCACGCCTTCCCGCTCCCGGAGCACACCGCCGCGTGAGCCCCGCGCACAGCAGGAGGCCCGGCCGGGAAACCCGGCCGGGCCTTCCTGGTGAGGTCCCCCACTACTCGGGGCGCGGGTCCCAGCGGAAGCTGCGGACGGCGATCAGGGCGCCGACGACACCCCAGGCGGCGAGGACGGCGAGGTCGCGCCACTGGAAGCCGGCGTCCTGCGTGAACAGCGCCAGCATCGCGTCGTTGAACGGCTTCACGGGCAGCAGGCCCGCGATGGTGTTCAGGAGCTCGGCGTGGATCGGGAAGTAGCTGCCCGAGATGAAGACCAGCGGGAACTGGATGAACTGCACGACGGCCGGGGCCGCCTCCGAGTTCTTGATCAGCGAGGCCACGCCGACGCCGAGCGCGCAGAAGCTCGCCGCGCCGAGCACCAGGGTGAGGAGCACCGCGCCCCAGTGCGTGGGCAGGTCGACGCCGTAGAGGGCGCCGATGCCGAAGACCAGCGCGACGTCCACGATGCTGACGACCACGCAGTGCACGAGCAGGCCCGCGAAGTACACCCAGGCGGGCAGCGGGGTGGCGTGCAGCCGCTTGAGGACGCCGGTCTGCCGGCGCATCGCGAGCACGATCGCCAACTGCCCGTAGCAGGCGCCGAGCACGGACACGGCGGCGATGACCGGCGTGTAGTACTGCATGCCGGTGAGGCCGAAGAAGAAGTCCTGGCCCTCGCTGCCGCTGAAGACGGCGCCGAAGATGCCGATGATGACGATCGGCAGCACGAACGTGAAGACCATCGACTGCGGGTTGCGCCAGAACGACAGCTGTTCGTAGCGGATCTGGTGGCCGAGGAGCGCGAGCGGGTTCCGCTCGCGGGGCGCGTCCGCGCGAACGGACGGGGCCGCCCCGGCGGTCTCGGTGGTCGGGGGGATCAGGGTGGTCATGAGCGGCTCCGTCCGGGTCGGCGCCCTCGTCCCGCGGGCGCCTTGGGCCCCCGCGCGGACGACGGCGAGGAGGCTTCCTGCTGTACGTACTCGCTGGTCAGGCTCAGGTAGACGTCCTCGAGGGTCGGCTGCTCGACGGTCAGCCGGTCCAGCGGCGTGCCCCGGTCCAGGGCCCAGCCGGTCAGCCGGTGCAGCGCGGCCGTCGGCTCCGTCGTCTCGGCCGTCACGAGGCCGTCCTCCACGTCGTTCACCGGCAGCGGCACGTCGGCGAGCGAGGCGCCGGCCGGCAGGGCGAAGCGGATCCGGGTCTGGGCGCTGTCGCGCCCGCCGAGCGTGTCCGGCGTGCCGGAGGCGACGATCCGTCCCTCTGCGATCACCACGACCGAGTCGGCGAGCGCCTGCGCCTCGTCCATGTAGTGGGTGGTGAGGACGATGGTGGTGCCGTCGTCGCGGAGGTTGCGCACGACGTCCCAGGCGCCGCGGCGGGCGTTCGGGTCGAAACCGGTGGTGGGCTCGTCGAGGAAGAGCAGCCGGGGCCGGCCGACGACGCCGAGGGCGAGGTCCAGGCGGCGCTTCTGGCCGCCGGACAGGTCCTTGACCTTGGCGCCCTTCTTCTCGTTCAGGCCGACGAGGTCGAGGAGTTCGTCGACGTTCCGCGGGTCCGGGTAGTAGCCCGCGTTCCGCGCGACGGTCTCCCGCACCGACAGGTACGGCTCGACGGCGATGTCCTGGAGCACCAGGCCGACCTGGCCGCGCAGCCAGTGCCCGTCGGCCTTGACGCCGGGGTCGCGGCCGAGGACCTCGACGCGGCCGCCGTCGCGGTCGCGGAAGCCCTCCAGGATCTCCAGCGTGGTGGTCTTGCCCGCGCCGTTCGGCCCGAGCAGGGCGAAGATCTCGCCCTCGGAGACGGTGAAGTCGACTCCGCGTACGGCCTCGTGGTCGCCGTACCTCTTCTGCAGGCCTTCGACGGCCACCGCGGCGGTCACCGCGGTCCCTCGGCTCGTGTCATGTGTGCCTCCCGGTGTCGTGGGACGTCGTGGGGTCGTCGCCCGCAGACGGACTCCGGGGCGCGGCCTCGACGTTAGGTGCGGGGCGGGGTCCCGGGGCGGGCCCGCCGGGGCGCCGGTGACGGACGTCATGGAAGCCGCGACAGTTGTCAGCGCGGACCGTGACCCGCGTTGCCCGGGGCGGGCGGCCCGCCCATGCTCGGGATGCGGCGGACGGCCGGACCCGGGGGAGACCGCGGCCGGCGACGCCGGCGGTGCCGACACAGCAGCGACGCGGAAGGCGGTCTCAAGGTGCGGTTCGGGGATCTGGACGAGTGGGGGGCGGAGGAGCGGCCGCACGTCTCGGTGGTCGGCGCCGGCATCGGCGGCCTGGCGCTGGCCGGTGCGCTCTCCTCCATGGGCATTCCGTACACGGTGTACGAGCAGACGCGGTGGCTCGCCGAGGTCGGGGCGGGCGTCCAGCTCTCGCCGAACGCGGTCCGGCCGCTGCTGCGGCTCGGCCTCGGCCCGGCCCTGCGCGAGCGGGCGGTCGCCATCGAGGCCATGGAGGTACGGGGGTGGAGCGGGCGGCCGATCGCGCGGACGCCGCTGGGCGCGGAGTGCGAGCGCATGTTCGGCGCCCCGTACTACGCGGTGCACCGGGCCCACCTCCACGACGCGCTGCTGTCGCTGGTCGACCCCGCCGCCCTCAAGCTCGGGGAGCGGCTGAGCGAGGCCCGCGAGACCGCGCCCGAGGGCGTCCGGCTGACCTTCGAGGACGGGACGGTCCGCGGGGCGGAGCTGGTGGTCGGCGCCGACGGCATCCACTCCACGGTCCGCGAGGCCTTCCGGCGCGACGAGCCGGAGTTCGCCGGGCTCGGCATCTACCGGGGCCTGGTGCCGGTCGACGCCCTCCCGGACACCGCCCGCGAGCCCCTGGTGCGCCTCTGGCTCGGCCCCGGCGGACACTTCGTCTGCTACCCGGTCGCGGCGGGGGAGTACCTGAGCTTCGCGGCCACCGTGCCGATGACGGACTCGCCCGGCGAGTCCTGGTCGGCCCCGGGCGACCCGGAGGCGCTGCGCGCGGTCTTCGGCGGCTGGACCGGTCTGGTCGCGGACGTCGTGGCGGCCGTGGAGTCGACGCACCAGTGGGCGCTGCACGACCGGCCGCCGCTGGACGTGTGGTCCTCGCGCCGGCTCACCCTGCTCGGCGACGCCGCGCACCCGATGCTGCCGTTCATGGCGCAGGGCGCCAACCAGGCGGTCGAGGACGCGATGGACCTGGCGGCCTGTCTGGCGGACCCGGCGGCGGCGACGACCGCGGCCCGGCTCGACCGCTACCAGGCGCTGCGGATCCCGCGGACGGCCGAGATCCAGCGCGGCTCGCGCGGCAACGCCGGCATCCTGCACCTGCCGGACGGCCCGGCGCAGCGCCGCAGGGACGCCCGCATGGCGGTCCACGCGGCCCTGCGCGACCGGGCGATGCTGTACGCCCACGAGACGGGCCGGAGCGTGGTGCCGGCCCCGGCGTGAGGCGCGGGGCGACGGCGACGGGAACGGCCGGCCCCGGGAGCCCCGGGACCGGCCGTTGCCGCGGGTGAACGGTTCAGCACTCGATGATGTTCACCGCGAGACCGCCGCGCGCCGTCTCCTTGTACTTGACGCTCATGTCGGCGCCCGTCTCCTTCATGGTCTTGATGACCTTGTCGAGGGAGACCAGGTGGCTGCCGTCGCCGCGCATCGACATCTTCGCCGCCGTGACGGCCTTGACCGCCGCCATGCCGTTCCGCTCGATGCACGGGATCTGCACCAGGCCGCCGACCGGGTCGCAGGTCAGGCCCAGGTTGTGCTCCATGCCGATCTCGGCCGCGTTCTCCACCTGCTCCGGGGTGCCGCCGAGGACCTCGGCGAGCGCGCCCGCCGCCATCGAGCAGGCCGAGCCGACCTCGCCCTGGCAGCCGACCTCGGCGCCGGAGATCGAGGCGTTCTCCTTGAAGAGCATGCCGACCGCGCCCGCCGCCAGCATGAAGCGGACGATGCCGTCGTCGTCGGCGCCGGGCACGAAGTTCGTGTAGTAGTGCAGGACGGCGGGGATGATGCCCGCGGCGCCGTTCGTCGGGGCGGTGACCACCCGCCCGCCGGCCGCGTTCTCCTCGTTCACGGCCATCGCGTAGAGGGTGATCCACTCCATCGCGTGCATCTTCGGGTCGCCCTCGGAGCGCAGCTTCCTGGCCAGGTTCGCGGCGCGGCGGCGGACCTTCAGGCCGCCGGGCAGGATGCCCTCGCGGGACATGCCGCGCGAGACGCAGGACTGCATGACCCGCCAGATCTCCAGCAGGCCCTCGCGGATCTCGTCCTCGGTGCGCCAGGCCTTCTCGTTCTCCAGCATCATCGCGGAGATCGACAGGCCGGTCTCCTTCGCGAGGCGGAGCAGCTCGTCACCGGTGCGGAAGGGGTACTTCAGGACGGTGTCGTCGGGGACGATCGGGTTCTCGCCGGCCACCGCGTCCTCGTCGACGACGAAGCCGCCGCCGACCGAGTAGTACGTCTTCTCCAGGACCAGGCCGCCCTCCGCGTCGTACGCGAAGACGGTCATGCCGTTGGCGTGGTACGGGAGCGCCTTGCGCCGGTGCAGGACCAGGTCGGCGTCGAAGTCGAAGGGGATCTCGTGCGCGCCGAGCAGGTTGATCCGGCCGCTCGCCTTGATCCGCTCGAACTCGTCGTCGGCGGTCTCCACGTTCACCGTGCGCGGGGAGTTGCCCTCCAGGCCCAGCAGGACCGCCTTCGGGGTGCCGTGGCCGTGGCCGGTGGCGCCGAGCGAGCCGTACAGCTCCGCCCGTATCGCCGCCGTGTGGGCGAGCAGGCCCTCGTTCTTCAGCCGGCGGGCGAACATCCGGGCAGCCCGCATGGGGCCCACCGTGTGGGAGCTCGAAGGACCGATGCCGATCGAGAACAGGTCGAAGACCGAGATGGCCACGGGAGGACTCCTTGTGGGGGCTGGACGCCGTTGTCTGCCGGGGTGGTGCAGAGGGGGCTGAGCAAGGGGCGGGGCACCGCGCTCACTGTCCAGTGTGCGCGGTGCCCCGGAGCTTTCGTACGAACGACCGCAGACGGGCCGCAGAACAAAAGGGTACGAAATTTACTTCAGGCCGGGGTACAGCGGGTGCTTGTCCGCGAGCGCGGTCACCCGGGCCTTGAGGGCGGCGGCCTTGTCCGCGTCGAAGCCCGGCTTCAGGGTCTCGGCGATGACGTCGGCGACCTCGGCGAAGTCCTCTGCCTGGAAGCCGCGGGTCGCGAGCGCCGGCGTGCCGATGCGCAGACCCGAGGTGACCATCGGCGGGCGCGGGTCGTTCGGAACGGCGTTCCGGTTGACCGTGATGCCGACCTCGTGGAGACGGTCCTCGGCCTGCTGGCCGTCGAGCTCGGAGTCACGCAGGTCCACCAGGACCAGGTGCACGTCCGTGCCGCCGGACAGGACGGAGACGCCGTGGGCGGTGACGTCGTCCTGGACCAGGCGCTCGGCGAGCGCGCGGGCGCCGTCCAGGGTGCGCTGCTGGCGCTCCTTGAACTCCTCCGAGGCCGCGACCTTGAAGGAGACGGCCTTGGCCGCGATCACGTGCTCCAGCGGGCCGCCCTGGAAACCGGGGAAGACGGAGGAGTTCAGCTTCTTCGCGAACTCCTTCTTCGCCAGGATGATGCCGCCGCGCGGGCCGCCGAGCGTCTTGTGCGTGGTGGAGGTCACCACGTCCGCGTACTCGACCGGGTTCGGGTGCAGACCGGCCGCGACCAGGCCCGCGAAGTGGGCCATGTCGACCCACAGGTAGGCCTCGACCTCGTCCGCGATCCGGCGGAACTCGGCGAAGTCCAGCTGGCGCGGGTAGGCGGACCAGCCCGCGATGATCACCTTGGGGCGGTGCTCCTTGGCGAGGCGCTCGACCTCGGCCATGTCGACCAGACCGGCCTCGTCCACGTGGTACGCGACCACGTTGAACTGCTTGCCGGAGAAGTTCAGGCGCATGCCGTGGGTGAGGTGGCCGCCGTGCGCCAGGTCCAGACCCAGGATCGTGTCGCCGGGCTGGGCGATCGCGAAGAGGGCGGCCTGGTTGGCGGAGGCGCCGGAGTGCGGCTGGACGTTGGCGTACTCGGCGCCGAACAGGTCCTTGATCCGGTCGATGGCGATCTGCTCGGCCACGTCGACGTGCTCGCAGCCGCCGTAGTAGCGGCGGCCCGGGTAGCCCTCGGCGTACTTGTTGGTGAGGACGGAGCCCTGGGCCTCCATGACCGCGACCGGAGCGAAGTTCTCCGAGGCGATCATCTCGAGGGTGGACTGCTGACGGCGGAGCTCGGCGTCGACGGCGGCGGCGACGTCGGGGTCCAGCTCGTGGAGGGGAGTGTTCAGAAGCGACATGAATCGATCCCTTGGGGGTCTCGGGCCCGGTCTCAGCCGGCGGAGAACGCGGTGTACTCGTCGGCGGTGAGCAGCTCCTCCGGCTCACCCGCGACGCGCACCTTGAACAGCCAGCCACCCTCGAACGGAGCCGTGTTCACCAGCGACGGGTCGTCCACCACGTCCTGGTTGGCGGCGACGACCTCGCCCGTGACGGGGGAGTACAGGTCGCTCACGGACTTCGTCGACTCCAGCTCGCCGCAGGTCTCGCCCGCGGTGACGGTGTCGCCGACCTCGGGGAGCTGGGCGTAGACGACGTCACCGAGCGCGTTGGCCGCGAACTCCGTGATGCCGACGGTCGAGACGCCGTCCTCGGCGTCCGACAGCCACTCGTGCTCCTTGGTGTAGCGCAGCTGCTGGGGGTTGCTCATGACCTGATTCTCCTGGATCGGGGGAGTACTGATGAACGTCGGTCTCGCGGGATGAGACCGGGGATGAGACGACTGCGTCACTTCTGGCGCTTGTAGAACGGCAGCGCCACGACCTCGTAGGGCTCGTGGGTGCCGCGGATGTCCACCCCTACACCCGGGGTGCCGGGCGCGGCGTGCGCCGCGTCCACGTACGCCATCGCGATCGGCTTTCCGAGGGTCGGCGACGGGGCGCCGGAGGTGACCTCGCCGATCAACTCGCCGTCCTTGACGACCTGGAAGCCGGCGCGCGGGACCCGGCGGCCCTCGGCGATCAGGCCGACGAGCTTGCGCGGCGGGGCGCTCTCGGCGCGCTCGGCGGCCTTCTCCAGCGCCTCGCGGCCGACGAAGCGGCCCTCGTTGGTCGTCTTCTCGAACTTCACGACCCGGCCCAGACCGGCGTCGAAGGGGGTGAGGGCGGTGGTCAGCTCGTGGCCGTACAGCGGCATGCCCGCCTCCAGGCGGAGCGTGTCGCGGCAGGACAGGCCGCACGGGATCAGGCCGACGCCCTCGCCCGCCTCGGTCAGCGCCCGCCACACGGCCTCGGCGTGCTCGGGCTTCAGGAACAGCTCGAAGCCGTCCTCGCCGGTGTAGCCCGTGCGGGCGATCAGCGCCGGAACGCCCGCGACGGTGCCGGGCAGGCCCGCGTAGTACTTCAGGCCGTCCAGGTCGGCGTCGGTGACCGACTTCAGGATGCCGGGGGACTCCGGGCCCTGGACCGCGATCAGGGCGTACGCGTCACGGTCGTCGCGGACCTCGGCGTCGAAACCGGCCGCGCGCTGCGTCAGGGCGTCGAGGACGACCTGGGCGTTGGAGGCGTTGGCGACGACCATGTACTCCGTCTCGCCGAGGCGGTAGACGATCAGGTCGTCGAGGATGCCGCCGTCCTCCTGGCAGATCATCGTGTAGCGGGCGCGGCCGTTGCCCACGGTCGAGATGTTGCCGACCAGCGCGTGGTCGAGGAGCTCCACGGCCTGCGGGCCGGTGACCGTGATCTCACCCATGTGCGAGAGGTCGAAGAGGCCGGCCTTCGTGCGGACGGCGTTGTGCTCGTCGCGCTCGCTGCCGTACCGGAGAGGCATGTCCCAGCCGGCGAAGTCGGTCATGGTCGCGCCCAGCGAACGATGCAGGGCATCGAGGGCGGTCAGACGAGAAGCAGTGCTCATGGGGTGGCTCCCGGGTCCCAAGGGCGTGATCGGTGACGAAAACACATGACGGGCGAGGACGTCCTCCCCATCTGTCATGGAACCTGAGAGGTTCACCGAGGGCATCCTCGGCTTGCACCTTGGGTGGGGACACGGCAGGGTGTCCCGCTTTTCAGATCTGCCTCATCCACGCGGTACGGGGCCTGAGAGATTCAAGGGAGGGTCTTGCTCCTTCGGCGTCCGGACGCCGTCGGCGGTCCGGAACTCTCCCGCGCGGATTCGAGCGGCCGGTATGCGATTGTGCGGCGACTGTGCGCGCCTGGCGCGCACATCATTGCATGCGGTGTCGGCGGGGCAAATCGCTTGTGTCGCATTACCGATTCTTTACACTTCGTGGGCAAGGGTCTCCTCAGGTCTCCTGAGACCCGACAGGGGGAGAGCGCGATGAGGATCCAGCACACCGGCGCATACGCGACCAGTACCGGCATACCGTCCCAGCGGGCCCGCGCCAGGAGCCGCCGCGGCCGGCTCCTGCGCGACCTGCGCGAGCGCGGCGGCCGCGGCCCCCGCGCCCTCACCTTCGGCGCCGGCGACCTCGTCGTCGTCTCCGGGCTGCCCGGCAGCGGCAAGTCCACCCTGATGAAGCGCGCCGCGGCGGACGGCGGCATCGACTCCCAGGACGCCCGCGAGCGCTGGGAGGCCCGCATGCCGCGCCTCCTCCCGTACGCCGTCTACCGGCCCCTCGTCCGGATCGCGCACTACGCCGGGCTGCGCCGCGTCCTGCGCTCCGGCGCGAGCGTGATCGTCCACGACTGCGGCACCCAGTCCTGGGTGCGCGGCTGGCTCGCCCGCGAGGCCAGACGGCGCGGCAGGGCCCTGCACCTGGTCCTCCTCGACGTCACCCCGGACACCGCGCGGGCCGGCCAGGACGCCCGGGGCCGGGGCGTCTCCGCGTACGCCTTCGCCCGCCACCGGCGGGCCGTCGGCCGGCTGCTGCGGGCCGCCGAGTCCGGCAGCCTGCCGCACGGCTGCGCCTCGGTGACCCTCCTCGACCGGGACGCCGCCGACTCCCTCCACCGGATCGGCTTCCGGGAGGCCGCCTGACACGGGGACCGGCCCGGGACGGGGGTCCGCGGCGTCCCGCCCCCTTCCCGGGACGCCCGTACCCTTCCCTTTTGGCCACGGCGGCGCCGGGGCGGCGTTAGGGTGCTGCCCGGCGGCCTGTGCGGCAGGCCGTGCGAGAAGGGGAAACGCGACCGTGGACGTGACGTGGCCGGGCAACGAGCTCGAAGAGGTTCTTGCCGCCTCACTCGGCAACCCCGGGGCCGGCGGCCGGCTGGTCGAGGTACTGGGCCGCAGCCCGGTCTGGGTGCCCCTGCCCAACGGCGGCGGCCCCGACAGCCCCGGACTCGACCTCGCCACCCTGGAGATCGACGGCGCGGCCTACGTCCCCGTCTTCAGCTCCGAGCAGCAGCTCCTGGCCTGTGTCGGCGACCACATGTCCTTCACCGTCGCCCCCGCCCGTGACTTCGCCCGCGGTCTGCCCCCGCAGCTCGGCATCGCCGTGAACCCCGGCGGCACCGTCGGCGTCCCGCTGCCCCCGCCCGCCGTCGCCGAGCTCTGCCGCGCCGGCCGCACCCCGCTCGACGGCCCCGCCAGCGGCGGCCGCGTCCGGCTCTTCGAGCCCGACTGGCAGGACGACCCGGTCGACTTCCTCGCCGCCGCCTCCGCCGAGTTCGAGGCCACCGGCGTCGTCGCCACCGCCCGCCGCGTCCTCGCCAGCGTCGAGGGCACCGAACCGGCCCTCTTCGTCGGCGTCCAGCTCACCGGCTGGGACGGCGTCGACCGGAACGCCCCCCTGGACGCCCTCGGCCGCGCCCTCGGCCGGATCGAGGTCGCCTGGCCGGTGAACCTCATCCTGCTCGACATGGCGCAGGACCCGGTCGGCGACTGGATGCTGGAGCGGGTGCGCCCCTTCTACCAGCGCGCCGCCGTGTGAGCGGCCCCCTGTTTAAGCTGAACTGAACTGGATCGCTGGACAGACGTACGTGGTGGACGGAAGAGGGGCGGGAAACAGGGTGAGCGCGTCAGGCACCGCTTCGACCGGGACGGTCGAGCACATGCTGCGCCAGGTGGCACCCGGACGCTACGACGCGTACGAGCAGTTGCTGCACGCCCTCGCCGACGGCGAGCTCTGGATGCTGCTCTGGCAGGGCGCCCCCGGCGCGCCCGACGCCCAGTACGGGAACATGGAGGTCGACGGCTTCGGCTACGCGCCCTGCGTCACCTCCGCCCAGGAGCTCGCCGCCTCCGGCTGGAACCGCGCCCACGAGCTCGTCACCGGCCGTGACATCGCCCGCGCGCTCTACCCCGACCGCTGGGGTGTCTGGCTCAATCCGCACGCCCCCGGCGGCGGCGTCGGCGTCCCCTGGGCCGACCTGCGCCGCATCGCCACCGGTCTCGACCGGATGCCCGCCGGACCGCTGCGCGTCACCGAGCCCGCCCTGGAGATCCCCCAGTTCTACGCCCTGCTCACGCAGAACGCGCACCGCACCCCGGCCGTCCGGGCGCTGCGCCGCGGCTGGGTACAGCCGGCGCTCGGCTCCCCGTACCTCGCCATCGGTCTCGACCTGTACGACACCTCCGCCGCCGCCGTCGACACGGTCCGCTCGATGATGCGCCAGTCGATCGGCTCCGTCCCCGACGGGCTGCCCGTCTCGACGGTCGCCCTCTCCGACGCGTACGACCCGGTGGCGCTCTGGCTGCGGGCGAACGCGCGCCCCTTCTACGACCGGGAGGCGCACGCCGGACAGGGTTCCGCCGCCGTGCCGGGGTACGGATATCCGCCACCGGCCCCGTCCGGATACTGAGACGTCCCTCGTGTCCCACTTGTCGGCAAAGGCCTCCGGAGTCCGCTCCGGAGGCCTTCGTTCACCCCAATACGACAGGACGCGGCATGAGTTGAGCGACATGTCCGATTGCGGGGAAGAGGGCCCCGGTTGGTCCGCTCAGGTGATCACGACGTCCGGATAACGGAAGTCGCAGCACCGCATCACGTTTGAGCAAACATTCCCCGTCAGGGCTGGCGGGTGATCACAAGCGCATTGAAGACTCCCCGGAACACCGGGCGTTCGGCTCCTTTCGAGCAGGTGCCCAGCAGGTTGTTCCACCGAGCCGCTACCCGCGGCGGGCAAGGGCCGGCTACCGGCGGCCGAGAGGGGTCCTCACCACGATGACGGCACCACTGCACGAGACGAGTGCGGGCGAGGCGACCGCCACCGTCGACGGCGCGCCCGACGCTCCCGGCACTCCGGACCGCTCCGGCGCCTCCGGCAAGGCGATCGAAGGGCGTTCGCCCTGGCAGATCGCCTGGACCCGCCTCAAGCGCGACAAACTGGCCCTCGCGGGCGCCTTCGTCGTGATCTTCCTGATCCTCGTCGCGATCTTCGCGCCGGTCATCGTCGGCCTCCTGGGCCACCCGCCGGACGAGTTCCACGAGGACCAGATCGACCCGCTGTTCGGTACGCCGATCGGATCCTGGGGCGGCGTCAGTTCCGACTTCCTCTTCGGCGTCGAGCCCGTCAACGGCCGTGACGTCTTCAGCCGGATCGTCTACGGCGCCCGGATCTCGCTGCTCGTCGCCTTCCTCGCGGCGGTCTTCGCGGTCTTCCTCGGCACCGTCCTCGGCGTCATCGCCGGCTACTTCGGCGGCTGGGTCGACGCGGCCCTCAGCCGGATCATGGACGTCATGCTCGCCTTCCCGCAGCTGCTGTTCACGATCGCCCTGGTCTCGGTGCTGCCCAACGAGCTCCTCGGCCTGGACGGATCGGGCGTGCGCATCGCGGCGCTGGTCGTCGTGATCGGCTTCTTCGGCTGGCCGTACGTCGGCCGCATCGTCCGCGGCCAGACCCTCTCGCTGCGCAACCGCGAGTACGTCGAGGCCGCCCAGAGCCTGGGCGCGGGACGCCTCTACATCCTGCGCCGCGAGCTGCTGCCCAACCTGCTCGCCCCGATCATGGTCTACGCGACCCTCATGATCCCCACCAACATCCTCACCGAAGCGGCGCTCAGCTTCCTCGGCGCGGGTGTGAAGCCCCCCACCGCTTCCTGGGGCCAGATGCTGTCGACGGCCATCACCACCTACGAGTCGGATCCCCTGTTCATGGTGATCCCCGGCCTCGCGATCTTCATCACCGTTCTGGCGTTCAACCTCTTCGGCGACGGCGTGCGTGACGCGCTCGACCCGAAGGGCTCCCGCTGATCGTTCGCCGACGACACGCAAGACCCGCCCCTGCCGCAGGCGACAGGAGGCCCACCCCAATCGGCGGACCGCCGTGACGGCCCCGCCACTATCCCGGAGGTTGCTGGACCCATGCTGAAGAGCTCTCAGCGCAGAATCGCCGCGGGCGCGCTGCTTGCCGCGGCCACGATGGTCGTCACCACCGCCTGTGGCGGCGGCAACGGCGACGGTGGCGACAAGGGCAAGGCGGGCGCGGCCGGCTTCAACGCCGCCGTGAACAAGGTCGCCAACGCGTCCGACAAGAAGGGCGGCGAGCTGAAGTTCATCGGCTCGCAGGAGGCCGACAACTGGGACCCGCAGCGCGGCTACTACGGCTTCGTGTGGGACTTCGCCCGCTACTACACCCGCCAGCTCGTCACCTTCAAGGCCGAGCCGGGCGCCGCTTCCACCGAGCTGGTCCCGGACCTCGCCACCGACGCCGGCAAGGTCTCGGCCGACGGCCTCACCTACACCTTCACGCTGAAGGACGGGGTGACCTGGGAGGACGGCAAGCCGATCACCTCCAAGGACATCAAGTACGGCATCGAGCGCATCTGGGCCCAGGACGTCATCTCCGGCGGCCCGATCTACCTCCAGCAGGTCCTCGACCCCAAGGGCGAGTACAAGGGCCCGTACAAGGACACCTCCGCGGACAAGCTCGGCCTGAAGGCGATCGAGACCCCGGACGACAAGACCATCGTCTTCAAGCTGCCGGTCGCCAACGGCGACTTCCTGCAGATGCTGGCCATGCCGGCCGCCTCCCCGGTCCGCCAGGACAAGGACACCAAGGCCAAGTACGGCCTGAAGCCCTTCTCCTCCGGCCCGTACAAGTGGGACTCCTACACCCCGAACAAGTCCATCAAGCTCGTCCGCAACGACAAGTGGGACGCCAAGACGGACACCGTCCGCAAGGCCCTGCCGGACAAGATCAGCGTCACGTTCACCACGAACGCCGACGACATGGACAACCGTCTGGTCGAGGGCGAGTACGACCTCGACATCAACGCCACGGGTGTCGGCGCCGCCGCGCGCCAGAAGGTGCTCCAGCAGCACAAGGGCAACGTCGACAACCCGCAGACGGGCTTCATCCGCTACGCGGTCTTCCCGCAGACGGTGATCCCCAACATCGAGTGCCGCAAGGCGATCATCTACGCCGCCGACTCGAAGTCCCTCCAGACCGCCCGTGGCGGCCCGCAGGCCGGTGGCGACATCGCCTCCAACATGCTTCCGCCGGCCATCAAGGGTGCCGACCCGAAGGCCGACCCGTACGGCAAGCTCGGTGGCGCCCCGGACCTGGCCAAGGCCAAGGACGCGCTGAAGAAGTGCGGCAAGCCGAACGGCTTCAAGACCACGATCGCGGTCCGCAACAACAAGAAGATCGAGATCGCGACCGCCGAGTCCCTCCAGCAGTCGCTGAAGGCCGTCGGCATCGACGCCCAGATCGACCAGTTCGACGGCGCCCAGACGTCCGGCATCATCGGTTCGCCGAAGGTCGTCAAGGACAAGGGCTACGGCATCATCATCATGGGCTGGGGCGCCGACTTCCCGACCGGTCAGGGCTTCCTCCAGCCGCTGGTCGACGGCCGCTTCATCCTCCAGAGCGGTAACAACAACTTCTCGGAGCTGAACGACAAGGCCGTCAACGGCCTGTTCGACCAGGCGCTGAAGGAGACCGACCCGACCAAGGCCGGCGAGCTCTACAAGCAGATCAACACGAAGGTGTCGGAGGCCGCGGTCTACCTGCCCTTCACCCACGAGAAGAACATCATCTGGCGCAGCTCCCGGCTGACCAACGTCTACACGGCGGACGCCTACAACGGCCGCTACGACTACGCGTCGCTCGGCGTCGTCAAGTAATCCGACCCGCTTCACCGGCGCACCACCCGCCGCCAGGTCCGAAGGGCAGGTGATGGCCGCCCCGGCGGCCGGGGAACCCGATCGGGGTCCCGGCCGCCGACCGGCCGACCGCCTTCGTGGCTAACTATTCCGACGGCTCGTGGCAGTCGGCGCGTTGCTGCTCGTCGGCACG
>NZ_JBHWFF010000009.1:188314-202264 GCF_042733785.1 Streptomyces sp. NPDC059695 | reverse complement strand
GCCCCGCCCCGCCCCGCGCGGCGCCCCCCCCCCCGCCGCGGCCCCCCCCCCCCCCCGACCGGCCGACCGCATGCTTGCATACATAGTCCGACGGCTCTTCGCAGTCGTCGCGATGCTGCTCGTCGTCACGCTCGTGACGCTCAGCATCTTCTTCCTCATCCCCAAGATGACCGGCAGCGACCCTGCCGCGATGTTCGTCGGCAAGCAGGCGGATCCGGCTTCCATCGAGGCCGTCCGGCAGAAGCTGGGCCTGGACGAGCCGATCCTGGTGCAGTTCTGGCACTTCGTCTCCGGCATCTTCGTCGGCCGGGACTACACCGGCGGCGGCGACACCATCCACTGCGCCGCGCCCTGCTTCGGGTACTCCTTCCGTACCGAGCAGGACGTCTGGAGCATGCTGGTCGACGCCTTCCCGGTCACCCTGTCCATGGTCGTCGGCGCGGCCGTGCTGTGGCTGGTCCTCGGCGTCTCCACGGGCGTGGTCTCCGCGCTCAAGCGGGGCACGGTCATCGACCGCGCGGCGATGATCACCGCGCTCGCCGGCGTCTCGCTCCCCATCTTCTTCACCGCCATGCTGGCGATGCTCGTCTTCCGCACCCAGCTCCACTGGGTCGACGCCTCGTACGTGCCGATCACCGAGTCCTTCGGCGGCTGGTTCGGCGGACTGCTCCTTCCCTGGGTCACCCTCGCCTTCCTGTACGCGGCGATGTACGCGCGACTCACCCGCGCCACCATGCTGGAGGTCCTCGGCGAGGACTACATCCGCACCGCGCGGGCCAAGGGGCTGCCGGAGCCGGTCGTGCTCGGCAAGCACGCCATGCGCTCCACCATGACCCCCATCCTGACCATCTTCGGCATGGACCTCGGCGCCCTCATCGGCGGCGCGATCCTGACCGAGACCGCGTTCAGCCTCCACGGCCTCGGCGGCCTCGCCATCAAGGGCGTGAGCGAGCGTGACCTGCCGCTGATCCTGGCCGTCACCCTCATCACGGCCTCCTGCGTCGTCATCGCCAACCTCGTCGTGGACCTGCTGTACGCGGTGATCGACCCCCGAGTGAGGCTCGCATGACGGACAAGCTGACGAAGACGGGCGCTGCCGTGGGAGAGCCCGTCGACACCGGGAAGTCCGCCCCGTCCGAGGCCTTCCTCGACGTGCGCGACCTGAAGATCCACTTCCCGACCGACGACGGTCTGGTCAAGTCGGTCGATGGCCTCAGCTTCCAGCTGGAGAAGGGCAAGACCCTCGGCATCGTGGGCGAGTCCGGCTCCGGCAAGTCGGTCACCTCGCTCGGCATCATGGGCCTGCACACCGTCGGGCAGTACGGCCGGCAGAAGGCCCGCATCTCCGGCGAGATCTGGCTCAACGGCCGCGAGCTGCTCTCCGCGGACCCGGACGAGGTCCGCCGGATGCGCGGCCGCGAGATGGCGATGATCTTCCAGGACCCGCTGTCCGCGATGCACCCGTACTACTCGGTCGGCAACCAGATCGTGGAGGCGTACCGCATCCACAACGACGTCGACAAGAAGACGGCGAAGAGGCGGGCCGTCGAACTCCTCGACCGGGTCGGCATCCCCGAGCCCGCCAAGCGGTTCGACAACTACCCGCACGAGTTCTCCGGCGGCATGCGCCAGCGCGCGATGATCGCCATGGCGCTCGTCAACAACCCCGAACTGCTCATCGCCGACGAGCCGACCACCGCGCTCGACGTCACCGTGCAGGCACAGATCCTCGACCTGATGCGGGACCTCCAGAAGGAGTTCGGCTCCGCGGTCGTCATCATCACCCACGACCTCGGCGTCGTCGCCGAGCTCGCCGACGACATCCTCGTCATGTACGGCGGGCGCTGCGTCGAGCGCGGACCGGCCGAGTCCGTCTTCTACGAGCCGCAGCACCCCTACACCTGGGGCCTGCTCGGCTCGATGCCCAGGATCGACCGCGAGCAGACCGAGCGGCTCATCCCGGTCAAGGGCAACCCGCCCAGCCTCATCAACATCCCGAGCGGCTGCGCCTTCAACCCCCGCTGCCCGTACGCGGACGTCCCCAAGGGCGGCATCACGCGCACCCAGCGGCCGGAGCTGGCGCCGGCCGGGGACCGCCACTTCTCGGCATGCCACATGCCGCAGGAGGAGCGGACCCGCATCTGGACCGAAGAGATTGCGCCGAAACTGTGAGCGACAACATGGAGCCCCTGCTCAAGGTCACCGGCCTGAAGAAGCACTTCCCCATCAAGAAGGGGCTGCTCCAGCGCCAGACCGGTGCGGTCAAGGCGGTCGACGGCCTCGACTTCGAGGTCTACCCCGGTGAGACCCTCGGCGTCGTCGGCGAGTCCGGCTGCGGCAAGTCGACGATGGGCCGGCTCATCACCCGGCTCCTCGAACCGACCGAGGGAACCATCGAGTTCCAGGGCAAGGACATCTCGCACCTCGGCGTCTCGGGCATGCGCCCGTTCCGCCGGGACATCCAGATGATCTTCCAGGACCCGTACGGCTCGCTGAACCCGCGCCACACCGTCGGCTCGATCGTCTCGGCCCCCTTCAAGCTCCAGGGCGTCGAGCCCGAGGGCGGCGTGAAGAAGGAGGTCCAGCGCCTGCTGGGCCTGGTCGGCCTCAACCCCGAGCACTACAACCGCTACCCGCACGAGTTCTCCGGCGGTCAGCGCCAGCGCATCGGCATCGCCCGCGCCCTGGCCCTGAAGCCGAAGCTGGTCGTCGCGGACGAGCCCGTCTCGGCCCTGGACGTCTCCATCCAGGCGCAGGTGGTCAACCTCCTGGACGACCTCCAGCAGGAGCTCGGCCTCACGTACGTGATCATCGCCCACGACCTCTCCGTGATCCGGCACGTCTCGGACCGCATCGCGGTGATGTACCTGGGCAAGGTCGTGGAACTGGCGGACCGCAAGTCCCTGTACGAGGCGCCCATGCACCCGTACACGCGGGCGCTCATGTCGGCCGTCCCGATCCCGGACCCGCGCCGCCGGGGCGCCAAGAGCGACCGGATCCTGCTGAAGGGCGACGTCCCGTCCCCGATCGCCCCGCCGGCGGGCTGCCGCTTCCACACCCGGTGCTGGAAGGCCACGGACCTGTGCAAGACCCAGGAGCCCCCGCTCCTGGAACTCCGCCCGGGCCAGCGCGTGGCCTGCCACCACCCGGAGAACGCGGAGGCGGTCACGATCCCGGCCGCGCGCGCATCGGTGGACGTCGCGATCACGAAGCCCCCGAAGCCGGAGGCCGACGAGCCCGAGGCCTGACCCGCGCCCGCCGTTGCGGGCCTTCGCCCCGCCGCGTGTGGGCAATCGTCCCGCTGGGGCGGGACGGGTGGGCACACGGGACGGCGCGCTCGGCCGCGCCTCCGCGTCCCGTGCCTGGACCCGCACCACCGGTTCCGTGCACGGGGTGCGGGTTCAGGCCCAGTAGCCTCCCGCGCTGGCAAGGGCGCCGTTCCGTTGTGCCCACCCGTTCCGCCCCGGCGGAACGCATGCCCACAACGGCGGGTGCGCGCCGCCCACCCGGCGGCGGGCGGCGGGCGCCGCGCGGCAGGGGCAGCCCGGAGCAACCGGGACAATGGGGCCGTGCTCCACGAATTGTTCACCCCCTCCGTCCAACACGCCCTCGACCTCGTCGGCATCTTCGTCTTCGCCATCTCCGGCGCCCTCCTCGCCGTCCGCAAGAACTTCGACGTCTTCGGCATCGCCGTCCTCGCCGAGGTCACCGCCCTCGGCGGCGGTCTCTTCCGCGACCTGGTCATCGGCGCCGTGCCCCCCGCCGCGTTCAGCGATCTCGGCTACTTCCTGATGCCGCTGATCGCGGCGGTCCTCGTCTTCTTCCTCCACCCGGAGGTCGAGCGCACCCAGACCGCGGTGAACGTCTTCGACGCGGCCGGCCTCGGGCTCTTCTGCGTGACCGGCACGATCAAGGCGTACGACTACGGCCTGGGCCTCACGTCCTCCGCCGCGCTGGGCCTGGCGACCGCCGTCGGCGGCGGTGTGCTGAGGGACGTGCTGGCGAACGAGGTGCCGTCGCTGCTGCGCTGGGACCGGGACCTGTACGCCGTCCCGGCGATCGTGGGCGCGACGATGGTCGTGCTGTGCATCCGGTTCGACACGCTCAACGCGTTCACGAGCGGCGCCGCCGTCGTGACCGCCTTCGTGCTGCGCCTCCTCGCCCTGCGCTTCCACTGGCGCGCGCCCCGCGCCTGGAACCGCCGCTCGTCCGCGAGCGAGGAACCGGAAAAAGCTACCGCTCAGTAGCTAGCTGCGGTACCGTCGGAGCCATGAGCACGAGCACCGAGGCAGCCCCCGCCGTCACGAGCGAGTTCGACCGCGACACCGCCGTCACCCTCAGGGAGACCGGCGTCTACGACGCCGAGCTCTCCGCCGGCTGGACGATCATCCACGCCGTCAACGGCGGCTACCTCCTCGCCCTGCTCGGCCGCGCCCTCGGCGAGCACCTCCCGCACCCGGACCCGTTCACGATCTCGGCGCACTACCTCACGCCGTCCGTGCCGGGCCCCGCGGTGATCCGGACGCAGACCGTCCGCGCCGGCCGGACCCTCTCCACCGGCCAGGCCTCGCTCTTCCAGTACGCCGAGGACGGCACCGAGGTCGAGCGCATCCGCGTCCTCGCCTCGTACGGAGACCTCGACGCGCTTCCCGACGACGTCCGCACCTCCGCGACGCCGCCGGCGATGGCCCCGATCGAGAACTGCTTCAGCGCGGCGGACAACCCGGCCCCCAGGATCCCCGGCTCCTCCGCGATCGCGGACCGCCTCGACCTCCGCCTGGACCCGGCCTGCGTCGGCTGGGCGGTCGGCGCGCCCTCGGGCAAGGGCGAGATGCGCGCGTGGTTCGGCCTGGCCGACGGCCGCGAGCCCGACGCCCTCTCGCTGCTGCTCGCGGTCGACGCGCTGCCGCCGACCTCCTTCGAACTGGGCCTCAAGGGCTGGACGCCGACGGTGGAGCTCACGACCCACGTGCGCTGCCGCCCGGCGCCGGGTCCGCTGCGGGTCTCGATCACCACGCGGAACCTGGCGGGCGGCTTCCTGGAGGAGGACGCCGAGGTCTGGGACAGCGCGAACCGCCTGGTGGCCCAGTCCCGCCAACTGGCCCGAGCCCCCCGCCCCTGACCGCCCGCGCCCGTGCGGCCCTTCCCGGCGGGGCGCCGCCCCGCGCCCCGCGTGGGCCTCCCGCCCAGGCCCGTGTGGGCCTTCGCCCGCTGCCCGTGTGGGCAATCGTCCCGCTGGGGCGGGACGGGTGGGCACACGGGACGGCGCCCTCAGCGGCGCCTCCGCGTTCCGCGCCTGGACCCGCACCACGAGCGGCGGCGGGCATCCGGTGCGGGTCAGGGCGCGGGAGCCTGGGCCCGGCACGGGGCGCCGTTCCGTTGTGCCCACCCGTTCCGCCCCAGCGGAACGATTGCCCACAACGGCGGGACGATGCCCCACAACGGCGGGCACGGCCCCGCGCCGCCCGCGGCTGAGAACCGCCCCCCGAGAACAGGCCAGGCGACGGCCCCGCCACCCCGGGCTCGTAGAATCGACCCACCATGGCTTACCTCGACCACGCCGCGACCACGCCCATGCTGCCCGAGGCGATCGAGGCGATGACCGCCCAGCTCGCCGTCACGGGCAACGCCTCCTCCCTGCACGCCGCCGGACGGCGCGCCCGGCGGACCGTCGAGGAGGGGCGCGAGACCCTCGCCGCCGCGCTCGGCGCGCGGCCGAGCGAGGTCGTCTTCACCTCCGGCGGAACCGAGGCCGACAACCTCGCCGTGAAGGGCCTGTACTGGGCCCGTCGCGCCGCCGACCCCCGCCGCACCCGCGTCCTGGCCAGTCCGGTCGAGCACCACGCCGTCCTGGACGCCGTCGACTGGCTCGCCACCCACGAGGGCGCCACCGTCGACTACCTCCCCGTCGACGCCCACGGCCGCGTCCACCCCGACGCCCTGCGCGGGGCGATCGCCCGCGACCCCGATTCCGTCGCCCTGGCCACCGTCATGTGGGCGAACAACGAGATCGGCACGATCATGCCGGTCCGTGAACTCGCCGACGTCGCCGCGGAGTACGGCGTCCCCCTGCACGCCGACGCCGTCCAGGCGGTGGGTCAGATCCCGGTCGACTTCGCCGCCTCCGGCCTCGCCGCGATGACGGTCTCCGGCCACAAGATCGGCGGCCCGTACGGCATCGGCGCCCTGCTCCTGGGCCGCGAGCACACCCCCGTACCGGTGCTGCACGGCGGCGGACAGGAGCGGCACGTCCGCTCCGGCACCCTCGACGTGCCCGCCGTCGCCGCCTTCGCCGTGGCCGCCCGGCTCGCCGCCGAGCGGCAGGAGGAGTTCGCCCGGGAGGTCGGCGCCCTGCGCGACGAGCTCGTGACCGCCGTCCGGGCGCTCGTGCCCGACGCGATCCTCGGCGGCGACCCGGTCGGCCGGCTCCCGGCCAACGCCCACTTCACCTTCCCCGGCTGCGAGGGCGACTCCCTGCTCCTGCTGCTCGACGCGGCCGGCATCGCCTGCTCCACGGGCTCTGCCTGCACCGCGGGCATCGCCCAGCCCAGCCACGTCCTGCTCGCCACCGGCACCGACCCCGACCTGGCCCGCGGCACCCTGCGCTTCTCCCTCGGCCACACCTCCACCGAGGAGGACGTGGCGGCGGTCGCCGGGGCGATCGGCCCGGCCGTCGACCGCGCCCGCACGGCCGGCCTCAGCTGATCCGAGAGCGGGCCTTCCGCACGAGCGCCATGTACCGGCCCCAGTCCCAGTGCGGACCGGGGTCGGTGTGGTCGGTGCCCTCGACCTCGACGTGCCCGATGATGTGCTCCCGGTCCACGGGTATCCCGTACCGGGCGCATATGTCGGCCGTGAGCCGCGCCGAGCCCTCGTACATCGCCGTCGTGAAGTCCTGCGGCCGGTCGACGAAGCCCTCGTGCTCGATGCCGATGCTCCGCTCGTTCATGTCGCGGTTCCCGGCGTGGAAGGCGACGTCGAGCTCCCGGATCATCTGCGCCACATGGCCGTCCTTGCGGACCACGTAGTGCGCGGCGGCCCCGTGCGACGGGTCCTTGAAGACCCTCAGGGCCGACGCGTAGCTGCCCTGCACGACGTGGATCACGACCCGGTCGACCGTGTAGTCGTCCGGCCGGTCGGCCCGCCGCCAGTTCGCCCGCGCCGCCGAGGTCCACTCGGCGCCCTTGTGGTCGAGCTCCCCCTCGACCCGCTTCTTCTCCATCCCCGGCAGCCGCCACCACAGGCGCCCCAGCTCGTCCCTGGCCAGCGCGGCCGTGCCCACCGCGGCGGCCGCGCCGCCGATCAGCACGGCCCGTCGCCCCACGCGCCGGCCGCCCGCCCCGCTCCCCGTGCCCTTCGGCTTGCTCCCCATGCCACCGAGAACGCTTACTACCGCGACCGCGGTTCCCGTCGCCCCGTACCCTGGTAGCGCTATGACTAAGACTCTCCGCGTCCTCGCCGCCATGTCCGGCGGAGTGGACTCCGCCGTCGCCGCCGCCCGTGCGGCCGAAGCCGGTCACGACGTCACCGGCGTGCACCTGGCCCTCTCCGCGAACCCGCAGTCCTTCCGCACCGGAGCGCGCGGCTGCTGCACGATCGAGGATTCGCGGGACGCGCGCCGGGCGGCCGACGTCATCGGCATCCCCTTCTACGTGTGGGACCTCGCCGAGCGGTTCCGCGAGGACGTCGTCGACGACTTCGTCGCCGAGTACGAGGCGGGCCGCACGCCCAACCCGTGCCTGCGCTGCAACGAGAAGATCAAGTTCGCCGCGCTCCTCGACAAGGCGCTCGCCCTCGGCTTCGACGCGGTCTGCACCGGCCACTACGCCACCGTCGTCCTGAACGAGGACGGCACCCGCGAGCTGCACCGGGCCTCCGACATGGCCAAGGACCAGTCGTACGTCCTCGGCGTGCTCGACGAGAAGCAGCTTGCCCACGCGATGTTCCCGCTCGGCGACACCCTCACCACCAAGGACGAGATCCGGGCGGAGGCGGAGCGGCGCGGGCTCGCGGTCGCGAAGAAGCCCGACAGCCACGACATCTGCTTCATCGCCGACGGCGACACCCAGGGCTTCCTCGCCGGCCGGCTGGGCAGGGCGGAGGGCGACATCGTCGACGAGACGGGGACGAAGGTCGGCAGCCACGAGGGCGCGTACGGCTTCACCATCGGCCAGCGCAAGGGCCTGCGGATCGGCCACCCGGCGGCGGACGGCAAGCCCCGCTACGTCCTCGACATCTCGCCCGTGAACAACACGGTCACGGTCGGTCCCGCCGAGGCGCTCGACGTCATCGCGCTCACCGCGATCAAGCCCCGCTGGTGCGGCACCGCCCCCGAGGGCCCCGGCCGCTACACCGCCCAGCTCCGCGCCCACGGCGACGAGACGCCGGTGAGCGCGGCGATGGAGGACGGCGAGCTGAGAGTCTCCTTCGACGCGCCCGTCCGCGGCGTGGCGCCCGGCCAGGCGATCGTCCTGTACGACGGCACGCGCGTGGTGGGCTCGGCGACGATCGCGGCGACCACCAGGCGCACGGCCGCCACGGCCACCGCCTAGGGTCCGCCCGGGGACTCCGCCAGGGAGTCCTCCAGGAACTCCTCCAGGACCGGGGCCAGGACGTGCGGGGCCACCTCGCGCGTCTGCCCCGTCAGGGTGCGGTGCCGGGCCCGGGGGAGGGCCGCCGTCAGGGCGCGGGCCGTCCGCCGGGTCTCCGCCGGGCTCGCGCCCCCGTCGACCACGAGCACGCGCGCGTGGACCGCCTGTACGAGCCGGTCCGCGAGCGGCTCCGGCTCGTACACCGACACCGCCGCCACCGGGAGCCCCGCCGCCGCCCCCGCGAGCGCGAGGACGCCGCCCGTCTCCGTGCCGTGCACGGCCGCGCCGGGACCCGCCGCCTCCAGGACGGCCGCCAGGTCCTCGATCTCCCGCTCCACCGCCCCGCCCCAGCGCCGCTCGTACGTCACGACGGAGAAGCGCCGGGCCAGCAGCACGGCCAGCGCCCGCCCGCCGCCGTCCGTGCCCGGCACCAGCACGAGGGGACTCCCGTCCCCGTACCGCTCGTACGCGATCTCCCTGCCGTCCCGCGACACGACACGGCCCCTGCTCACCTCGTCCATGGCAGGGCAGACCGGGGCCGTCGGGGAAACTCATCGCCGCCCGCCGGACTTTCTCCGCGACCCCCTACGGTGGAGGCCATGAACATCTGCGTCTTCCTCTCCGCCGCCGACCTCGACGAGCGCTACACGACCCCCGCCCGGGAGTTCGCCACGCTCCTCGGCAAGGCCGGCCACACCCTGGTCTGGGGCGGCTCCGACACCGGTCTCATGAAGGTCGTCGCGGACGGCGTCCAGGACGCGGGCGGCCGTCTCGTCGGCGTCTCCGTGGACTTCCTCGCCCACAAGGCCCGGCCGAACGCCGACGAGATGGTCGTCGCCGGGGACCTCGCCGAGCGCAAGGCACTGCTCCTCGCCAAGTCCGACGCCGTCGTGGTCATGGTCGGCGGCACGGGCACCCTCGACGAGGCCACCGAGATCCTGGAGCTGAAGAAGCACGGCAAGCACGCCAAGCCGGTCGTCCTGCTCAACACGGCCGGTTTCTACGACGGACTGAAGGCGCAGTTCCGCCGCATGGAGGACGAGGGCTTCCTCCCGATCCCCCTCGCCGACCTCGTCCTCTTCGCGGACGACGCCCCTTCGGCCCTCGCCCACCTGGAGGCGGAGATCGCCTCCCGCTGATGCGAGCATGGTGCCCATGGCTACACATGTGATCACCGGAGCGGGTTCCGGCATCGGCGCGGCCGTCGCGCGCCGCCTTCACGCGCGCGGGGACGAACTCGTGCTCCACGCGCGCGACGCGGGGCGGGGGAAGGAGCTCGCCGCCCTGTTCCCCGGCGCGCGGACGCTCGTCGGGGACCTCGCCGACCCGGACCGGCTGTCCTGGGCCTTCTCGCACCAGAGCCTCCCGGACCGGGTGGACAGCCTGCTGCACATCGCGGGCGTCGTCGACCTCGGCCCGATCGGGGAACTCACCCCGAAGACCTGGCACCACCAGCTGAACGTCAACCTGGTCGCCCCGGCCGAGCTGACCCGTCACTTCCTGCCCCAGCTGCGGGTCTCCCAGGGCCACGTCGTCTTCGTGAACTCCGGCGCCGGGCTCAACGCGCACGCCGAGTGGGGCGCGTACGCCGCCTCCAAGCACGGCCTGAAGGCCCTCGCGGACTCCCTGCGCCACGAGGAGCACGCCCACGGCGTGCGGGTGACCTCGGTCTACCCCGGCCGCACCGCCAGCCCCATGCAGGTGAAGGTCCACCAGCAGGAGGGCAAGGAGTACGACGCCTCCCGCTGGATCGATCCCGAGTCCGTCGCGACGGCGATCCTCACGGCGATCGATCTCCCGCGCGACGCGGAGATCAACGACCTCACCGTGCGCCCGGGGCGGTAGACGTGAGCGACATGAAGCCCTTCGGCCCCGCCACCGGCGTCGGCTCCCTGCCCGGCGGCGACGCCCGCGAGGCGGCGAAGACCGTCACCGGGTCCTTCGAGGACTTCCCGTTCCTCGCGGAGCTGCCCGCCCGGGGCCCCGGCGCCGACATGATCGGCCGGACGATCGGGATGCTCGTCGAGCTGTACGCGCACGTGGAGCCGAGCGGCTGGCGGATCAGCGACCGGCCCGGCCGCGACACCAAGCGGGCCCGCTCCTGGCTCGGTGAGGACCTCGACGCACTGGAGGAGTTCACCCAGGGGTACGAGGGCCCGCTGAAGGTCCAGGCCGTCGGCCCGTGGACGCTCGCCGCGGCCCTGGAGCTGCGCGGCGGCGAGGCCGCCCTCGGCGACGCCGGGGCCTGCCGCGACCTGGCCGGCTCCCTCGCGGAGGGCCTGCGCGCGCACCTCGCGGAGGTCGCCCGGCGGGTCCCGGGCGCGCGGATCGTGCTCCAGCTCGACGAGCCCTCGCTCACCGCCGTGCTGCGCGGCCACGTCCGCACCGCCAGCGGCTACCGCACCCACCGGGCCGTCGACCGGCAGGTCGTGGAGAGCGCCCTGCGGGACGTCATGGCCGTCCACGACGGCCCGGTGGTCGTCCACTCCTGCGCGCCCGACGTGCCGTTCGCCCTGCTGCGGCGGGCGGGCGCGGCGGGCGTCTCGTTCGATTTCTCGCTCCTCACCGAACGTGACGAGGAGACGATCGGCGAGGCCGTGGAGGCCGGGACGAAGCTCTTCGCCGGTGTGGTGCCGTCCACCGACACGGCATTGTCCGACCCGGGCGGTAGCGTCATGGGTGTCAGGACGCTGTGGCGCAGGCTGGGGCTGAATCCGGGGACTCTGGCGGAGTCCGTCGTGGTCACGCCCTCGTGCGGGCTCGCGGGCGCTTCGCCCGCCTACGCCCGGGCGGCGCTCGCCCACTGCGTCAGAGCGGCACGGTCGCTCGCGGACAACCCTGAGTAACGGGAGGACGAAACGGTGGCAGTCGAACAGGGGGCCCTGCCCGCCGAGGCACGGGAGAAGCACGCCGAGCTGGCCGAGCAGGTCGAGGAGCACCGCTTCCGGTACTACGTGAAGGACCAGCCGGTCATCAGCGACGGCGACTTCGACCGGCTCCTGCGCGCGCTGGAAGCGCTGGAGGAGGAGTACCCGGAGCTGCGGACGCCGGACTCGCCGACGCAGAAGGTCGCCGGGCAGTACGAGACCGAGTTCACCTCCGTCGAGCACCGGGAGCGCATGCTCTCCCTGGACAACGCCTTCGACGACGAGGAGCTCGCCACCTGGGCCGAGCGCGTCGCCCGGGACGTCGGCGGGGTCGGCTACCACTACCTGTGCGAGCTCAAGGTCGACGGCCTCGCGGTCAACCTCACCTACGAGCACGGGCGGCTGACCCGCGCCGCCACCCGCGGCGACGGCCGCACCGGCGAGGACATCACGCCGAACGTCCGGACGATCGCCGACATCCCCGAGCGGCTGCGCGGCGAGCGGATCCCGGACCTCGTGGAGATCCGCGGCGAGGTCTACTTCCCGATGGACGGCTTCGAGGCGCTCAACGCCCGACTGGTGGAGGCCGGCGACAAGCCCTTCGCCAACCCGCGCAACGCGGCCGCGGGCTCGCTCCGGCAGAAGGACCCGAAGGTCACCGCCTCGCGCCCGCTCCACATGGTGGTGCACGGCATCGGCGCCCGCGAGGGCTTCGCCATCGACTGCCTCTCCCACGCGTACGAGCTGCTGCGCGAGTGGGGCCTGCCCACCGCCCGGCACAACAGGGTGGTCGACTCGCTCGACGGCGTGCGCGAGTTCATCGCGTACTTCGGGGAGAACCGCCACTCCGTGGAGCACGAGATCGACGGGGTCGTCGTCAAGCTCGACGAGATCCCCCTCCAGGGCCGTCTCGGCTCCACCGCGCGCGCCCCGCGCTGGGCGATCGCCTGGAAGTACGCGCCGGAGGAGGTCAACACCAAGCTGATCGACATCAAGGTCGGCGTCGGCCGGACCGGGCGCGTCACCCCGTACGCCCAGGTCGAGCCGGTGACCGTGGCCGGCTCCGAGGTCGAGTTCGCGACCCTTCACAACCAGGAGGTCGTGAAGGCCAAGGGCGTGCTGATCGGCGACACCGTCGTGCTGCGCAAGGCCGGCGACGTCATCCCCGAGATCCTCGGCCCGGTCGCCGACCTGCGGGACGGCACCGAGCGGGAGTTCGTGATGCCCGACGAGTGCCCGGAGTGCGGGACGCCGCTGAAGGCGATGAAGGAGGGCGACATCGACCTCCGCTGCCCGAACGCCCGGACCTGCCCGGCGCAGCTGCGTGAACGTCTCTTCTTCCTCGCCGGGCGCCAGTGCCTGGACATCGAGAACTTCGGCGCCGTCGCCGCCGCGGCCCTGACCCGGCCCCTGGAGCCCGCCGAGCCGCCGCTCGCGGACGAGGGCGACCTCTTCGACCTCACCATCGAGCAGCTCCTGCCGATCAAGGCGTACGTCCTCGACCCGGACAGCGGACTGCCCCGGCGTGACCCGAAGACCGGCGAGGAGAAGATCGTCACGGTCTTCGCCAACCAGAAGGGCGAGCCGAAGAAGAACGCGCTCGCGATGCTGGAGAACATCGCGGCGGCCAAGACCCGCCCGCTGGCCCGCTTCATCAACGGGCTCTCCATCCGGCACGTGGGGCCGGTCGCGGCCGAGGCGCTGGCCCGCGAGTTCCGCTCCCTGGAGCGGATCGAGCAGGCGAGCGAGGAGGAGCTGGCGGCCGTCGACGGCGTCGGCGGGATCATCGCGGCCGCGGTGAAGCAGTGGTTCTCCGAGGAGTGGCACCGCGAGATCGTGCGCAAGTGGCGGGCCGCCGGGGTGGCCCTGGAGGACGAGGGGGCCGGCGAGGACGTCGGACCGCGTCCGCTGGAGGGCCTGACGGTCGTGGTGACCGGGACGCTGGAGAAGTTCACCAGGGATGGCGCAAAAGAGTCCCTCCAGGGGCTCGGAGCGAAGGTGACCGGTTCCGTTTCGAAGAAGACCTCCTTCGTGGTGGTGGGTGAAAACCCTGGTTCGAAGTACGACAAGGCGATGCAGCTGAAGGTTCCGGTTCTGGACGAGGAAGGGTTCTCCGTCCTGCTCGAACAGGGGCCCGACGCCGCTCGGGAGGCCGCGGTACCCGTCGCCGGGTAGCCTCCCGACACCCCCTGGAAGCTCACCCGTTCGGCGCATACCAGATCGTTACGGGTGGCCGGGTCGCATTCGGGCAAGAGAGGGAGAGCGCTGCCCGTCGGGGCCCTCGGCGGCCTAGTGTGGTGACCGTGCGTCCAGTCCTGCACGCCCGCGTGAGGGCTCTGCCGGCGTGGCGTCAGGACAACGGCCCCGTGACACCGGGAGCGGGCGCCCCCCGGGGGCCCCCCCCCCCGCCGGGCCCCCCCCCCCCCCCCGCGCGCCCGCCGCGCCAACCCCCCCCACACCCCCCCCCCCGCGGGGATGGGCGGGGGCTGTAA
>NZ_JBHWFF010000009.1:182197-188304 GCF_042733785.1 Streptomyces sp. NPDC059695 | reverse complement strand
CCTAGAGCCCCGCCCGCCCTCGCCGGGTCGGAGACGGCGCGGCGGACCCCCCCACACCCCTCGCGCCCCCCCCCCGCCCCCGCCCGCCCCCCCCCCCCCCCACGCCGGACGGGCCGGACGACGGACGGCCGCGGCAGCGCGGCCCATCGCACACCGACGGCACCGCCGCCTGTGAGAGGGACGGGAATGGAACCGACCGAGAGCGCCGCCCCGGTCCCACGGCCGCACGGCCGTGAGGTCCCCCTGGGCTTCCCCTCCCGGCTGTCCGCAGCCGTGGTGGGCATCGCCGCCGTCGTGCTCGCCGTCGGGCTCCAGCGAGCCGTCGGCGGCGGACACGGACTCTTCCCCGGCGGCGTCGCCGGGTGGTCCCTCGCCGTCCTCACCGGACTCATCGTCGGCCACCTGGTCGCCCTCGGCCGGGACCGCTGGTGGGGCGGCACCGGCTCCGGCGCCGCCCTCACCCTCGCCGTCCTCCTGCTGTACGGCTGGGTGCCCGCCGGACTCGTCTCGCTGACCGTCGTCGCCCTGGTCGGCGCCGCCCGCCGGCACCGCTGGCGCCAGAGCCTGCTGCACGGCGCCGCCGACATCCTGGGCGTCGGCGCCGCCGCCCTCGTCCTCGCCCTCTTCGGAGACGTACCGACCGTCGAGCAGCCCTGGCAGCCGCTCGACTGGACGATCGGGGACCTCCCGGAAGTCGTCCTCGCCGCGGGCACCTACCTCGTGGTCACCCGCCTCCTCCTGTGGTACACGCTCGCCCCCCAGGGCCGCGGACTGCCCACCATCGCCCGCACCGCCCTCCTGCGGCAGGGCCTCGTCGCCGTCGCCCTCCTCGGCATCGCCCCGCTCCTCTGCGTCGTCGCCGCCACCCGGCCGGTCCTCCTGCCGCTCTTCGCCGTCCCCCTCATCGCGCTGGACTCCACCCTGTGGATCGCCCGCGCCCGCGCCGAGGAACAGCTCCGCGACCCGCTCACCGGGCTCCCCAACCGCCAGTGGCTCCTGGAGCGGGCCTGGACCGCCCTGGAGGAGGCCGAGGGCGAGGGGGTCCGCGCCGCCCTCGTCCTCATCGACCTCGACCGCTTCCGCTCGGTCAACGACACCCTCGGCCACCTCGCCGGCGACCGGCTGCTCCTCCAGATCGCCGAACGGCTCCGCCACGCCCTGCCCCACGGTGCCGAGGCCGCCCGTCTCGGCGGCGACGAGTTCGCCGTCCTGCTGCCCACCTGCGACTCCACCACCAGCGCCCAGCGGGTCGCCCGCCACCTCGTCGCCGAGCTGTCCTCCCCGCTCGACCTCGACGGGCTCACCCTCGTCCTGGAGGCCAGCGCCGGAGTCGCCGTCTTCCCCGACCACGCCCTCGACGCCGAGGGCCTGCTGCGCCGCGCCGACGTCGCCATGTACCAGGCCAAGCGGGACCGCACCGGCGTCGAGGTCTACGAGTCCAAGCGCGACTCCAACACCCCCGACCGGCTCGGCCTCCTCGGCGACCTCCGCCGCGCCCTCGACGCCGGCGAGGTCGAACTCCACTACCAGCCCAAGGTCCGCTTCGACGGCCAGGTCGCCGGCCTGGAGGCCCTCGTCCGCTGGGTCCACCCCGAGCGCGGCAAGGTCCCCCCGGACGAGTTCATCGCCATCGCCGAGTCCTCCGGCCTGATGCCCCACCTCACCGAGTACGTCCTGGAGACGGCCCTCGCCCAGGTCGCCCGCTGGCGCGCCCAGGGCCTCAACGTCCCGGTCGCCGTCAACGTCTCGCCCCGCGACGTCCACACCCCCGGCTTCGCCGGCGCCGTCGCCGCCCGGCTCGCCCGCCACGGCGTCCCGGCCGGAGCCCTCCAGCTGGAGATAACGGAACACGTGCTCCTGGAGGACCCCCAGCGGGCCGCCGACACGCTGAACGGCCTCACCGGCCACGGCGTCAAGATGTCCCTGGACGACTTCGGCACCGGCTACTCCTCCCTCGTCCACCTGCGCAGGCTGCCCGTCAGCGAACTGAAGATCGACCGCTCCTTCGTGGCCCGGCTCGCCGTCGACACCGAGGACGCCGAGATCGTCCGCTGCACCCTCGACCTCGCCCACTCGCTCGGCCTCCTCGTCGTCGCCGAGGGCGTCGAGGACGACGAGACCTGGGAGCGCCTGCGCGACCTGGGCTGCGACGCCGTCCAGGGCTGGCTGGTCGCCGCCGCGATGCCGCCCGCCGAGGCCACCGCCTGGCTCCTGGCCCGCGGCGAGCACGGCTGGCGCCGCCCCGCCGACATCGCCGCCCAGGTCGACCTGGACCACCCCTCGGGCCAGGTCGTGCAGTGACCCGCACCCTCCCGGGGCAAACCGTTTAACGGGCAGCGGCACCGGCGCCATAGGATGGCCCGACACCATCAAGCTCACCCCGTGAGGATCCGCATGCCTGGCATCACGCGCGAGGAGGTCGCCCACCTCGCACGGCTGGCGCGTCTGGAGCTGAAGGGCGAAGAACTCGATCACTTCGCCGGCCAGCTCGACGACATCATCGGCGCGGTCGCCCGCGTCTCCGAGGTCGCCGACCAAGACGTACCGCCGACCTCCCACCCGCTGCCGCTGACCAATGTCATGCGCGCGGACGAGGTCCGTCCGTCGCTCACCCCCGAGCAGGCGCTCTCCGGCGCCCCGGCCCAGGAGCAGCAGCGTTTCAAGGTGCCGCAGATCCTGGGGGAGGACTAAGAAGTCATGACGGACAACACCATCATCAAGCTCACCGCGGCCGAGATCGCCGGGAAGATCGCCGCCGGCGAGCTCACCGCCGTCGAGGTCACCGAGGCCCACCTCGCGCGCATCGAGGCCGTCGACGAGAAGGTCCACGCCTTCCTGCACGTCGACCGCGAGGGTGCCCTCGCCCAGGCCCGCGCCGTCGACGAGAAGCGCGCCCGGGGCGAGAAGCTCGGCCCGCTCGCCGGTGTGCCGCTCGCGCTCAAGGACATCTTCACCACCGCCGGCATGCCGACGACCGTGGGCTCGAAGATCCTGGAGGGCTGGATCCCGCCGTACGACGCGACCCTGGTCAAGAACCTCAAGGCCGCCGACGTCG
Organism: Streptomyces sp. NPDC059695; assembly: GCF_042733785.1. Lineage (NCBI taxonomy): Bacteria > Bacillati > Actinomycetota > Actinomycetes > Kitasatosporales > Streptomycetaceae > Streptomyces > Streptomyces sp. NPDC059695. The sequence continues at coordinate 185,249 of NZ_JBHWFF010000009.1, read as the reverse complement.
TCATCCTCGGCAAGACCAACATGGACGAGTTCGCGATGGGCTCCTCCACGGAGAACAGCGCCTACGGCCCGACCGGCAACCCCTGGGACCTGACCCGGATCCCCGGCGGCTCCGGCGGCGGCTCCTCCGCCGCCCTCGCCGCGTACGAGGCCCCGCTCGCCATCGGCACGGACACCGGCGGCTCGATCCGCCAGCCCGCGGCCGTCACCGGCACCGTCGGCGTCAAGCCGACCTACGGAGGCGTCTCCCGCTACGGCATGGTGGCCTTCTCGTCCTCCCTCGACCAGGGCGGCCCCTGCGCCCGTACGGTCCTGGACGCGGCCCTCCTCCACGAGGCGATCGCCGGGCACGACCCGCTCGACTCGACCTCCATCGACGCCCCGGTCCCGCCGGTCGTCGAGGCCGCTCGCAACGGCTCGGTGGCCGGCATGCGCGTCGGCGTCGTCAAGCAGTTCCGCGGCGAGGGCTACCAGGCCGGCGTCGTGCAGCGCTTCGACGAGTCCGTCGAGCTGCTGAAGTCGCTGGGCGCCGAGATCGTCGAGCTGGACTGCCCGACCTTCGACCTCGCGCTCTCCGCGTACTACCTGATCGCGCCGTCGGAGTGCTCCTCCAACCTGGCCCGCTTCGACGCCATGCGCTACGGCCTGCGGGTCGGCGACGACGGCACGCGGTCCGCCGAGGACGTCACCGCGCTCACCCGTGAGGCCGGCTTCGGCGACGAGGTCAAGCGCCGCATCATCCTCGGTACGTACGCGCTGAGCTCCGGCTACTACGACGCGTACTACGGCTCGGCGCAGAAGGTCCGCACCCTCATCACCCGCGAGTTCGAGAAGGCCTTCGAGGAGGTGGACGTGATCGTCTCCCCGACGACGCCCACCACCGCCTTCCCGATCGGCGAGCGCGCCGACGACCCGATGGCGATGTACCTCGCGGACCTGTGCACCATCCCGACCAACCTGGCCGGCAACGCCGCCATGTCGCTGCCCTGCGGCCTCGCACCCGAGGACGGTCTCCCGGTCGGTCTGCAGATCATCGCCCCCGCCATGAAGGACGACCGGCTCTACAAGGTCGGCGCCGCCGTCGAGGCCGCCTTCGTGGAAAAGTGGGGCCACCCGCTGCTCGAGGAGGCTCCGTCGCTGTGAGTTCCACCAGTGCACTGCAGAAGGCCAAGGGCTTCAAGAAGTCCAAGGCCGGCACGTACCTGTCCATGGGTACGACCGCGTTCGGCGCCGTCGCCGTGACGAAGCAGATCAAGAAGGCCCGCAACGAGCACGACACGCTCAAGCTCGTCGACGCCGTCGTGTCCGCCGCCGCCATCGTCACCGGCCTCGCCATCCTGTACCGCGAGCTGAAGCGGCTCGGCGACGACGACGTCCTGCTGGGCTGAGAGGGAAGTTCCACCGTGACTGTCACTGAACTGCTGTCGTACGAAGCGGCGCTCGCCGAGTACGACCCCGTCATGGGCCTCGAGGTCCATGTCGAGCTCGGCACCCTGACCAAGATGTTCTGCGGCTGCTCGACCGAGCTGGGCGCGGAGCCCAACTCGCAGACCTGCCCGACCTGCCTCGGCCTGCCCGGCTCGCTGCCGGTGGTCAACGCGATCGGCGTCGAGTCCGCCATCAAGATCGGTCTCGCGCTGAACTGCGAGATCGCCGAGTGGTGCCGCTTCGCCCGGAAGAACTACTTCTATCCGGACATGCCGAAGAACTTCCAGACCTCCCAGTACGACGAGCCGATCGCCTTCAACGGCTACCTGGACGTCCAGCTGGAGGACGGCGAGGTCTTCCGCGTGGAGATCGAGCGCGCCCACATGGAGGAGGACACCGGCAAGTCCACCCACATCGGTGGCGCGACCGGCCGCATCCACGGCGCCTCGCACTCGCTGCTCGACTACAACCGGGCCGGCATCCCGCTCATCGAGATCGTCACCAAGCCGATCGAGGGCGCGGGCGAGCGGGCCCCCGAGGTCGCCAAGGCGTACGTCGCCGAGCTGCGCGAGCTGATCCGTGCCCTGGGCGTCTCCGAGGCGCGCATGGACAAGGGCCAGATGCGCTGCGACGTGAACCTGTCGCTGCGTCCGCACGGCACGAAGACGTTCGGCACCCGCTCGGAGACGAAGAACGTCAACTCGCTCCGTTCGGTGGAGCGCGCCGCGCGCTTCGAGATCCAGCGCCACGCGGCCGTCCTGTCCTCCGGCGGGACGATCGTGCAGGAGACCCGTCACTTCCACGAGGACGACGGCTCCACCACCTCCGGCCGCATCAAGGACAACGCCGAGGACTACCGGTACTTCCCGGAGCCCGACCTCGTCCCCGTGGCCCCGGCCCGCGAGTGGGTCGAGGAGCTCCGCAAGGGGCTGCCCGAGCTGCCGCGCGTGCGCCGCAACCGGCTCCGCGAGGAGTGGGGCGTCTCCGAGGTGGAGATGCAGGCCATCCTCAACGCGGGCGCGGTCGACGCGATCGTCGCCACCACCGAGGAGGGCGCGGACGCGGCCTCGGCCCGCAAGTGGTGGATGGGCGAGCTGGCCCGCAACGCCAACGAGCAGGGCGTCTCCCTGGAGGAGCTGCCCATCACGCCGGCGGACGTGGCCCGGGTCTCGGCCCTGGTGGCCGGCGGCGACCTCAACGACAAGCTGGCCCGTCAGGTCATCGAAGGCGTCCTCGCCGGCGAGGGCACCCCGGACGAGGTCGTCGAGAAGCGCGGTCTGAAGGTCGTCTCCGACGACGGCGCGCTCGGCACGGCGGTCGACGAGGCCATCGCGGGCAACGCGGCCATCGCCGACAAGATCCGCGGCGGCAAGGTCGCGGCGGTCGGCGCCCTGGTGGGCGCGGTCATGAAGGCCACCCGTGGCCAGGCGGACGCTGCGAAGGTCAAGGACCTGATCCTGGAGAAGCTGGGCGTCAGCGAGGGCTGATCCCGCTCCCGTACGGCTCCAGAGGCGGGGCCCCCCCCCCCCCCGCGGGGGGGGGCCCCCCCCCGGGGGGCGCCCCCGCGCCCCCCCCCCCCCCCCCCAGCGGGCCCGGGCGGCGCCGGGGGGCCCCCCCGGCCCGGC
>NZ_JBHWFF010000009.1:171769-182187 GCF_042733785.1 Streptomyces sp. NPDC059695 | reverse complement strand
TGCGGGGGGGGCGCTCGGGGGGGGGGGGGGCGGGCGGCGCCCCCCCCCCCGCGCCCCCGCGCGCGCGCGCCCCCCCCCCCCCGCGCCCCGCCCGCCCCCCCCCCCGCCCCGCGTGCGGCCTCCGGCGGGCGCGACCCCTACGGGCAAGGCGTACCGGGCGGCCGAAGGGGCCCTCGTCGGCCCGTACGAGGAGCGGCGGGTCCTCCCGGGCGGCCCCGGCCACCGCGTCGCACCGACCCGGACCCGACGGTCCTCCCGCCCGGTCGGAGCACCCTGTGAGGATCGCCACGAAACGGGCAAACGATCACGTTTGGCTGCAACAGTGGGGCGCGAGTACAGATCCAGTCAGGAGCCCCTCCTTTGGCCGCAATCGCACGGTGGTGCCTTCGGCACCGTCTCGTCGTCGTTCTCCTGTGGCTCCTCGCGCTCGGCGGTACCGCCGCCGGCGCGACCCTGGCCGGCAGCGCGTACTCCAACGACTACGAGGCCCCCGGGACCGAGTCCGGCCGGGCCACCGCCCTGCTCGACCGGGGCTTCCACGGCCTCGGCGGCGACAGCGACACCATCGTCTGGCACACCGACCGCGGCAGCGTCCGCGCCGACGCCGTCGAACAGCGCACGACCGCGATGCTCGACAAGGTCGCCCGCCTCCCCGGCATCGCCGCCGTCACCTCCCCGTACGGCGAGACGCGGGGCCAGGTCAGCGAGGACGGGCACACCGCCTACGCCACCGTCACCTTCGACGCGCAGGCCGACGACATCCCCGAGGCCCAGGCCCGCGCCCTCGTCGACACCGCCAAGGCGGCCGCCACCGACGACCTCCGGGTCGAGCTCGGCGGCAGCGCCGTCGCGCTCACCGAGGGCCCCGGCGGGCACATCGCCGAGGTCGTCGGGGTCGCCGTCGCGGCCGTCGTCCTCTTCCTGGCCTTCGGCTCCCTGGCCGCCGCCGTGCTCCCCATCGCGACCGCGCTCGTCAGCGTCGGCATCGCGTACTCCGGGATCGTCCTGCTCGGCCATCTGATGACCGTCGCCGACTTCGCCCCCATGCTGGGCATGCTGGTCGGCCTGGGCGTGGGGATCGACTACGCCCTGTTCATCGTCACCCGGCACCGCAGAGGCCTCAAACGCGGCCTCTCCGTCACCGAGGCCGCCGAGACCGCCGTCGCCACCACCGGACGCGCCGTCGTCTTCGCCGGCGCCACCGTCTGCATCGCCCTGCTCGGCATGCTGATCCTGCGGCTCGGCTTCCTCAACGGCGTCGCCATCGCCGCCTCGCTCACCGTGCTCCTCACGGTCGCCGCCTCCGTCACCCTGCTGCCCGCGCTGCTCTCGTTCATCGGCATGCGCGCGCTCTCCCGGCGCGAGCGCCGGGTGCTCGCCGAGCGCGGGCCGCAGCCCGAGCTGCCCACCGGCCTCGCCGCCCGCTGGTCCGCCTTCGTCGAGCGGCACCCCAAGCTCCTCGGCGTGGTCGCCGTCGCCGTCATGGGCGTCCTGGCACTGCCGACGCTCTCGCTCCACCTCGGCACCTCCGACCAGGGCAACGGCCCGGCCACCGCGACCACGCGCCAGGCCTACGACCTGCTCGCCGACGGCTTCGGGCCGGGCGTCAACGGGCCCCTCACCCTCGTCGCCGGCCTCGACGGCGCCGACGACCGGGTCGCCCTCGACCAGCTGCCGGCCGCGCTCACCGCCACCAGGGGCGTCGCGTCCGTCTCCCCGGTGACGTACAACAGCGCGGGCGACACCGCCCTCCTCACCGTCGTGCCCGACTCCGCGCCGCAGTCCAAGGCGACCAGCGAGCTGGTCGACCGGCTCCGCACGGACGTCCTCCCGAAGGCCGAGGACGGCACCTCGCTCGACGTCCACGTGGGCGGCGTCACCGCCTCGTACGACGACTTCGCCGAGATCATCGTCGGCAAGCTGCCGCTCTTCGTCGGCGTCGTCGTCGCGCTCGGCTGTCTGCTGCTGCTGCTCGCCTTCCGGTCGCTCGGCATCCCGCTCAAGGCCGCCGTGATGAACGTCGCCGCCGTCGCCGGAGCCTTCGGCATCGTCGTCGCGATCTTCCAGTGGGGCTGGGGGAGCGAGCTGCTCGGCCTCGGCAGCGCCGGACCGATCGAGCCCTTCCTCCCCGTGATCATGGTCTCCGTCCTCTTCGGCCTCTCCATGGACTACCAGGTCTTCCTGGTCAGCCGGATGTACGAGGAGTGGCTGGAGACCGGCGACAACCGGCGGGCGGTCCGGGTCGGCCTCGCCGAGACCAGCCGTGTGATCAACTCCGCGGCGGTCATCATGATCGCCGTCTTCCTGGCCTTCGTCCTCAGCGGCGACCGGGTCATCGCGATGTTCGGCATCGCGCTCGCGGCGGCCGTCGCCCTCGACGCCTTCGTCCTGCGCACCCTGCTCGTGCCCGCGCTCATGCACCTGCTCGGCGGCGCGAACTGGTGGCTCCCGAAGTGGCTCGACCGTCTGCTCCCGCGGATCAGCATCGAACCGCCCGAGTGCCGGGAGGCCGCCGACGCGCGTGGGAGGATCCCCGTACAGCGTGTGACGGCTTCGGCCGCGGAGGAGAGGAACGACGATGTTCGCGATATCGCTGGGTGACGACGGTGCCGAGCTGAGGCCCCTGGAGCCCTGGCAGGCCGAGGAGCTGCTCGCCCACATGGACCGGGGCCGGGAGTTCATCGGGCAGCACATCGCCCTTCCCGACGTCGTCTCGGACCTCGCGTCCGCCCGCGCCTACCTCCGCTCGTACGCCGAGAAGGCCGCGGACGACGCCGGCCGGCTGTACGGCATCTGGAGCGAGGGCCTCCTCGTCGGCGGCGTCCTCTTCCGCACCTTCGACGTCGCGAACGGCACCGCCGAGGCGGGCTGCTGGCTGGAGCCCTCCGCCGCCGGGAAGGGCCTGATCACCCGCGCGTGCCGGGTCATCATCGACTGGGCGATCGAGGAGCGCGGCATCCACCGCGTCGAGTGGTACGCCTCCACGAAGAACCTGGCCAGCGTCGCCGTCGCCCGCCGCCTCGGGATGACGAAGGAGGGCGTCGTGCGGGAGAACTACCTCTACCGCGGCACCCGCGCCGACACCGAGATCTGGGCCGTCCTCGCTCCGGAGTGGCGCGCGGCGAAGGCGTCTTAAGCCGCCTCTCATGTGGGCGCCCTAGCGTGCGCCGCATGGACACCAAGACGACCGAGAAGACCGCGACCGCGAAGAACGACGAGGTCGCGGAGAGCACGACCGCCGAGGCCGCGAAGACCACCCCGGACGCCGGGACCGCCCCGGCCGCCGACGGCGCCGGGGACGACGCGGCCGACGCGCGGGACGAGACGGCCCGGGCGACCGACGAGGAGCCGGACGCAGAGCTCGACGACGAGGACGACGACGACCTGGACGACGAGGAGGCGGCCTCCGGGCAGGCGGCCACCGGCGTCGGCGCGGGCGCCGCGGCCGTGGTCTCCGCCGCCCTCGCCGCCGTCGCCCTCACCGGCACCTGGACCGGCAGGGTCGTCGCCGAGCGCGAGACGCTCGTCGGGCAGATCAAGACCTCCAACGGCGGCAGCCCGGCCCAGCAGATCAGCGAGATCTACGGCGACGCCTGGCACAGCACCGCCCTGGTGAACGGCGTCTTCGCGCTCCTCGCTCTGATCGTCGGCGTCCTCGTGCTCACCCTGCCCCGGCGCCCCGCCTGGGTCCGCGCCGTCGCCGTGGCGGGTGCCGTCCTGGGCGGTCTGGGCCTGCTGCTGTCGGTGGGTACCTACTTCGACCTCTTCCTGAGCCTCCCCACGACCGGCTCCTGAGGTGGTCGGGGTGCCGCCTAAGGCCCCCTAGGAACCCCCCTAAGGCCCCCCGCACCCCGAACATGCGGCACTCGCCCGATGTGACGGCACCCCCTGGGAAACGAAAGTAGAGGCATCGCAGAGAGCGATACCGAAACCGGGGAAACCCAGGGGAGCACACCATGTTCGAGTACGAACTCCACACCATGCACCACGCCGAGCTCATCGCCGAGGCCGCCGCCCACCGCCTCGCCCAGGAGGCCGAGGTGACCCGCAGGGGGCTTCGCCTCTTCGGCCGCCGCCACGCGGGCCACGACACGGAGGGGCAGGTGACCGGCGGCGGCCGCGGTCGCTTCGTCCGGGCCGCGTGACCCCCGTATGAGCGACGGCAAGGAAGTCTGTGCGATGCTCGGCGCCGTGGAGACCAGGTCAGTCAGTCCCGTCTTCGTCGGCCGCGCCGGCGAACTCACCGCCCTCACCGAGGCGCTCTCCCGCGCGACCGCGGGAGAGCCCCAGGCCCTGCTCGTCGGCGGCGAGGCGGGCGTCGGCAAGACCCGGCTCATCGAGGAGTTCCTCGACACGGCGTGCGACCGGGGCGCCGTCGTGGCCCTCGGCGGCTGCGTCGAACTCGGCGCCGACGGACTGCCCTTCGCCCCCTTCTCCGCCGCTCTGCGCGCGCTCCGCCGCCGCCTCCCCGACGAACTCGACGCCGCTGCCGAGGGCCACGAGGGCGAACTCGCCCGCCTGCTGCCCGAACTGGGCGACCCCGGCAGCCACGAGCCCTCCGACGAGGACTCCACCGGCCGCCTCTTCGAACTGACCGTACGGCTCCTGGAGCGGCTCGCCGCCGACCGTACGATCGTGCTCGTCCTGGAGGACCTGCACTGGGCCGACGCCTCCACCCGGCACCTGCTCACCTACCTCCTGCGCACCCTGCGGCGCGGCCGGATCGTGGTCGTCGCCAGCTACCGGGCCGACGACATCCACCGTCGCCACCCGCTGCGCCCCCTCCTCGCCGAGCTCGACCGGCTCCGCACCATCCGCCGCATCGAACTCTCCCGCTTCACCCGCACCGAGGTGCACCGCCAGCTCACCGGCATCCTCGCCGCGGAACCCGACCCCGGACTCGTCGAAGAGGTCTTCGAACGCTCCGACGGCAACGCCTTCTTCGTCGAGGAACTCGTCGTCTCCCACGAGGCCGGCTGCGCCGCGGGTCAGCTCAGCGACTCCCTGCGCGACCTCCTGCTCGTGCGGGTCGAGGCGCTCCCCGAGGCCGCCCAGCGCGTCGCCAGGATCGTCGCCGAGGGCGGCTCCACCGTCGAGTACGGCCTGCTCGCCGCCGTCGCCCGGCTCTCCGAGGACGAACTGATCGAGGCCCTGCGGGCCGCCGTCGGCGCCAACATCCTCCTCGCCGTCCCCGACGGCGACGGCTACCGCTTCCGCCACTCCCTCGTCCGCGAGGCCGTCAGCGACGACCTGCTGCCCGGCGAACGCTCCCGCCTCAACCGGCGCTACGCCGAGGCCCTGGAGGCCGGCCCCGGCCTCGTCCGCCCGCATGAGCGGACCACCCGGCTCGCCACGTACTGGTACCACGCGCACGACCCCGAGAAGGCCCTGCCCGCCGTCCTCCGGGCCTCCGTGGAGACCCGCACCCGCCACGCCTACGCCGAGCAGCTCAGCCTCCTCGAACGCGCCATGGAGCTCTGGGACAAGGTCCCCGCCGAGACGCGCGGCTCGCTGCGCCCCATCGACTACGCCGACGCCTACCCCGCCTGCGGCTGCGACCCCGAGACCTCCTCGCTGCGCTACCTCGACCTGCTCGCCGAGGCCGCCGTCGCCGCCCGCCTCAGCGGCGAGCGGGAACGGGCCGCGAAGATCTGCAGGACGGCCCTGCGCATCCTCGACGAGGCCGAGAACGACCCGCTGCGCGCCGCCTGGTTCTGGACCGAGATGGCCCGGCTCCAGTCCAACCTCGGCCGGGGCGACGGCTGGCCGGAGATCGCCCGCGCCCAGGAGCTCGTCAAGGGCCTCCCGCCGTCCGCCGTCCACGCCACCGTCCTCGTCGGCGCGGCCGGCTGGGGCATGCTCCGCAACCCCGGCCCCGAGGCGATCGCCGCCGCCGAACGCGCCGTCGAGTACGCGCGCTTCGTCAAGGCCGAACCGATCGAGCTGAACGCCCGGATCACCCTCGGCACCATCCTGGTGTCGGCCGGCGACCCCGAGGGCGGGCTCGCCGCCATGCACGAGGCCCGCGAACGGACCATCGCCCTCGGCCAGTTCCACGAGGCCGCCCGCGCCCATGTGAACCTCTCCTCCTCCATGGAGGCGCTCGGCCGCTCCCGCGAGGCCGTGGAGATCGCCACCAACGGCATCGAACTGGCCCGCTCCCGCGGCCTCGTCGACAGCGCGGGCTGGATCCGCGCCAACCTCGCCGAGTCGCTCCTCTCGCTCGGCGAGTGGGACCGCAGCAAGGAGGAGGCCGAGCGGCTGCTCCGCTCCGGGGCGAGCAGCACCAAGCCGGGCGGCACCGCCCTCCTCCAGCTCGCCCACCTCGCCGCCGCGCGCGGCGAGACCGCCAGGGCCGCCGAGCACCTCGCCGAGGCCCGCACCCGCTACGGCACCCGCGACCCGATCCCGCAGTACACCCTGCCCATGGCCCAGGTCGCGATCCAGATCGCCGCCGCCGAGGGGCGTCTCGCGGACGTACGGGAACAGCTCGCCGCCACCGCGGAGACCGGCTTCCCGCCCGGCACCCACCGCTACGGCTGGCCGCTCGTCCTCACCGCCGTCACCGCCGAGGCCGACAGCCGGGGGCTGCCCGCCGCCGACGAGGGCCGTGCCGAGGCGCTCGCCCTCGTCCGCCGCTGCGTCCGCGGCCTCGCCACCCCGGCCCCGGTCTGGGAGGCCTTCTCCCAGCAGGTGTACGAGGAGTTCGCCCGCGCCGAGGGGCGCGCGACCGCCGCTCGCTGGGCCGAGGTCGTCGCCGCCTTCGAGCCGCTCGAACGCCCCCACCGGCTGGCCGTCGCCCGGCACCGCCTCGCCGACGCCCTGCTCGTCGAGGGCGGCCGCCGCGAGGAGGCCGCGGCCCTGCTCCGAGAGGCCCAGGCGACCGCGGTCCGCCTCGCCGCCCGCCCGCTCCGCGAGGACGTGGAACTCCTCGCCGCCCGCGCCCGCCTCTCCCTCACCCCGGAGAAGCAGGCCCCGGCCTCCGCCGAGCCGGGGGAGGACGGCTTCGGCCTCACGCCCAGGGAGCAGGACGTGCTGCGCCTGGTCGCGGCCGGCCGCACCAACCGGCAGATCGCCGAGGAGCTGTTCATCTCACCGAAGACGGCCAGCGTCCACGTCTCCAACATCCTGGCCAAGCTCGGCGTCTCCGGCCGCGGCGAGGCCGCCGCCCTGGCGCACCGCCTGCACCTCCTCGACACGGCCCTCTGAGGCCCCGGCCTCCCCGGCTCCGGCGTCAGGAGCCGGCTCCCCCGCCCGGCCGGAGCCGTCCGCCGGGCGGGGGAGCCGTATCGTCACCCGGCCCGAGGAGAGGTCCACCGGGCCGCGTGCCGGGTCCGCGTCCCCGGGATCCTCCCGGGTCAGGGCCTCCCGGCGCCGCTCCTCCTCGATGTGCCTGCGCCCCGGCGCGAAGAACTCGTCCAGTCCGCCGAACACGGTCACCGCCTCCCTCACCTCACCTCCAGACGGAGGATCCGGTCGTCCCCGGGCCCGGGCGTGCCCCGGGTGTCGGTCTCGCTGGTCACCAGCCAGAGCCGGTCGCCACCCGCCGCGAGAACCGTGCGGAGGCGTCCGTACTCACCCGTGAGGAACGCCTCGGGCTCCCCGGATCGTTCCGCTCCGGAGAGCGGCACGCGCCACAGCCGCTCGCCCCTGAGCCCGGCCATCCAGATCGCGCCCCGGGCGTACGCGATGCCGCTGGGGGAGGCCTCCGAGGTCGGCCACTGGGCCACCGGATCGACGAACCCGGCCTTTCCGGCCCGCCCCTCGGCCTCCGGCCAGCCGTAGTTCCGGCCGGGCTCCACCAGGTTCAGCTCGTCCCAGGTGTTCTGCCCGAACTCGGACGCCCAGAGGCGGCCCTGCGGGTCCCAGGCGAGTCCCTGCACGTTGCGGTGCCCGTACGAATAGACCACCGAGCCCGGGAAGGGATTGCCCGGCGCCGGCCGGCCCTCCGGCGTCATCCGCAGGATCTTCCCGCCCAGGGACGCCCGGTCCTGGGCCAGACCGGTCCGGCCCGTCTCGCCCGTCCCCGCGTACAGCATGCCGTCCGGCCCGAAGGCGATCCGTCCGCCGTTGTGCACGAACCCCTTCGGGATGCCGGTGAGGACCGGCTCCGGAGGGCCGAGCCGGTCGCCCTTCCCGCCGCCGTACCGCATGCGCACGATCCGGTTGTCCGACGCGGCCGTGAGGCAGGCGTACACCCGGCCGTCGTGGACGGCGAGTCCCAGGAGTCCGCCCTCGCCGCCCGGCACCACCCCCGGCACCTCGCCGAGCACGGTCTTCGCGCCGGTCCGCCCGTCGATCCGGGTGATCGTCCGCTCGTCCCGCGAGGAGACGAGCAGATCCCCGCCCGGCAGCTCCGCGAGTCCCCAGGGGGACTTCAGCCCCTCGGTGAGCGTGCCCGTCACCGACACGCGGCCGACGGCGGAGGGCGGTGACGAGGAGGGTGGCGGGGCCGGCACCGACGCCGTCGGGGCCGCGCCGGGACGTTCCCCGGTGGCGGTCCCCGAGGAACAGCCGGTCACGAGCACCAGCACGGCGGCGCCCCACAGGGCCTTCACGACAGGACGGCTCATGGTCCGGTCCCCTTCGACGAGTCGAGTGGATCCCTCCACCCCTTGATACACCGCCCGCCGCGATCGGGTTCCCGTCCGCCGGGTCCGTCCTCCGCGCGGCCCGTCAGTCCCAGGACCCGCGCGGCGCCGGAAGCGCCGCGATCTCCGCCAGGTCCGCGGCCGTCAGCCGCAGCGAGGCCGCGCCGGCGTTCTCCACCGCCCAACGCTCCCGCTTCGCCCCCGGCACCGGCACGACGTGCCGTCCGAGGCCGAGCACCCACGCGAGCGCCACCTGCGCCGGGGTGACCTCCGCCCCGTGGCGTGCGGCGACCCGGCGCAGCCCCGCGACGATCGGCTGGTTCGCCGCCATCATCTCGGCCGTGAACCGGGGGTGGTGGGCCCGCGGGTCGTCCGGCTCGAAGCCGCCGCCCGGGGTCAGCGTCCCGGTCAGGAAGCCGTTGCCCAGAGGCATCGCCGCCAGGAACCCGACCCCGCGCGCCGCGCACCAGGGCAGCAGTCGTGCCAGGGCCTCCCGCGACCACACCGACAGCTCCGCCTCCACCGCCGCCACGGGGAACACCTGCTGGATCCGGTCCAGTTGGCGGATCGTTCCCTCGTACCCGTCGCGGCGGGCGCCCGTGGCGCCCCGGAGCGCCGTACGGGCGCCGACGGCGCAGAGACCGAGCGCCCGCACCTTGCCCGCCGACACCAGCTCGGCCATGGCGCCCCAGGTCTCCTCGACCGGCACGTCGGGGTCCGCCCGGTGCAGCTGGTAGAGGTCGATCACATCGGTCCGCAGCCGCCGCAGCGAGGCGTCGCAGGCCCGGCGCACGTACCCGGGTCTGCCGTCGGCGACCACGTGCCGCCGCCGGCCGCCGTCGCCGACGAGCAGACCGCACTTCGTCGAGACGAAGGCCTCGGACCGCCGCTCCTCCAACACCCGCCCCAGCAGCAGTTCGTTGGTGAACGGTCCGTACATGTCGGCGGTGTCGAGCAGGCTCACCCCGGCGTCGAGCGCCGCGTGCACGGTGCGCAACGAGCGGTCCCCCCGCTGTTCCGAACGGCTGTACGCCCAGCTCATCGGCATGCACCCCAGGCCGATCGCACCCACGTCGAGCGCCGTCGCCCCGATAGTCCTGCGCTCCACCTGCCGGTACCCCTCCCTGTGCCGTCCCCCAAAGTAACCAATGGCGGACGGGATTCTTCGCATAGCCTCCCGGTCATGAGATTCGAAGACACGACCGCTGACGTGTGGCTTCCCGTTCCCGCGGACGAGATCGAGGGGCTGCCCGCACCCGGCGGTTCGGGCCTGAACTACCGCTTCTGGGACGGGGGTCCCGAGTTCCCCGCCGACCCGGCCCGCTGCGCCTTCTACGTCGTCCCGTACATGAAGGGCTCGGAGATCGCCGTCCGGCCGCTGGCCGCCATGACCTCCCTGCGGGTCGTGCAGACGCTCTCCGCGGGCATCGACCACGTCACGCCGGGCATCGGCTCGCTGCGTCCGGGGGTCGCCCTCTGCAACGCGAAGGGCGTCCACGAGGCCAGCACCGCCGAGCTCACGCTCGCCCTGATCCTCGCCTCGCTGCGCGGGATCCCCGGATTCGTGCGGGGCCAGGACGCCGAGGAGTGGCGGGCGGGCTTCTACCCGGCCCTCGCCGACAAGTCCGTCCTCATCGTCGGGTACGGATCGATCGGCGCCGCCATCGAGGACCGGCTCGCGCCCTTCGAGTGCGCGCGGGTGGCGCGCGTCGGGGGCGCCCCCCGCCCCCCCCCGCGCCGGCCCGGGGCCCCCCCGGCGGGCCCGCCCCCCCCCCCCCCCCCGGCGGGCGGGGGGGGGGGGCCCCCCCCCCCCCCCCCCCCCCGACG
>NZ_JBHWFF010000009.1:85342-171763 GCF_042733785.1 Streptomyces sp. NPDC059695 | reverse complement strand
GGGGCGGGGGGGGGGGGGGCGGGGGGCGGCGGGGGGGGGGGGCGCCCGGCGGGGGGGGGGGGGGGGGGGGGGGCGGGCGCCGCCCCCCCCCCCCCCACCACAGGGCGCGGCCCGGTGCACGCCCTGGCGGACCTGCCCGCGCTCCTCCCCGAGGCGGACGTGGTCGTGCTCTCCACTCCGCTCACGCCCGCGACCACCGGTCTCGCCGACGCCGGTTTCCTCGCGCGGATGAAGGACGGGGCGCTGCTCGTGAACGTCGCCCGGGGCCCGGTCGTCGACACGTCCGCGCTGCTCAAGGAGGTCGGGAGCGGAAGGATCACGGCGGCGCTCGACGTCACCGACCCGGAACCGCTGCCGGCCGGGCACCCCCTGTGGCACGCTCCAGGTGTCCTGATCAGTCCCCATGTGGGCGGTTCCACTTCGGCCTTCATGCCGAGGGCGAAGCGGTTGATCGCGGCGCAGCTGCGGCGCTTCGCGGCGGGTGAGGAGCCGGCCAACGTCCTCCTCACCACCGGCTGACCGGAGGGCCGCGTTCCGTCGGGCGGGTGCGTGCGCCCGGCACGCGCCGCGCACAAGCTCCCTGGTCGTCACGCAGAGTACTGCGACCCTGTCCCTGAGTGACGGTCCTGGTGTATCGTCCGGTGGCGGGGGACTGCGTCGAGAACGGGCTGACGCTGGGGAGCGAAGTGACGGGTCATCAGAATCCGAGGGGGGCGACGGGTGAAGCACGGCCGGAGGACCGACGGTCCGACGCGGCGACGCCGCCGGCGGCGAACCTTCCACGCCCCGCCGCCGGCCTCGGGCGCTCGGTGCCGGACCAGGCGGCGCAGCACCGCGCGCCCCACACCGCCGCGCCGCCACGCGCCGCCGCGCCGCCGGACACCGGCCGCGACGTCCACGGCCACGACGCCCACGACGGGCACACCCCCGGGGGCCCCGACGAGCCGGCGGCGCGGCCGCACGACGCGGCCGGGTGCGGCGGCGCGGCACCGGAGGATCCGGTGAGCGCGCCCGGGGCGGTCCTCACGCGCCGTCCCGTCGGCGGCGGCTCGAGGCACCCGGACCCCGACCGCCCCCGCCTCGGCGGGACCTTCGCCCAGGTCGCGCTCGGCCTCGTCTGTGCGGGCTACACCACCGGCGCCTCGCTCGGCTGGGGCTCCCCCCGACTGGCCCTCTTCATGGGCGACTTCGGACTCAGCGCCGCCGCCTTCACCGCGGCGGTCTCCTGCTTCCTCTACGGCCGGACCCACCGCGGCGGCACCCGGCCCGCCTGGCTGCTCTTCGCCTTCTCCTCCTTCATGGCCGCCGCGGGGAACGCCGTGTGGGGCTGGTACGAGGTGGTGCTCCGCACCGAGGTGCCGGACTCCTCCGCCGCCGACCTCTTCTTCTTACTCTTCGCGCCGCCCGCCATCGTGGGCCTCCTCGTCCTCGCCAAGAAGCCCGTCACCCGGGCCGGCTGGGTGTGCCTGGGGCTGGACGCCTGGCTCATCGGGGGCTCCCTGCTCACGCTCTCCTGGAGCCTCGCCCTCGCCCGCACCGCGCACTTCGAGGGCGAGTCCGTCGCCCAGGCCGCGCTGGCCCTCGCGTACCCGCTGCTCGACATCGTGCTCGTCAGCATGGTCCTCGTCCTGCACTTCCGCCGGTCGCAGGCGAACCGCTCGGCGACGAACACCGCGATCGCCGCGCTCGCCCTGACCGTGCTGTGCGACGCCCTGTTCACCTCGCCGCTGCTCCGCGAGAACTACGCCTCCGGGCAGCTGCTCGACGCCGGCTGGTTCGCCGGCTCCCTGCTGCTCGCCTACGCGCCCTGGGGCGTCCGCCGCCCGCCGGACGTCGCGGCCGCCCCGCGCGGCCCGTGGCTCCACAGCCGCCCGGTCGCCGGCTCGCTCGCCGCCCTCACCCCGTACCTCGCCGCCGCGGTCTGCACCCTCGGCATCCTGTACAACGTCGTCGAGGGCCGCCGGGTCGACCGCGTCGTCGTCCTCACCGGCTGCACGGTGGTGCTCGCCCTCGTCGTGCGCCAGGGCATCATGCTCCTCGACAACATCGCCCTCACCCACGAACTGGCCCAGAAGGAGAACCACTTCAGGTCGCTCGTGCAGGGCTCCAGCGACGTCATCATGATCGCCGCGCCCACCGGGACGCTCCGCTACGTCAGCCCGGCCGCCTCCGGCGTGTACGGACGGGACGCCGACGAGCTCATCGGCTCCGAGCTCGCCTCCCTCATCCACCCCGAGGACCTCGGCGCCGTCGTCCACGAGGTGCGCCGCTTCCTGGCCGTCTCGCCCGCCGACGAGCCCACCACCCGGATCGAGTGCCGCTTCCGCTCGGGCCGCGGAGACTGGCTCAACGTCGAGTCGACCGTCAACCGGCACCAGGGCGGCCTGATCTTCAACAGCCGGGACGTCACCGAACGCGTCCGGCTCCAGGCCCAGTTGCAGCACAACGCCGAGCACGACCCGCTCACCGACCTGCCCAACCGCGCCCTCTTCACCCGGCGCGTCCGTCAGGCCCTCGGCGGTCGCCGCTCCTCCGACCAGGGCACCGCCGTGCTCTTCATCGACCTCGACGGCTTCAAGGGCGTCAACGACCGCCTCGGCCACCAGGCGGGCGACGACCTCCTCGTCCAGGCGGCCCGCCGCCTCCACGACTCCGTCAGGGCCGGGGACACCGCCGCCCGGCTCGGCGGCGACGAGTTCGCCGCCCTCATCCTCGGCGACGGCGGGCGGGACCGGACGGCCCGCCGGAACCAGGTCCAGGAGATCGCCGACCGCCTCCGGCTCACGCTCTCCCAGCCCTACCGCGTCGACGGCGGCAACGAGGTGCGGGTCGCCGCCTCCATCGGCGTCGCCTTCGCCGAGCCCGGCATCGAGGCGGGCGCGCTGCTGCGCAACGCCGACCTGGCCATGTACCGGGCCAAGGCCGCCGGCAAGGACCGCGTCGAGCTCTACGCCCCGCAGATGCAGGCCGAGGTGGTCCGGCGGACCGAGCTCGCCGCCCGCCTGCGCACCGCCCTCCACGACGGCGAGTTCGCCCTGCTCCACCAGCCGGTCGTCGACCTCGCCACGGGCCGGATCTCCGCCGTGAGCGCCCAGGCGCGCTGGCGCTCGTCGCAGGGCATCCTCTTCACCCCGGCCGAGTACCTCCGGGTCACCGACGACGGCGAGCGCACCGCCGAGCTCGGCCGCTGGCTCCTGGAGGAAGCCGTGGAGCAGGCCGCCGAGCGAGCGGGAATCGGCCACCGGACGCCCGTGTCCATCCGGCTCTCCGCCCGGCGCCTCCTCGACCGCTCGCTGCCGCTCGGCTCGGTCGAGTCCCTGCTCACCCGGCACGGGCTGCCGTCCGGCTCGCTGATCGTCGAGCTCGCCGACAGCGACCCCCGCACCTCGCTCGACGAGCTGGAGCAGCGGCTGGTCGCCCTGCGCCGGCTCGGGGTGCGGATCGCGCTCGACGGGTTCGGCAGCGGACACATGGCGATCAACGCCCTGCGCAGGCTCCCCGTCGACATACTGAAGCTGGACCGCGGGCTCGTCGAAGGCGTCGTCGAGTCGGCCCGGCTCCGCAAGATCACGCGCGGGGTGCTGCGCATCGCCGGAGAGCTCGGCATGCAGACCGTCGCCGAGGGCGTCGACGTCCCGGAGCAGGTCATCGCCCTGCGCGCGATGGGATGCAGCCACGCCCAGGGCATGGCCTTCTCGGGCCCGCTCGACGAGTACCGCCTGCGCAGGGCCCTCGTACGGGACGAGTACCCGCTGCCCGGCGCCGTCCCCGTACGGGCCGGAAACCGTCCCCCGATCCGCTCAAATACTGAGACGCCCGTCCCACCCACTTGACAGTGGTGAGGGCGGAGAGGGAGGGTCAGTGCCATGCGCACCCGAATTCTCGTACTTGGAAAGCGCGTCGGCTGAGGCAGGGCCCCCGTAGGCCCCGCTGAGAACGCACCCGACGCGCTCCCCTCGCTTGCCTCACGGCACGAGGGGTTTTTTGTTGCACTGGCTCACCCCAAAAACGACGCAAACCCCTGCAAAACACCTCGCAAAAACCCTCTGCTTCGAGAAGAGATGCTGATGACCGAGCAGGCCACCGGGCACCATCCGCAGCCGCGGCCCCGTAACGGCGCGCAGACCGCCTCCACCGTCGAGCACGTCACGGGTGCGCAGTCCCTCATCCGTTCTCTCGAGGAAGTGGGCGCCGACACCGTCTTCGGCATCCCCGGCGGCGCGATCCTCCCCGCCTACGACCCGATGATGGACTCGAAGCGGGTGCGTCACATCCTCGTGCGCCACGAGCAGGGGGCGGGCCACGCCGCCACCGGTTACGCCCAGGCCACCGGCAAGGTCGGTGTCTGCATGGCGACCTCGGGCCCCGGCGCCACCAACCTGGTCACCCCGATCGCCGACGCCCACATGGACTCGGTCCCGCTCGTCGCGATCACCGGCCAGGTCGCCTCGAAGGCGATCGGCACGGACG
Source organism: Streptomyces sp. NPDC059695 (assembly GCF_042733785.1). NCBI lineage: Bacteria > Bacillati > Actinomycetota > Actinomycetes > Kitasatosporales > Streptomycetaceae > Streptomyces > Streptomyces sp. NPDC059695. The sequence continues at coordinate 167,293 of NZ_JBHWFF010000009.1, read as the reverse complement.
CCTTCCAGGAGGCGGACATCTGCGGCATCACGATGCCGATCACCAAGCACAACTTCCTCGTGACCAAGGCCGAGGACATCCCGCGGACGATCGCCGAGGCCTTCCACATCGCCTCCACCGGCCGCCCGGGCCCGGTCCTGGTCGACATCGCCAAGGACGCCCTGCAGGCGAAGACCACCTTCAGCTGGCCGCCGCAGACCGACCTGCCCGGCTACCGCCCGGTCACCAAGCCGCACGCCAAGCAGATCCGCGAGGCCGCCAAGCTGATCAGCGCCGCCAAGCGGCCCGTCCTGTACGTCGGCGGCGGCGTCATCAAGGCCGGCGCCACCGCCGAGCTGAAGATCCTCGCCGAGCTCACCGGCGCCCCGGTCACCACCACCCTGATGGCGCTCGGCGCGTTCCCCGACAGCCACCCGCTGCACGTCGGCATGCCCGGCATGCACGGTGCCGTCACCGCCGTCACCGCACTGCAGAAGGCCGACCTGATCGTCGCCCTCGGCGCCCGCTTCGACGACCGCGTCACCGGCAAGCTCGACAGCTTCGCCCCGTTCGCCAAGATCGTCCACGCGGACATCGACCCGGCCGAGATCGGCAAGAACCGCGCCGCCGACGTCCCGATCGTCGGTGACGCCCGCGAGGTCATCGCCGACCTGGTCCAGGCCGTCCAGGCCGAGCACAGCGAGGGCAACAAGGGCGACTACACCGCCTGGTGGAGCGACCTGAGCCGCTGGCGCGAGACCTACCCGCTCGGCTACGACCTGCCGGAGGACGGCAGCCTCTCGCCGCAGCAGGTCATCCAGCGCATCGGCAAGCTCGCCCCCGAGGGCACCATCTTCGCCGCGGGCGTCGGCCAGCACCAGATGTGGGCCGCCCACTTCATCGACTACGAGCAGCCCGCCACCTGGCTGAACTCCGGCGGCGCCGGGACGATGGGCTACGCGGTCCCCGCCGCGATGGGCGCCAAGGCCGGCATGCCGGACCGCACGGTCTGGGCGGTCGACGGCGACGGCTGCTTCCAGATGACCAACCAGGAGCTCACCACCTGCGCCCTGAACAACATCCCGATCAAGGTCGCCATCATCAACAACGGCGCCCTCGGCATGGTCCGGCAGTGGCAGACGCTCTTCTACAACCAGCGCTACTCGAACACCGTCCTGCACTCCGGCCCGGACGACATCCAGGCGAACAAGGGCACCCGCGTCCCCGACTTCGTCAAGCTCTCCGAAGCCATGGGCTGTGTCGCCCTGCGCTGTGAGGACCCGGCCGACCTGGACAAGGTCATCGCCGAGGCCAACGCCATCAACGACCGCCCGGTCGTGATCGACTTCATCGTCCACGAGGACGCCCAGGTCTGGCCGATGGTCGCCGCCGGCACCTCGAACGACGAGGTCATGGCCGCGCGGGGCGTCCGCCCCGACTTCGGCGACGGCGAAGACGACTGAGCGCGCAGAGCGAAAAGGAAGAGACCCAGACATGTCCACCAAGCACACGCTCTCCGTTCTCGTCGAGAACACGCCCGGCATCCTCGCCAGGATCGCCGCCCTGTTCTCCCGCCGCGGCTTCAACATCGACTCGCTCGCCGTGGGCGTCACCGAGCACCCCGACATCTCCCGCATCACCATCGTGGTCAATGTCGAGGACCTGCCCCTGGAGCAGGTGACCAAGCAGCTCAACAAGCTGGTCAACGTCCTGAAGATCGTCGAACTCGAGCCCAGCGCTGCGATCCAGCGCGAGCTCGTCCTGGTGAAGGTCCGCGCCGACAACGAGACCCGCTCCCAGATCGTCGAGATCGTGCAGCTGTTCCGCGCCAAGACCGTGGACGTCTCGCCCGAGGCGGTCACCATCGAGGCCACCGGTTCGAGTGACAAGCTCGACGCCATGCTCAAGATGCTGGAGCAGTTCGGCGTCAAGGAGCTCGTGCAGTCCGGCACGATCGCCATAGGGCGTGGTTCCCGGTCCATCACGGACCGGTCCCTGCGGGCCCTCGACCGCAGCGCCTGAGAGTCCTCGACGGTCAACCGCCGGTCCGTCCGGCGGTCCGACTGACGAGACCCGAAAACTTTCCTCCCGCTCCCCGCCGTACGGTGGGACGCAACACCAGCACCTCAAGGAGATACCCAGTGGCCGAGCTGTTCTACGACGACGACGCCGACCTGTCCATCATCCAGGGCCGCAAGGTCGCGGTGATCGGCTACGGCAGCCAGGGCCACGCCCACGCGCTGTCGCTCCGTGACTCCGGTGTCGACGTCCGCGTCGGTCTCCAGGAGGGCTCGAAGTCCAAGGCCAAGGCCGAGGAGCAGGGCCTGCGCGTCGTCTCCGTCGCCCAGGCGGCGGAAGAGGCCGACCTCATCATGATCCTGACGCCGGACCCGATCCAGGCCCAGGTCTACGAGGAGTCCATCAAGGACCACCTGAAGGAGGGCGACGCGCTCTTCTTCGGTCACGGTCTGAACGTCCGCTACGGCTTCATCAAGGTGCCCGAGGGCATCGACGTCGCCCTGGTCGCCCCGAAGGGCCCGGGCCACCTGGTCCGCCGTCAGTACGAGGAGGGCCGCGGCGTTCCGTGCATCGCCGCCGTCGAGCAGGACGCCACCGGCAAGGCCTTCGACCTGGCGCTCTCGTACGCCAAGGGCATCGGCGGCACCCGCGCCGGCGTCATCAAGACGACCTTCACCGAGGAGACCGAGACCGACCTGTTCGGTGAGCAGGCCGTCCTCTGCGGTGGCACCGCGGCTCTGGTCAAGGCGGGCTTCGAGACCCTGACCGAGGCCGGCTACCAGCCGGAGATCGCCTACTTCGAGTGCCTCCACGAGCTGAAGCTCATCGTCGACCTCATGTACGAGGGCGGCCTGGAGAAGATGCGCTGGTCGGTCTCCGAGACCGCCGAGTGGGGCGACTACGTCACGGGCCCGCGGATCATCACCGACGCCACCAAGGCCGAGATGAAGAAGGTCCTCGCGGAGATCCAGGACGGCACCTTCGCCAAGGAGTGGATGGCCGAGTACCACGGCGGCCTGAAGAAGTACAACGAGTACAAGACCCAGGACGCCAACCACCTCCTGGAGACCACCGGCAAGGAGCTGCGCAAGCTCATGAGCTGGGTGAACGACGAGGAGGCGTAAGCCTTCCGGGAAGGGGCCGGACAGCGTGTCCGGCCCCTTCCCCCGTCGTTGGACACCTCGTCCAACCACGGACGGGTGATCCTTCCAACGAGGCGCATGAAGTGCGCCGGTGCACCACTACACTTCTCAACAACATACGCGTCAGGCCCACAGCGTCGTGCGCTTTCACGCGGCAAGCCCCCTCCACCGCCTGCGGCCGTCGGGACGGCCGTCCGCACTGGACCTGTGAGGACTCACGTGAGCTCGAAACCTGTCGTACTCATCGCTGAAGAGCTGTCGCCCGCCACTGTCGACGCGCTGGGCCCGGACTTCGAGATCCGGCACTGCAACGGCGCCGACCGGGCCGAGCTGATCCCCGCCATCGCCGATGTGGACGCGATCCTGGTCCGCTCCGCGACCAAGGTCGACGCCGAGGCCCTCGCCGCCGCGAACAAGCTCCGTGTCGTCGCCCGTGCCGGCGTCGGTCTGGACAACGTCGACGTCTCCGCCGCCACCAAGGCCGGCGTCATGGTCGTGAACGCCCCGACCTCGAACATCGTCACCGCCGCCGAGCTCGCCTGCGGTCTGCTCGTCGCCACCGCGCGCAACATCCCGCAGGCCAACACCGCCCTGAAGAACGGCGAGTGGAAGCGCAACAAGTACACCGGCGTCGAGCTGAGCGAGAAGACCCTCGGTGTCGTCGGCCTCGGCCGCATCGGCGTCCTGGTCGCCCAGCGCATGTCCGCCTTCGGCATGAAGATCGTCGCGTACGACCCCTACGTGCAGCCGGCCCGCGCCGCCCAGATGGGCGTGAAGCTCCTCGCCCTGGACGAGCTCCTCGAGGTCGCCGACTTCATCACCGTCCACCTGCCGAAGACCCCGGAGACCCTCGGTCTCATCGGCGACGAGGCGCTGCACAAGGTCAAGCCCTCGGTCCGCATCGTCAACGCCGCGCGCGGCGGGATCGTGGACGAGGCGGCGCTGTACTCGGCGCTGAAGGAGGGCCGGGTCGCCGGCGCGGGCCTCGACGTGTACGCGAAGGAGCCCTGCACGGACTCCCCGCTCTTCGAGCTCGACCAGGTCGTCTGCACCCCGCACCTCGGCGCCTCCACGGACGAGGCCCAGGAGAAGGCCGGCATCGCGGTCGCCAGGTCGGTGCGCCTGGCGCTCGCGGGCGAGCTGGTCCCGGACGCGGTCAACGTGCAGGGCGGCGTCATCGCCGAGGACGTGAAGCCGGGTCTGCCGCTCGCCGAGAAGCTCGGCCGGATCTTCACCGCCCTCGCGGGCGAGGTCGCGGCCCGTCTCGACGTCGAGGTCTACGGCGAGATCACCCAGCACGACGTGAAGGTGCTCGAACTCTCCGCGCTCAAGGGCGTGTTCGAGGACGTGGTCGACGAGACCGTGTCGTACGTCAACGCCCCGCTGTTCGCGCAGGAGCGCGGTGTCGAGGTCCGTCTGACGACGAGCTCCGAGTCGCCCGACCACCGCAACGTGGTGACCGTGCGCGGCACGCTCTCGAACGGCGAGGAGGTCGCGGTCTCCGGCACGCTGGCGGGCCCGAAGCACCTCCAGAAGATCGTCGCCGTCGGCGACTACGACGTGGACGTGGCGCTCGCCGACCACATGGTCGTGCTGCGCTACGAGGACCGTCCGGGTGTCGTCGGCACGGTCGGCCGGATCCTCGGCGAGGCCGGTCTGAACATCGCGGGCATGCAGGTGGCGCGCGCGGAGGAGGGTGGCGAGGCGCTCGTCGTCCTCACCGTGGACGACACCGTCCCGGCGCCCGTGCTCGCGGAGATCGCCACGGAGATCGGCGCGGCCTCGGCCCGCTCGGTCAACCTGATCTGACGCACCCCGCACCTCCGTACCCGGCCCCTAGACGCTCGTCTTACACAAGCGTCTAGTGGCCGGGTACAGTGCTGTCATGGGACACAAGGAAGACCTGCTCGAAGGCGCCAAGCGCTGCCTCCTGGAGAAGGGGTACGGGCGCACCACCGCGCGCGACATCGTCGCCGCCTCGGGCACCAACCTCGCCTCCATCGGCTACCACTACGGCTCCAAGGACGCCCTGCTCCAGCAGGCGTTCCTGGCCCTCACGGAGGAGTGGGGGGAGCGGGCGGGGGCGGCCGGCGCCGAGGGCGAGGAGCCGCTGCCGGCCGACCCGTACGAGCGCTTCCACGCCGTCTGGCGGCAGGTCATCGCCGCCGCCGGGGCCAGTCGGCCGGTCTGGAAGCTGCAGACCGAGGTCGTCACCCGCATCGACGACGACGAGAAGCTCCGTGAGGCCATCAAGGAGCCGCAGCGCGAGGGCCGCCTCGGCATGGCGCAGGGCTTCCTCGGCATCGATCCGGAGGAGGACCCCGAGAAGGCCCGCGTCGCCGGCCTGCTCTGCCAGGCCCTCGCGACCGGCGTCATGATCCAGTGGATGGTCGACCCCGAGACCGCGCCGAGCGCCGACGACCTCACCGAGGGGCTCAGGGTGCTGATGGGGGAGGGCAGCTGAGGACCACCTTGGCGCGGGCGTGCTCCTCCTCGACGTACCGCAGGGCGCGCGCCGCCTCGGCCAGCGGATAGGTCCGCTCGACCAGCGGGACGACGGCGCCGCTCTCGGCGAACTCCCGCAGCGCCGCCAGGTTCTCCCGGCTCGGCTCGGCCGTGAGGACGTGGAGCCGCCGGCCGGAGAAGCGGGAGAGCAGCTTCCCCTTGACGATCAGTGCCATCGGCCCGAAGACGCTGCCGCCCTCGAAGACGCCTCCGCCGGAGAGGACGAGCGCGCCGGTGGGGGAGAGGACCCGGCGGAGGTCGGCCAGAGACCGGTTGCCCACCAGGTCGAACACGAGGTCGTAGCGGTCTGGGCCGGCGGTGAAGTCCTCCCGGGCGTAGTCCAGGACCCGGTCCGCGCCGAGCCCCAGGACCAGTGAGGCGTTCCGGGCGCTGCACACCCCCGTCACCTCGGCGCCGAACGCCTTGGCCAGTTGTACGGCGAAGGTCCCGACGCCGCCCGAGGCCCCGTTGACCAGCACCTTCCCGCCCGGCCGCACGTTCCCCAGGTCCCGCAGCCCCATCAGGGCGGTGTTGCCCGCCAAGGGGATCGCCGCCGCCTGCTCGAAGGTCAGTCCGGCCGGCTTGCGCTCCGTCGCCTCCTCGGAGGCGCAGACGTACTCGGCGAACGTCCCGGGCGCCTCGCCGAAGACCTCGTCCCCGGGGCGCAGCTCCGTCACCCCGGCACCCACGGCCTCGACGCGGCCCGCGAAGTCCCTGCCCCTGATCCGCTCCTTCGGTCTTCGCAGGCCGAGGGCGAGCCGGGCCACGTACGGGTCGCCCCGCATCAGGTGCCAGTCGGCCGCGTTGACGGCGGCGGCGTGGACGCGGACCAGTACCTCCCGCTCGCCCGGCACCGGCCTCTCCACCTCGGCGAACTCCAGCACGTCCGCCGATCCGTACCGGTCCTGCACCCACGCCTTCATGACGCCCCCTCGGTCGTTCGCCGTCTCCTCCACGACGGTAGGGCGCCCGGAGGCTCCGGGCCATCGGGGACGACCCCGACGCGGCCCTGAGGGGGCATCGCCCCGGAGGCTTACAGCCGGGCCGACTTCAGGGACATGTGCAGCAGCAGGCGGTCCTCGCCGTCGTCCAGGTCCAGGCCGGTGAGCTGCTCGACCCGGGACAGCCGGTAGTAGAGGGTCTGGCGGTGGATGCCCAGGGCCGCCGCCGTGCGGCCCGCCTGGCCCGCGTTGTCCAGGAACACCTCGGCGGTGCGGGCCAGCTCCGCGTGCGCGGGAGCGATCAGCGGGGCGACGGCGGGATCGACCTCGGGGTGGTACAGCGCCGCGAGCAGCCGGTACGGGCCGATCCCGGCCCACTCCGCGACCGGGCCGAGCGTCGGCTGCGCCGTGGCCGCGCGGGCCGCCGTGTTGGCCTCGCGCCAGGCCGCCGGGAGCTCCGCGAGGCCCCGGCGCGGGTTCGCGATGCCGGCCGGGGCGGCGGCGCGCAGCCGGTCGGCGGCCGTGTGGGCGGGGGAGAGGTCCTCGGCCGTGCGCAGCCGTACGAGGACGGCGAGGGACTCGCCCTCGGGGAGCACGGCGACCGCCGCCGCGCCGGGGACCGCCCGGATCGACGGCGCCTCGCCCCGCCAGGGGGTCACGCAGACGACGGTGTGCAGGCCGTCCGCGCTGGGCCCCAGGGCGGCCCGGAGCGCCGCCACGGCCATGTCGCTCTGCCAGCCGCGCCCGGCGGTCAGGACGGCCGCGAACTCGCGCGAGAGGTCGGCCTCCGCGCGCTCCTCGTCGGCGAGGAGGTCCCCGATCCGGGTGGCGACCTCCATCGCCGCCGTGAGCTGGGCGGGCGTCGGGCCCGGCTCGGCGTCGAGCAGCCAGACGTACCCGAGGACGACCCCCCGATGGCGTACGGGCAGGCAGAGGCGGTCGCGGAACACCCCGGCGTCCGGGGCGGCCGGGATGCGGACCGGGCCCTTCGCCCGGGTGATGCCGAAGCCCTCGAACCAGGCGCGGACGGCCGGGGTCGACTTCCGGGTCAGGATCGACCGCGTCCGGACCGGGTCCATGGCGGTGTCGTCGTCGCTGTCGTGGGCGCCGAAGGCGATCAGCCCGAAGTCACGGTTCTCCAGCGTCGCCGGCGCCCCGAGCAGCGCGGAGATCTCGTCCACCAGTTCTTGGTAATCGCCCTTCACGGGGCCATTCTCGCACCCCCTCAGACATATGTATGAGATGCCGTGCACGGATGCGTGACAGCTGTAGATGGCGGACGATCGGAGCGATCCATAGGTTTCACGGTGGTTCTTCGTGCTGTTCCCCCTTTCTTCGGAAAGAGGAGGTACCGCACCTTTCGTCACCCTGTCCTTCTGGAGGTCCCCGTGCTGGGTCCCGTGATCCTCGCCGCGTCGCGCAGCGACAAGATGCGCCGTCTCGTCTCGGCCGCCCCCGGGACCAAGCAGGTCGTCGCCCGCTTCATCGCCGGCGAGACGGTCGAGGACGTCGTCCCGATCGTCTCCGAGCTGAGCGGCCGCGGCCTGGAGGTCACCCTTGACGTCGTCGGTGAGGACATCACCACCGTCGAGCAGTCGTACGCCGCCCGGGACGCCTACCTGGAGCTCATCGGCCGGCTCAAGGAGCTGGGCCTCGGCGAGCGCGCCGAGATGTCCGTGAAGCTCTCCATGTTCGGCCAGTCCCTGGAGAACGGCCACGAGCTGGCCCTCGCGAACGTCCGCCCGGTCGTCGAGGCCGCCGCCGAGATCGGCACCACCGTCACCCTGGACGCCGAGGACCACACCACCCTCGACTCGATGTTCGCCATCCACGAGGAGCTGCGGAAGGACTTCCCGCAGACCGGCTGCGTCATCCAGGCCTACCTGTTCCGCACCGAGGACGACGCCCGCCGCCTCGCCGCGAACGGCTCCCGCGTCCGGATCGTGAAGGGCGCCTACAAGGAGCCCGCCGAGGTCGCCATCCAGGACAAGCCCGAGATCGACAAGGCGTACGTCCGGATCATGAAGATCCTGATGGACGGCGAGGGCTACCCGATGATCGGCTCGCACGACCCGCGCCTGATCTCCATCGGCCAGGAGCTGGCCCGCCGCGCCGGGCGCAAGCTGGACGAGTACGAGTTCCAGATGCTGTACGGCATCCGCAGCGAGGAGCAGAACCGGCTCGCCGCCGAGGGCCACCGCATGCGTGTCTACACCGCGTACGGCACCGACTGGTACGGCTACTTCATGCGCCGCCTCGCGGAGAAGCCGGCCAACCTCCTCTTCTTCGTCCGCTCCATCCTCACCAAGGGCTGAGCCCACCTCTCACAAGGAGTTACGAGACTCATGGACGCTGTCACCCAGGTCCCCGCTCCGGTCAACGAGCCGGTGCACAGCTACGCCCCCGGTTCCCCGGAGCGCGCCCGCCTCGAGGTCAAGCTCAAGGAGCTGGCCGAGAACCCGCGCGAGCTGCCGATGACCATCGGCGGCGTGAAGCGCCTCGGCGGCGGCGAGGAGTTCAAGGTCGTCCAGCCGCACAACCACAAGGCCGTCATCGGCACCTTCCGCGGCGCCACCGAGCAGGACGCCCAGGACGCGATCGACGCGGCCCTGGCCGCGGCCCCGGCCTGGCGCGCGATGTCCTTCGACGACCGTGCCGCGATCATCCTGCGCGCCGCCGAGCTGCTCGCCGGCCCGTGGCGCGAGACGCTGGCCGCGTCCACGATGCTCGGCCAGTCGAAGACCGCCCAGCAGGCCGAGATCGACACCCCGTGCGAGCTCGTCGACTTCTGGCGCTTCAACGTGGCGTACGCCCGCCAGATCCTCGCCGAGCAGCCGCCGGCGAACTCCCCGGGTGTGTGGAACCGTCTGGACCACCGCCCGCTGGAGGGCTTCGTCTACGCGATCACGCCGTTCAACTTCACGGCCATCGCGGGCAACCTGCCCACCGCCCCCGCCCTCATGGGCAACGTGGTGGTCTGGAAGCCGTCCCCGACGCAGACCCACTCCGCCGTGCTCCTCATGGAGCTCCTGGAGGAGGCCGGCCTGCCGAAGGGCGTCATCAACCTGGTGACCGGCGACGGCATCGCCGTCTCCGAGGTGGCCCTGAACCACCGCGACCTGGCCGGCATCCACTTCACCGGCTCGACCAGGACCTTCCAGCACCTGTGGAAGACGGTCGGCACCAACATCGAGAAGTACCGCTCGTACCCGCGGATCGTCGGCGAGACCGGCGGCAAGGACTTCGTCGTCGCCCACCCGAGCGCCGACCGCGCGATCCTGAAGACCGCGCTGACCCGCGGCTCCTTCGAGTTCCAGGGCCAGAAGTGCTCCGCGTCCTCCCGCGCCTACGTTCCGGCCTCCATCTGGAACGACGGCTTCAAGGAGGAGTTCGCTGCCGAGGTCGACGGCATCACCATGGGTGACGTCACCGACCTGTCGAACTTCATCGGCGCCGTCATCGACGAGCGCTCGTTCGCCAAGAACAAGGCGGCGATCGACCGTGCCGCGGCCGACCCGAGCTGCACGATCATCGCCGGCGGCACGTACGACGACTCGGTGGGCTACTTCGTCCGCCCGACCGTCATCGTCTGCACCGACCCTGAGAACGAGGTCTTCAAGGCCGAGTACTTCGGTCCGATCCTGGCGATCCACGTGTACGAGGACGAGAACTACGACGCGATGCTGACCCAGATGGAGTCGGTCTCGGACTACGCCCTCACCGGTTCGGTCATCTCCGGCGACCGTGCCGCCGCCGCGTACACGATGGAGAAGCTCCGCTTCGCCGCGGGCAACTTCTACATCAACGACAAGTCGACCGGCGCCGTCGTCGGCCAGCAGCCCTTCGGCGGCGGCCGTGCCTCCGGCACCAACGACAAGGCCGGTGCCCCGCAGAACCTGATGCGCTGGACGCTGACCCGCGCCATCAAGGAGACGCTGGTCCCGCCGACCGAGTACGGCTACCCGCACATGGGCTGACGCCCGCCCGCCTCGTAGAGGCCCCCTGACACCGCCCCCCTCCCCGGTCCCCCAACCGAGGACGGGGGCGGTTCTCATGCGGTGGCCTTAGGCTGCTGGGAGGGGGCTCGGTGAGGAGGCACGACATGCCCGGTTCGACGACCATCGGCCCCGGGCACGGGGTCGACGCGATCGAGCACATCGACGCGCTGCGGACGCTGTCCCTGCTGAAGGAGCTGCACCGGCTGCTGACCGCGCCGGGACCCGACCGGATCACGGACGCGCAGGCCGCGGCCCTGGGCGGAGGCGAGAACCGCTCCCGGGAGGAGTTCACGGCCTGGGTCGAGCGGGTCGCGCACGACCTGGAGCGGGCTACGGCCTGACGGGGACGCGCCGGGCCAGGAAGTCGCCGATCAGCTCCGCGACCGCCGGCGCGTGGGTCTCCAGGGCGAAGTGCCCCGTGGGCAGGAGGTGGATCTCGGCGTCCGGGAGGTCGCGGCGGAAGGCCTCGGCGCCCGCCGGCACGAAGACCTGGTCGCCCTCGCCCCAGACGGCGAGGAGCGGGACCCCTGACGTGCGGAAGTACTCCTGGAAGGCCGGGTAGAGGGCGAAGTTGGAGCCGTAGTCGGCGATCAGGCCCAGCTGGATGTCGTCCTGGCCCTCGCGTGCCATCAGGGCGGCGTCGTGGTGCCAGGCGTCCGGGCTCAGGAGGTCGCGGTACTCGGCGGGGACGCCCGTCTCGTACTGCCACCGGATGCCGTCCAGGGAGCGGATGGCGCGGACCGGCTCCTCGGTCGCGGGGGTGCGCTCCTCGATCAGGGCGAGCACGGGGGCCCAGGCCTCGGCGCCGAGGCCCTCCTCGTAGGCGTTGCCGTTCTGGGTGACGATCGCGGTGATCCGCTCGGGGTGGGTGAGCGCGAGGCGCAGCCCGATGGGGGCGCCGTAGTCCTGGATGTAGAGCGCGAACCGGTCCAGGCCGAGGGCCTCGGTGAACTCCGCGGTGAGCGCGGCCAGTCCGGCGAAGGTGTAGTCGAAGTCGGCCGCGGAGGGCGCGGCGCTGCGGCCGAAGCCCAGGTGGTCGGGGGCGATGAGGCGGTACCGGTCGGCGAGCGCCGGGATCAGGTCGCGGAACATGTGCGAGCTGGTCGGGAAGCCGTGCAGCAGGAGGAGCGCGGGCGCGTCGGCCGGGCCGGCCTCGCGGTAGGCGATCTCGTGGCCGCGGACGGTGACGGTGCGGTGGTGGGTCGGCAGCACGGACATCGTTCTAACCCCTTAAGTGGCGCTCACTGGTTATGAGTGAACTCAAGCAGGGCAGGCTTAACCTGTCAAGGGAATGTAAGAGGTTAGGGTGGGTCGCATGACCCTGAGGATCGCGCCCACCCATGAACTCGGAGCCGCCCGGCTCCGCTCCGTACGGGAGATGCTCGACACCGCCTTCGAGGGCGACTTCTCCGACGACGACTGGGAGCACACGCTCGGCGGCGTCCACGCCTGGATCGAGGACGAGCGGGGCATCGCCGCCCACGGAGCCGTCGTGCTGCGCCGGCCGCTCCACCGGGGCCGCTCGCTCCGCGTCGGATACGTCGAAGGCGTCGCCGTCCGGGACGGCCTCCGGCGGCGGGGGCTCGGCGGCGCCGTGATGGCCGGCCTGGAGCGGGTGATCGACGGGGCCTACGCCTTCGGGGCGCTCAGCGCCTCCGACGAGGGGGCCGCGCTCTACCGGGCGCGCGGCTGGTGGGTCTGGGAGGGGCGCCTCGAAGCGCTGGGTCCCGAGGGGATCGTCCGGCTCGCCGAGGACGAGGGCTCCGTCTTCCTGCGCCCGGCGGACGGCCGGGCGCTGCCGGACCCCGCCGCCCCCGGGGTGTTCCAGAGGGGGGTCCGGGACGTCGGGTGAGCGGGCCTCAGTCCCGGCCGGCGGTGGCGGCGGGCGTCCCGGGGCGGCCCGCCGGGCCCGCGCGCCCCGGGCGCACCTTGCTCCGGCCCGCGGGGCCGGCCGGCCCGCTGCCGGACCCCGCCGCCCCGCTGGTCTTCGACTGGCGGGACGGCGACGTCGTGTGAGCGGGCGTCAGTCCCGGCCGGCGGTGCCGGCGTCCTTCCGGGCGCGGCCCGCGGCCGTCTCCAGGTGGGAGGTGTACGCGGCGGAGAGCGTGGAGGTGAGGGCGATCGTGATCGCCAGACCGGCCGTCCCGAGCACCCCGATGAAGAACGCCGCCATCGCGCCGCCGACCAGCACGAGCCAGGCCGCGAGCACCGCCCGGCCCCGGCGGCTCAGGAACAGCCACCGCTGCGGGGCGGCGGGCGGCGCCCCCACGGTGCCGGCCGGGCCCGCGGTCGCCGCGCGCGGCCGCTTGAAGTAGCCGTACACCAGCCACTCCCCGCACAGCTCCCAGCCCTCCGGCGTGAGGTCGTCGAGGACGCGGCTCCGGCGGCGCCCGGCGATCACGTCGCGGCGGTACTCCCAGCGCAGCGCCGACCCGGGCGTCCGGCGGCAGACGAACCGTCCGATCGCGTCCAGCGACTCCACCTCCCAGCCCTGGTCGCCGTGGACGGCCAGCATCCGGCGGTCGTTGAAGAGGTCGGCGGTCCAGGTCCAGGATTCCGCGCGCTCGTCCGGCTCGCCGGGCGCGGGCGCGAGCCCGCCGAGCTGTGCGGCGAACGCGGCGGCGGGACCGAACTCCTCCTCCGGGGCCGTCCCGGTCTCCGCGAGGTGCGCCCGCAGGTCCTCGACGGTCGCGGCGATCTGCTCCTCGGGCACGTGCGCGGCGCGCAGCGAGCCGGCGAGCTCGGCGAAGTAGGCGTCGGTGGTCATGGTGCGGTTCCCCCTGGGCTGAGCATGGTCCGTACGGTGCCGTGGAAGGTCAGCCACGCCCCGGTCTCGACGGCGAGCCGCTCGCGGCCGAGGGCGGTGAGCCGGTAGTAGCGGCGTCCCGGTCCGCGCTCGGCGGCGCGGAACTCGGCCTCCACCAGGCCGGCCTCCTCCAGACGGTTCAGGACGGGGTAGAGCGTCCCGCCCTTGATCTCGCCGAGTCCCGCCTCGGCGAGGGCCTTCGCGATCTCGTACCCGTAGCTCTCCCCGTCGGTCAGGCGGGAGAGGACGAGCAGGTCGAGGACTCCCTTGAGCCAGCTGGATCTGCGGTCTGCGGCCATGGGCACATCTCACCACTACCTAGGTAGGAATGCAATCTATGTAGGAGTGGAAGGGTGAGTGCCGTCTCAGATAGTAGGAAGTCCGAGTAATTGTGGAGACAGATGAGGAGGCCTGACCTAGCTTTGTAGGAGCCGAACGTCTCGCTTCATCAAGCGAAGGGCGGCCGAGAGCGCGATGCCCTGTGCAGGCAACCCCTGCGGCGGCGCTCCCCGCCCCTTCCGGCGCCTTCGATCATCACTGATCTCCGCACATCCGGATCACCACTGATCTCAAGGAGTCGATCCCCCATGGCCGCTCAGACGGCCCGCCGCGTCCGCCACTCCGCCAACCGTCCCAGCGACGAGGCCCGGCAGAACGCCGCCGCCGCCCTCCAGCGCGCCCTCGACCGCCGTGACAACGGTGGCTCGACCGGCCACTGAGGCCCGCTCCCACCCCGTCCCGACATGGCGCTTCGTCCACATGGCGGACGGAACGTGTCAGACGATGGGACGAAGAGTAGGGTGCCGACATGTCTCACAGCATCAATCTCGCAGTCATTCCCGGCGACGGCATCGGCCAGGAGGTCGTGGCCCAGGGCCTCAAGATCCTCGCGGCCGTCCTTCCCCAGGACGTGAAGCTGGAGACCGAGGAGTACGACTTCGGCGCCAAGCGCTACCACGCCACCGGTGAGACCCTCACCGACGCCGACCTCGACTCGCTCAAGAAGCACGACGCCATCCTGCTCGGCGCCATCGGCGACCCGTCGGTGCCGTCCGGAGTCCTGGAGCGCGGCTTCCTGCTGAAGCTGCGCTTCGCCTTCGACCACCACGTGAACCTGCGGCCCTCGAAGCTGCTCCCCGGCGTCGCCACCCCGCTCGCCGGACAGCCCGAGATCGACTTCGTCGTGGTCCGCGAGGGCACCGAGGGTCCGTACACGGGCAACGGCGGCACCATCCGCAAGGGCACCGAGCACGAGGTCGCCACCGAGGTCTCGGTCAACACCGCCTTCGGTGTCGAGCGCGTGGTCCGCGACGCCTTCGCCCGCGCCCAGGCCCGCCCGCGCAAGAAGCTCACGCTGGTCCACAAGAACAACGTGCTGACCTTCGCCGGCCACCTCTGGACGAACATCTTCCACAAGGTCGCGGCCGAGTTCCCCGAGGTCACGACCGACTACCTGCACGTCGACGCCGCGACGATCTTCCTCGTCACCGACCCGGCCCGCTTCGACGTGATCGTCACCGACAACCTCTTCGGCGACATCATCACCGACCTCGCCGCTGCCGTCTCCGGCGGCATCGGCGTCGCCGCCTCCGGCAACATCAACCCGAGCGGCGCGTTCCCGTCGATGTTCGAGCCGGTCCACGGCTCCGCGCCGGACATCGCGGGCCAGGGCAAGGCCGACCCCACGGCCACCGTCCTCTCCGTAGCCCTCCTGCTCCGCCACCTCGGCTACGAGACCGAGGCCGCCCGGGTCGAGGAGGCCGTCGCCGCCGACCTCACCGAGCGCGGCGACTCCGTCCGCACCACGGACGAGATCGGCGACGCGCTCGCCGCGCGAGTAGCGAGCTGACCCGCGCCGACTGACATCAGCAGCAGCCGCCGGGTCGCACCAGCGCCCGGCGGCTGTCCCATGCGCGGCCGCGGGGCGCTCCCCCCGAACTCCGGACCGCGCCCACCCGTTTTCCGCACGGCCCCCCACGGGCGATAATCGAACGTGGGGCCGCGGCATACGGGCATGCCCGGACGCCGCCTCGTCAGGGACAGCCGTCCCCGGCGGCGACGTGCGCGCGCGGTCCTCTCCACACAACCGGTGAAGGACACGCACTCATGACGACGCCCACGATCGAGCTCAAGCCCTCCTCCAGCCCGCTGTCCGCCGCAGAGCGCGAGGCGATCCTGGCCAACCCGGGATTCGGCCGCCACTTCACCGACCACATGGTCACCATCCGGTGGACCGAGGGCCGCGGCTGGCACGACGCCGAGCTCGTGCCGTACGGTCCGCTCTCCCTGGACCCGGCCACGAACGTCCTGCACTACGCGCAGGAGATCTTCGAGGGCCTGAAGGCCTACCGCCGCCCCGACGGCTCGGTCGCCACGTTCCGCCCCGACGCCAACGCGCGCCGCTTCCAGGCGTCCGCCCACCGGCTCGGCATGCCCGAGCTGCCGGTCGAGACCTTCGTCGAGGCCTGTGACGTCCTCGTCCGGCACGACGAGGCCTGGGTCCCGGCGCACGGCGGCGAGGACTCGCTCTACCTGCGTCCGTTCATGATCGCCACCGAGGTCGGCCTGGGCGTCCGCCCGGCCAACGAGTACCTCTTCGTCGTCATCGCCTCCCCGGCCGGCCCGTACTTCCCCGGCGGCGTGAAGCCGGTCTCCATCTGGGCCTCCGAGGACCGCGTCCGCGCCGTCCCCGGCGGTGTGGGCGACGCCAAGACCGGCGGCAACTACGCGGCCTCCCTGCTCGCGCAGGCCGAGGCGGCGGAGAAGGGCTGCGACCAGGTCTGCTACCTCGACGCGGTCGAGCACAAGTGGGTCGAGGAACTCGGCGGCATGAACCTGTACTTCGTGTACGGAGACAAGATCGTCACCCCGACCCTCACCGGCTCCCTGCTCGCCGGCATCACCCGCGACTCGCTCCTCAAGGTCGCGAAGGACCTCGGCTACGCGTCCGAGGAGGCCCGCGTCTCCATCGACCAGTGGCAGGCCGACACCGAGAACGGCACCCTCACCGAGGTCTTCGCCTGCGGCACCGCCGCCGTCATCACCCCGGTCGGCACGGTCAAGTCCGCCCGGGGCGAGTGGCAGCAGTCGGGCGGCGAGCCCGGCGAGGTCACGATGAAGCTGCGCGAGGCGCTGCTCGCGATCCAGACCGGGAAGTCCGAGGACGTCCACGGCTGGATGCACGCGCTGGGCGCGTAACTACTCCGTCGCCGCCAGGGCTTCCGGGGCCGTCGTCACGGTCCCGGGAGCCCTGTTCGGCGTCAGGACGGCGTACAGCGCGCCGCCCACGATCCCCGAGAGCACGAAGCTGCAGTCGATCCCCCCGGTGAGGGAGAGCAGCGGCCCCTCGTAGAGCGGCGTCGACACCGCGGCCAGGCCGACCGCCGCGCCGACCGCCCAGGAGAAGGTGGCGCGCGGGTGCCAGCCCGCCGCGTACCAGTAGATCCCGCCGCGCGAGCGGTTGTTGAAGACCTGGAGCGCCTCCGGGTCGTACGTCCCGCGACAGCGCGCGTGCCCGATGAGGGTGATCACCGCCCACGGGGTGCCGATCGCGGTCAGCAGCAGGACGAACGAGGTCATCGCCGTCTGGGCGTCGGAGGCGAAGTGGCCGACGAAGACGAAGACCGTCGCCACGGCGGCGACCACGAGGGTGGCACGCGCGCGCGTGGCCTTCGGCAGGATCGCGTCGAGGTCGAGGCCCATCGAGTACAGCATCAGACCGGCGTTGCCGACGGAGCCGGCGGTGGCCGCGATCAGCAGCGGTACGAGGTACCAGACGGGTGACGCGGCGACGAGCGGTCCCGCGTAGTCCAGGCCGCCGCGGGCCGCCAGGGCGGTGAACGTGCCGAAGAGCTGCGGGACGAGCAGGCCCACGGTCAGACCCAGGCAGGTGGCCCGCCACACGGTCTTCGCGCTGTACCGCTCGGGGGAGACGTACCGGGTGTAGTCGCCGAGCAGGGTGATGAAGGCGACCGGTCCGCTGAGGCCCGCCGCGACGGCCGCGAACAGCCAGGTCGGCCAGAAGGACCCGAGGAGGTACGGGGTGTCCGGCACCGCCGCCGTCGTGAAGTCCCCGGCGTAGGCGGCCAGGCCGACCGCGAGGAGCACCGTCATGACGATCGCGAGCGCCTTGCTCAGCCGGAGCAGCAGCCGGTAGCCGTACACCGCGCCCACCACGGTGCAGGCGGCCAGGACCGCGTAGACGGCGGCGTGCGCCGCGCCGCCGGTCGGCAGGCCGATCAGGCGGGCGAGCGCGCCCACCATCACGTCGCCGCCGATCCAGAGGGTGAGCGCGGTGTAGCCGAGCGAGAGAAGCAGCCCGACCACCGAGCCGACGAGCCGGCCGCGGACGCCGAAGAAGGCGCCGGAGGAGGTGGAGAGGTTGGTCGCGGTACGGAGGGACACCAGCGCGAGCGGGGCGGTGACCGCGACGCCGACGAGGGTGCCGGTGACGACGGAGGTCACCGAGGCCCAGAAACCGAGCCCGAAGGACACCGGCAGCCAGCCGAAGACGATCACCCCCAGACAGAGGTTGGATCCGAGCAGGATCGACATCAGATCGCGGGGGCCGCTGGTGCGTTCGGCCTCGGGGATGGTGTCGACGCCACGCTGTTCGATGGGCATGAAGACTCCCTGCGGGGGCGGACGGGAAATATTTAGAGCGCCGCTCAATGTGACCTACGCCTGTCGGTGGCGTCAATGCTTGGAAGACGACGTCACAACATTTAGAGTGTCACTCAAACGTGTCGGACGTGCGGGAGGTGTGTGGGCGGTGCGATGCTCCTCACGGCCTCGGCGCGAACGGGATCAGCTCCTCCGACGCGCAGGGGAGGGCAAGGGCCGGCGAGACCGTACGCCGGGCCTTCGCCGTGACCGGACGGGCGTGGGCCGGGCCGGTCCGCCGGAGGGCGGCGGCGCGCCCGGCGCCGCGGCCGCCCGGCTGTCCGCCGCGGTCGCCGCGTTCGCCGCCCGGGAAGCCGTCGCCCCCGGCTCCGACGGCCGGACGGGCCCCGTCCCGCCCGACGGCTCACCGATCCGCTCAGAGGCGGCCGGGCCCGTTTCCCTCAACCGCCTCCACTTCCTCTAGGACCAGACTCATGACCTTCCGCATGCCCGCCGAATGGATGCCGCACGAGCGCACCTGGATGGCCTGGCCCAGCCCCAACCCCACCTTCACCGACGAGGTGGAGCTGGCCGAGGCCCGTGGCGCCTGGGCGTCGGTGGCCCGAGCCGTCCGCCGCTTCGAGCCGGTCACCGTGGTCGTCGCCCCCGGCGACTCGGAGTCGGCCGCCGCGCTGCTCGGCCCGGAGATCGACCTCGTCGAGCGCGAGCTCGACGACGCCTGGATGCGGGACATCGGCCCGACCTTCGTCACGAACGGCACCGAGCTCGCCGCCGTGGACTGGGTGTTCAACGGCTGGGGAGCCCAGGACTGGGCCCGCTGGGAGCACGACTCCAAGATCGCCCGCCATGTCGCCGACGTGGCGGACGTCCCCGTGCTCACCTCCCCCCTGGTGAACGAGGGCGGCGCGATCCACGTCGACGGCGAGGGCACGGTCCTGCTGACCGACACCGTCCAGCTCGGCGCCGGCCGCAACCCCGGGTGGACCCGCGAGCAGGTCGAGAACGAGATCCACGCCAAGCTCGGCACCACGAAGGCGATCTGGCTCCCGCACGGCCTCGCCGGCGACTACGGCGTCTACGGCACCCAGGGCCACGTCGACATCGTCGCCGCCTTCGCCCGCCCCGGCACGGTCCTCGTCCACAGCCAGCAGGACCCGGCCCACCCGGACTACGAGCGCTCCAAGATGTACGTGAGCATCCTGCGTGCCCAGACCGACGCCCAGGGCCGCCCCCTGGAGGTCGTCGAGGTCCCCGCCCCGACCGTCCTCAAGGACGAGGAGGGCGACTGGGTCGACTACTCGTACATCAACCACTACCTGTGCAACGGCGGCGTCGTCCTCTGCGCCTTCGACGACCCGCACGACGAGCTCGCCGCGGAGATCTTCCGCCGCCTCTTCCCGGAGCGCGAGGTCGTCCTGGTCGACGCCCGCACGATCTTCGCGGGCGGCGGCGGCATCCACTGCATCACCCAGCAGCAGCCGAAGGTCTGAAACGGCTGGTGACGGCCGCGCGCTCCACGAGGGCGCGCGGCCGTGCCGATCGGCGGCCCCGTACACCGTCACGAGGACGATCGGGTAGAACGTACGAGTGAGTCAGAGCAGCAGCCCCGCCCCCTCCGCCCACCCCCGCCGGCGGAACCAGGCCGCCCCGCCGCGGGAGGACGTGCTCGCCGCGGCCATGGGCACGATCGCCGAGCGCGGGCTCGACGGGCTCACCATGGCCGGGCTCGGGCGTCAGGTGGGGATGAGCAGCGGGCACCTCCTCTACTACTTCCGCACCAAGGACGAGCTGCTGCTGCAGACCCTGGAGTGGAGCGAGGGACGCCTCGGGGCCGCGCGCAGCGCCCTGCTGTCCCGGCCGGGGACGGCCCGCGAGCGGCTCGACGGATACGTCGACGTGTACGTGCCCGACGGCCCGCGCGACCCGCACTGGACCCTCTGGCTGGAGGTCTGGAACCGGTCCCAGAACGCCGACGACGACGCCCGGGCCCGGCAGGCCGCCATCGAGGGCGCCTGGCACCGGGACCTCGTCGCGATCCTGGCCGAGGGGGTCTCGCGGGGTGAGTTCCTCCCGGTCGACCCGGACCGCCTCGCCACCCGGATGCGGGCCCTGCTCGACGGCTTCAGCGTGCACGTCGCCGTCGGGATCCCGGGCACGGGACGCGAGCAAGTCATCGATCACGTGCGGGAGTTCATCGTCGAAACGCTGATCCCGCGACCGTAAGGCACGCAAGTACTCCCGATCGTTGCCCCCACCACCTTGTGGCCCCCGCGGCGGCTGCGGCACGGTTCCTGCCCATGGGACGAGAGCACTGGAAGAAGATCTGGGTCGGCTCCGCGGGCAACATGGTCGAGTGGTTCGACTGGTTCGTGTACGCGAGCTTCGCCACCTACTTCGCGGGGGCCTTCTTCCCCGAGGGCGACGACACCGCCAAACTCATGAACACCGCCGGCATCTTCGCGGTCGGCTTCTTCATGCGCCCCGTCGGCGGCTGGCTCCTCGGCCGGGTCGGCGACCGGAAGGGCCGCAAGGCGGCGCTCACCCTCACCGTGACGCTGATGTCCGCCTCCGCCGTGCTGATCGCCGTCGCGCCGACGTACGCCGTCGCCGGGTACGGCGGCGCCGCCGTCCTCCTCCTCGCCCGCCTCCTCCAGGGCCTCTCCGTCGGCGGCGAGTACGCGGCCAGCGCCACCTACCTCACCGAGGCCTCCGCGCCGGAGCACCGCGGCTTCGCCTCCAGCTTCCAGTACGTGTCGATGACCGCGGGCCAGATCCTCGGCCTCGCCCTGCTGCTCGTCCTCCAGCACACCCTCTCCGACGAGGCCCTGCACGCCTGGGGCTGGCGCATCCCGTTCGTCGTCGGGGCCCTCGGCGCGGCCGTCGTCTTCTACCTCCGCCGCACCATGCTGGAGACCGAGGTGTACGAGGAGACCGCCGGCTCCGGGGTCGCCCCGGGGCAGCAGGGCACCCTCAAGGCCCTGTGGGCGCACAGGCGGGAGGCCTTCCTCGTCGTCGCGCTCACCATGGGCGGGACCGTGGCGTACTACACGTACACCACCTACCTCACCAAGTACCTGTCCCACTCCGCCGGGCTGCCCAAGCGGACCGCCACCCTGGTGTCCCTCTGCGCCCTGATCGTCTTCGCCTGCCTGCAGCCGCTCGCCGGCCGGCTCTCCGACCGGATCGGGCGCCGCCCGCTCCTGATCGCCTTCGCGGTCGGCTCCACCCTCCTCACCGTCCCGATCCTGACGATGCTCAAGCACGCCGGCTCCTTCTGGCCCGCCCTCGGCCTCTCGCTCCTCGCGCTCGTCGTCGTCACCGGCTACACCTCCATCAACGCCTGCGTGAAGGCCGAGCTCTTCCCCACCGGCGTCCGGGCCCTCGGCGTCGCCCTGCCCTACGCGATCGCCAACGCCCTGTTCGGCGGCACCGCCGAATACGTGGCGCTCTGGTTCAAGGAGGCCGGCGCCGAGTCGGGCTTCTTCTGGTACGTGGCCGGCTGCGCGGCCGTCTCCCTGGTCGTCTACCTCACGATGCGCGAGACCCGCGACATCGACCTGGGCCGGGCCGGCGCCGCCCCCGCCGCCTCGAAGCGAGATCGACTGCCCGTATCGTGAGACCCGCGTCCCGCTGGAACGCGACCTGTGTCAGACTTCCGGCGTGCTTGCTACCACGATGATTATCGGCAGCGGCGCGCCGGTCCGCAGTGGCCACTGAACCGCGGCACTCACCCCGCGGCAGTGGACACCGTGCCCCAGACCCGCGCGCAGACCTCTCGCACCCGCGAGGGGTTTTTTCGTTTTCCGGCCCCACCCACGCCGGAAACGGACGACGCGTGAGAATGGGGGCAAGTGGATCCATACCTTCCGGAGCCACATCCGACAGGAGCCATCACAGCCATGACCACGGAGAACGCCGAGGGCTCGCGCCTCGACGACAGCTTCCATGTCTTCGACACGACCCTGCGCGACGGGGCGCAGCGTGAAGGCATCAACCTCACCGTCGCGGACAAGCTGACCATCGCCCGGCACCTCGACGAGTTCGGCGTGGGCTTCATCGAGGGCGGCTGGCCCGGTGCCAACCCGCGCGACACGGAGTTCTTCGCCCGCGCCCGGCAGGAGATCGCGTTCAAGAACGCGCAGCTCGTCGCCTTCGGCGCCACCCGGCGGGCCGGCGGCAAGGCCGCCGAGGACCCGCAGGTCAAGGCGCTGCTCGACTCCGGCGCTCCGGTGATCACCCTCGTCGCCAAGTCGCACGACCGGCACGTCGAGCTCGCCCTGCGCACCACCCTCGACGAGAACCTGGAGATGGTCCGCGACACCGTCGCGTACCTGACCTCCCAGGGCCGCCGGGTCTTCATCGACTGCGAGCACTTCTTCGACGGCTACAAGGCGAACCCCGACTACGCCAAGGCCGTCGTCCGCGCCGCGCACGAGGCCGGCGCCGACGTCGTCATCCTCTGCGACACCAACGGCGGCATGCTCCCCGCCCAGATCCAGGCCGTCGTCGCCACCGTCCTCGCCGACACCGGCGCCCGCCTCGGCATCCACGCCCAGGACGACACCGGCTGCGCCGTCGCCAACACCCTCGCCGCCGTCGACGCGGGCGCGACCCACGTCCAGTGCACCGCGAACGGCTACGGCGAGCGGGTCGGCAACGCCAACCTCTTCCCGGTCGTCGCGGCCCTGGAGCTCAAGTACGGCAAGCGGGTCCTCCCCGAGGGCGCCCTCGCCGAGATGACCCGGATCTCGCACGCCATCGCCGAGGTCGTCAACCTCACCCCCTCCACCCACCAGCCGTACGTCGGCGTCTCCGCCTTCGCCCACAAGGCCGGACTGCACGCCTCGGCGATCAAGGTGGACCCCGACCTCTACCAGCACATCGACCCCGAGCTGGTCGGCAACACCATGCGGATGCTGGTCTCCGACATGGCCGGCCGCGCCTCCATCGAGCTCAAGGGCAAGGAGCTCGGCGTCGACCTCGGCGGCGACCGCGAGCTCGTCGCCCGCGTCGTCGAGCGGGTCAAGGAGCGCGAGCTCAAGGGCTACACGTACGAGGCCGCCGACGCCTCCTTCGAGCTGCTGCTCCGCGAGGAGGCCGAGGGCCGGGCCCGCCGCTACTTCCGTACGGAGTCCTGGCGCGCGATCGTCGAGGACCGCCCCGACGGCACCCACGCCAACGAGGCGACGGTGAAGCTCTGGGCCAAGGGCGAGCGGATCGTCGCCACCGCCGAGGGCAACGGCCCGGTCAACGCCCTCGACAAGGCGATCCGGGTCGGCCTGGAGCGGATCTACCCCCAGCTCGCCAAGTTCGAGCTCGTCGACTACAAGGTCCGCATCCTGGAGGGCCGCCACGGCACCGAGTCCACGACCCGGGTCCTGGTCACCACCAGCGACGGCAACGGCGAGTGGGCCACGGTCGGCGTCGGCGAGAACGTCATCGCCGCCTCCTGGCAGGCCCTGGAGGACGCCTTCACCTACGGCCTCCTGAGGGCCGGCGTCGACCCTGCGGAATAGTCCACCTATATCCCCCTTGGTCCGGTTCGGGTAGCGTCGAACCATGAGGACCAGGGCGATGTCCGTGTGGTCGGCCCTCGCCGGGCTGGCACTGCTGCTGCTCCTGGCCCTGGCACCCTCCGCGGGTGCCAGGGCCACGGGCGTGCCCGACGCGGCCGCCGCCCTGAAACAGGGCCCGGTGTACGTCGACCCGGGCGCCGCCGGACAGCTCTCCGCGGCCGACGCCAAGGCCCTGGCGCAGAAGATCAAGGACGCCGACAAGCCGCTCTTCGTGGCGGTGCTCCCCGCGAACGCGCAGTTCCCGCCCAAGGGCCTCATCGACAACCTGCGCGCCCAGACCGGGATCGCCGGCCTGTACGCGGTGCGCCTCGGCGACCGCTTCGACGCGGGCTCCGACCGGGCCGTGATGTCCCCGGCCGCCGTGGACAACCTCGTCACCTCCGTCCGCGCGCCCGGCGTCGACGCCGCCACCGAGCTGAACAACTTCGTCGACCAGGCCCTGCCCGCCCTCCGCGGCCACGCCCCCGCCGCCTGGGGCGCCGGCGGCCAGGACTCCGGGGTGCCCGTCGCCGGTCTCGTCACCCTCGGGGCGGTCGTCGTCGCCGGCGGCGCGGGCGCCTACGCGGTCGTCCGCCGCAACCGGCTCCGCAAGGAGGCCGAGGAGCGCGCCGCGCTCGACCGGCTCCGGGTCGTCGTCGACGAGGACATCACCGCCTTCGGCGAGGAGCTCGAACGCCTCGACTTCCACCCCGCCGAGCGCGGCGCCGACGACGCCATGCGCGGCGACTACGAGCGCGCCCTCGACTCCTACGACAGGGCCAAGTCCCTCATGGGCGCGGTCACCAGGCCCCACGAGGTCCGGGGCGTCACCGAGGCCCTGGAGGACGGCCGCTTCTCCCTCGCGGTCCTGGCCGCCCGCCGGGAGTCCCGCCCCCTCCCCGAGCGCCGGCCGCCGTGCTTCTTCGACCCGCGGCACGGCCCCGCCGCCGACGACCGGACCTGGACCCCGGCCGGCGGCGCCCCCCGCCAGGTCCCCGTCTGCGCGGCCGACGCGGCCCGCCTCGACGACGGCCTCGACCCCGCGGCCCGCACGGTCGAGACCGACACCGGCCGCCGCCCCTACTGGGAGGCCGGCCCCGCCTACGGCCCCTGGGCCGGCGGCTACTTCGGCGGCGGCATGCTCCCCGGCCTCCTCGTGGGCACGATGCTCGGCTCCATGCTCGCCACCCCCGCGTACGCCTCGGAGTACGGCGGCGGCGACTTCGGCGGCGACTTCTCCGGAGGTGACTTCGGGGGTGGCGGCGACGTCGGCTCGGGCGACTTCGGAGGCGGCGACTTCGGGGGCGGAGGCGACTTCGGCGGCGGTGGCGGTTTCGACGGGGGCGGCGGGTTCTAGGACCTCGGCAGGGCCTCAGAGCAGCGGCTTCACCGACATCAGCAGGTGGCGGTGCGTCGGTTCCGGGGCGTCGGTGAGGAGGGCGCGCTGGCCGGGGCCCAGGAGGTGGAAGCGGACCTCGGGGGAGTCCAGTGAGCCGAGTGCGTCCAGCAGGTAGCCGGGGTTGAAGGCGACCGTCAGGGCATCCGCGCCCGTGAGGGTCGAGGGCAGGAGCTGGGAGGCCACGTCGTCCTCGTAGCCCGCCCGGAGGTGGAGACCGGTGGGGGAGAAGGCCAGCTGGACCGGGCTGTCGCCCTCCGCGACGACCGCGACCCGCTTGACCGCCTCGGTCAGCGGGGCCCGGGCGGTGACCGCGAGGG
This sequence comes from Streptomyces sp. NPDC059695, assembly GCF_042733785.1. Lineage (NCBI taxonomy): Bacteria > Bacillati > Actinomycetota > Actinomycetes > Kitasatosporales > Streptomycetaceae > Streptomyces > Streptomyces sp. NPDC059695. The sequence goes on along the minus strand of NZ_JBHWFF010000009.1, from coordinate 142,009 downwards.
CGTGCTCGCCCAGGGCGAAGAGCTTGTCGTGGCGGGGCAGCCGGCCGTCGAGCAGCCGGGTGGTGGTGCGGGTGCCCGCGCTCTCGAAGCCGAGGGAGCCGGAGTCGAGGGCGAGGCGCGCCGGGCCCGCTCCGGCGAGGGAGCGGGCGATCTCGGTGAGCCGGCGGGCCGGCACGACGACGTCGGCGCCCTCCGCCGGGGCGCCGTCCTGCGGCCGCCACTCCAGGGTGCGGACCGCGTACCGGTAGCGGTCGGTGGCGGCCAGGGTCAGGGTGGCGCCGTCCAGGGCCAGCCGTATCCCGGTCAGGACGGGCAGCGAGTCGTCCCGGCCCGCGGCCACGGCGACCTGGCCGACCGCCGCCGCGAACGCGTCCCCGTCCACGAGCCCCCGCACCCGCGGCAGCGCGGGTGCGGCCGGATAGTCGTCGAGCGGCAGCAGCGAGAGGCCGAAGCGGGCGTCGCCCGAGGTCACCGAGAGGCGCGCGCCCTCCACGGCCAGCTCGGTGACGCCCCCGGGCAGCACCCTGCAGATGTCGAGCAGCCGCCGACCGAGGACCAGCGCCCTGCCCTCGACGGCGATGTCGGCCTCCACCCCGACGCGGGCCGAGGCCTCGTGGTCGAGCCCCGAGACGCGCAGTCCGCCCGCGCCCGCCTCCAGGAGCAGACCGCCGAGGACCGGCATCGGGGAACGGGCCGGCAGCACGCGCGCGGCCCAGGCCACGGCGTCGGTCAACACGGCGCTGTCGATACGGAATTCCATGCCGACGACGCTAGCGACCACCACTGACAGAGGGGTTGACCGGCGGTTTCGGGTGTCCGGGCGCAAGCCGGCCCCCGCTCGCCCCCGAGGCGGCGCGCCGGACTCCCGCGGACGGGAAGAGAATCACGCCCTTGATCGTTCTGCTGTCCGAAGGCCGGCGACACACAGGGGGAGCAGCGTCATGACCGACGTCCACGGCACGGTGGAGTCCGGGTTCGAGTCCGTACGAGAGATGTTCGCGGGGGTCGCCGCCGACGAGGCCCGGGACGGCGGGGCGCAGCTCGCCGTCCACCACCACGGCCGGCTCGTCGTCGACCTCTGGGGCGGTGACGGCGTCGACGGAGACTCCCTGCTCGGGCTCTACTCCTCCTCCAAGGGCGCCATGGCCCTGGTCGTCGCCCTCCTCGTCCAGGACGGCGTCCTCGACCTGGACCGCGAGGTCGCCTCCTGGTGGCCCGAGTTCGCCGCGGAGGGCAAGGAGAAGATCACCCTGCGGCAGGTGCTGTCCCACCGGTCCGGAGTGATCGGCGCGGACGGCGGCCTCACGCCCGAGGAGATCGCCGACGACCGTCTCATCGCCGCGCGCCTCGCCGGGCAGCGCCCCTTCTGGGAGCCGGACACCGCCCACGGCTACCACGGCACGGTCATCGGCGCCCTCGTCGGCGAGGTGGTGCTGCGGGCCACCGGCCGCACGGCCCAGGAGCTGTACGAGGACCGGGTCCGCGCCCCGTACGCCCTCGACTACTACCTCGGCCTGCCCGAGGAGCTCGAACCCCGCTTCCGTACGGCCCTCCCGCTCCTGCCCACCCCGGCCCAGCAGGCCTTCCTCGCCGAGAACCCGATCGCACCGGACAGCTTCCTGGCGATCGCGTTCAACCTCCACGCCGATCCGCCGTTCGACGACGTCGGTTACGCCAACTCCCGGGCCGTCCGCGCCCAGGCCCCGCTCTCCGGCGGCGGCATCGGCACCGCCCGCGGCCTCTCCCGGATGTACGCGGCGATCGCGGGCGAGCTCGACGGCCGCCCGCCGCTCCTCGCCCCCGGCACCCTGGCCGAGTTCGCCCGGATCCACTCGAAGGGGACCGACGTCGTCACGGGCTCGGAGAGCGCCTTCGGCCTCGGCTTCGTCCCGCTCGCCACCCGCTACCCGTCCCTGAGCCCCACCGCGATCGGTCACAGCGGCGCCCCCGGCTCGCAGGCCTTCGCCGACCCGGCCACCGGCCTCGCCTACAGCTACGCCCGCCGCCGCTTCGGCTTCCTGGCCGGCCCGGGCGCCCCCGAGAACGACCGGCTGGTCCAGGCGGTCGTCGAGGCGGCGACGAAGGCTGCCTGACCTGCGCGATCGTGGTGCCGCATGTGGATCACCCCCGGCGTGGTCGCGGAGATCGGCGCCGTCGGCGCCACGAAGACCCTCTCGTACGGGGGGCAGCCTCCGGCGGCGAAGCCGGGTGGCGGCAGACCGGCCTCGCCATCCGCACCGCCGCCGAGAAGCGCGGCGGGGGCCCGGTCCTCAGGGAACGCCGAGCGCCCGCCTTCCGCTGCTGCGGAGGGCGGGCGCGCTCGTGTGTCCGGGGGTCCGGAAGGGGTCAGGCGGCGTTCTTGATCGCGGAGATGTCGAAGTTCAGCTTGACCTTGTCGCTGACCATCACGCCGCCCGTCTCCAGGGCCGCGTTCCAGGTCAGGCCCCACGCGGAGCGCAGGATCTCGGCGGAGCCCTCGAAGCCGACGCGCTCGTTGCCGTAGACGTCCGTCGCGGTGCCGTTGAACTCCAGGTCGATGGCGAGCGGCTTGGTGACGTCCTTGATGGTCAGGTCGCCGTTGATCCGGTACTTGTCGCCGCCCAGCTGCTCGGCGCCGGTGGAGCGGAAGGTCATCAGGGGGAACTGCTCGGCGTCGAAGAAGTCACCGCTGCGCAGGTGGCCGTCGCGGTCGCCGATGCCGGTGTCGATGGACGCGATCTTGACGTCGATCGAGGCGGAGGAGGCGCCCGGGTTCGCGCCGTCGAGCTTCAGCGCGCCCTCGTGCTCGGCGAAGGTGCCGCGGACGTTGGTGACCATCGCGTGACGGACGGTGAAGCCGATGCTGCTGTGCGCCGGGTCGATGGTGTAGTCGCCGGTCAGCGCGGCCAGGGCCGGGTCGACCGCGAGGGTGGCGGTGGCGGTGGCGGACTCGGTGTTCTTGCGGCCGAAGAGACCCATGACGTGCTCCTTGTCGGTGTTTGTTTAGCCTTCAACGAGAATGACTGTAACCCCATTCCGTTCAACATTCAACATCTACGGAAGGCGTTCATCCGATCGGCGCCGCACGGACACCGACGCCCTCTGGCGGACGCGCGTAGAACTGCGGCACCATCTCCCTGCGCGACGAGCACCACCTGCACAGCCGTCCCCACCCCTCACGGTCACCAGCAGGAGGCAACCCCCGTGAAGCTCCGCTCCGTCCTCACCGCAGTCGCCCTCGTCCTGGGCGCCCTCTTCGCCCCCGGCTTCGGCGCCCTCTCCAGCGCCACCGACGCCCACGCCGTCACCAAGGTCAGCCACGCCACCGCGACCTCGATGTTCCGCTCCTCCGGGATCACCTGGTCCTCCTCCGGCGGCTGCTCGGACCGCAACAACTCCACCTGCACGTCCTTCGAGCAGCTCAACCTCGCCACCGCGCAGGGCGCCCAGACCCTCAGGAGCGCCAGCGGCTGCGCCCTCAACATCACCGGCGGCACCGAGACCGGCCACGCGAGCGGCACCTACTCGCACTGGAACGGCTACAAGCTCGACTTCGGCAAGGCCACCTGCGTCACCAACTACGTGAAGAACACCTTCACCTACATCGGTCTGCGCGGCGACGGAGCCCCGCAGTGGAAGTCCGGCGCGGGCAACGTCTACGCCGACGAGGGCAACCACTGGGACGTGACCTTCTACAACTGCGGCGGCTGCTGACCCGTACCGCGCCCCCAGGCCCGTACCGCGGCGCGAGCCCCGCACCGTGCCCCAAGAACCCCCTTCGACGGTCCACTTGGACTATCCGAAGGGGGTTCTTGGACTGGAGGGGCCCGCGCGGCGCGATCTCGTTGACGGTGCCGCCGGGGCGCGGCTGACTGGTCCGCATGTCCCTCCCCCTCTCCTCAAGACTCCGTGCGGCCTGCGCGCTCGCGGCCGCGTCGGCCACGGTGTTCGCCCTGTCCGGGCCCGCCCTCGCCGACGCCGACCCGCCCGCCGCCCCCACGCCGGCCGCCGCCACGGCCGCCGGCCCCGTCATCGGTTCGAGCCGGCTCTCCGTCGCCGTCGCCGAGGACTTCCCCCGGGTCCTGTCGTACACCGACCGCGCGAGCGGGGCCCGTCTCCTCGGCAGTACGGCCCCGGTCACGCAGGTCCTGCTCAACGGCGCCGCCCACGCCGTCCGGGCCAAGGCCGCCCCCGTCCTGACCGCCGGCTCCGCCGCGTACACCCTCGTCTTCCCCGGCCTGCCCGGTGTGGAGATCGACGCCCGGCTGAGCGTGGAAGGCCGGACCACCACCTTCAAGGTGACCGCCGTCCGCGACACCGAGGCCTTCCGCGTCGGCACCCTCGACATACCCGGCCACGACCTGGTCTCCGTCGGCTCCTCGGACACCGGCGCCGCGACCGCCTTCACCCGGCTCGACCCGGACTCCACCCGTACCGCCGACGTCTTCGGCCGGGTCACCGACGCCACCGCCGCCGACGCGAACCCGGTCGGCGCGAGCTACGCGATCGTCAACACCGGGCAGCTCGCCGCGGCCGTCGAGTCCAACTCCAGCTACGACAAGCCCTCCGGCGCCTCCGCCCGCGACGGCGCCCGCTTCTGGCACCAGGCCCGCAAGAACGGCGCGGAGACCCGCGTCGGCGTCTGGTCCGGCCAGTGGACCTACCGCGGCGAGGGGGCCCCGAAGCCCGAGAGCGGCGACGACCTGCCCTGGGCCAAGGTCGTCGTCACCCCCGACGCCAACGCCGACGGCGCCACCGACTGGCAGGACGGCGCCGTCGCCTTCCGCACGATCGGGATCAAGGCCCCCGGCAGCGAGCGGACGCCCGACCGGGTCGTCGCCCACATCCCGTTCAACTTCGCCTCCCAGGCCACCCACCCCTTCCTGCGCACCCTGGACGACGTCAAGCGGATCTCGCTGGCCACGGACGGACTCGGCCAGTTCGCGCTGCTCAAGGGGTACGGCTCCGAGGGCCACGACTCCGCCCACCCCGACTACGGCGGCAACTACAACAAGCGGGCCGGCGGCCTCGCCGACCTCAACACCCTGCTCCGCGAGGGCAGGAAGTGGGGCGCCGGGTTCGGTGTCCACGTGAACGCCACCGAGTCGTACCCCGAGGCGAAGAACTTCAGCGAGACCCTCGTCGACAAGAGCAGGCCCGGCTGGAACTGGCTCAACCAGAGCTACTACATCGACCAGCGCGGGGACGTGAACAGCGGCGACCTCGCCCGCCGCTTCCAGCAGCTGCGCGACGAGACCGACCCCAACCTGTCGATGCTCTACATCGACGTCTACTACACGCACGGCTGGATCGCCGACAAGACGATGCAGGCCGTCCGGGCGCAGGGCTGGAACGTCGCCACCGAGTGGTCCGAGAAGTTCGAGCGGGCCTCCCTCTGGTCCCACTGGGCCAACGACCTCGACTACGGCGGCGCCACCAACAAGGGCCTCAACTCGCAGATCATCCGCTTCATCCGCAACGGCGAGAAGGACGTCTGGAACAACGACCCGGTCCTCGGCCAGACCGCCCTGGTCGACTTCGAGGGCTGGACCGGCGAGACCGACTGGAACGCCTTCACCGCCAACATCTGGCAGCGGAACCTGCCCGCCAAGTACCTCCAGCAGCAGAAGATCACCCGCTGGAACGGCAACGACATCACCTTCACCGGCGGCGTCCGCGGCACCGTCGAGAACGGCCGCCGCACCTTCTACGAGGACGGCCGCAAGGTCCTCGACGGCGAGGGCTACCTGCTCCCCTGGGACGGCGGCAGGAAGCTGTACCACTACAACAAGTCCGGCGGGACGACCAGTTGGGCCGTGCCCGGCGGCACGCGCGCGTACACCGTGTACAAGCTGACCGACAACGGCCGCGTGCGGACCGCCACCGTGCGTCCCTCCGGCGGGCGCATCACCCTCGACGCGGTCGCGGGGCAGCCCTACGTCCTCTACCCCGACACCGCCCCCGCCCAGGCCGCCCCCCGGTGGGGCCAGGGCACCCCGGTGAAGGACCCCGGCTTCAACGACGCGGGGCTCGGCGCCTGGACCAAGGCCGGCACCGTCGCCCGCGACACCGACGACCAGGGCCGCAACAGCGCGAAGCTCGACGGCACCGCCCCCGCCTCGGTCCGGCAGCGGATCACCGGCCTCACCCCCGGCAAGCGGTACACCGCCTCCGCCCTCGTCGAGGTCGAGCCCGGGAAGACCCGCCCGACCACCCTCTCCGCGGGCGACGCCTCCGTCACCGTCGAGCGCTCCTCCCTGGAGGACCGGGTCGCCGCCTCCGACTGGAACGGCACCCGCTTCCAGCGCGCCAAGGTCACCTTCACCGCTCCCCGCGGCGGCACCGTCCCGCTGCGGATCCAGGCCGCGGGCGGCAGCAGCGCGACCGTCCGCATCGACGACGTGCGGATCGTCGCGAACGACCCCGCGACGAAGGCCGGCACGGTCGCTTACGAGGACTTCGAGGCCGTCGACCAGGGCTGGGGCCCCTTCCTCAAGGGCGACGCGGGCGGCACGACCGACCCGCGCACCCACATCGCCCAGCTGCACGCCCCGTACACCCAGGCCGGCTGGAACGGCAAGGCGATCGACGACGTCATCGGCGGCGCCGAGACCCTCAAGTCGCACGACGAGAACAGCGGACTCGTCTACCGGACCGCACCCTGGACCGTCCCGATGGAGGACGGCCACGACTACCGGGTGGAGTACGACTACCAGTCCAGCCACGCGGGCGCGTACGAGTGGGTCACCGGCTACGACCGGGTGAACGGCACCGGGGAGGCCGTCGAGACCCGCCGCACCCCGATCGGGCGGCAGACGGCCACCGGACACTTCGCCGAGACCGTCACCGCGGGCTGCGGCGACACCTGGACCGGTCTGCGCAAGCGCGGGGACGCCCCGGAGGGCGCCGACTTCGTCCTCGACGGCTTCACCGTCACGGACCTCGGTCCGTCCTCCGAGCGCGCCGCCTGCGGCACGCTGACCGTCACCGCGCCCGAGACGCTGGAGCCCGGCCGTCCGAACCGGGTCACGGCCACCTTCGGCAACGACGAGGCCGCCGCGGCCGACGGAGCCCGGGCCGTCCTGACCCTCCCCGAGGGCTGGACCGCCGAACCCGCCGCACCCGTCGCCCTCGGCGCGGTCCCCCCGGGCGCCGAGGCCACCGCCACCTGGCAGGTGACACCGCCGGCGGACGCGGCCTACCGGTCGTACCCGCTGGGCGCCACCGTCACGTACGGCGTCGGGGGAGGGGAGCGGAGGCTCACCGCCGCCACCACCGTCCGCACCCTGCCCCCGCCGCCCACCGCCGACAGCTGGGCGAGCGACCTCGACTGGACCTCGGCCGAGAACGGCTGGGGACCCGTCGAGCGCGACCTCTCGAACGGCGAGACCGGCACCGGGGACGGCTCCCCGCTGCGGATCGGCGGAGTGGCCCACGCCAAGGGCCTGGGCACCCACACCCCGGCCACGGTCCGCTACTACCTCGGCGGCCGGTGCACCTCGCTCACCGCCGAGGTGGGTGTGGACGACGTCCAGACCAGCCGCGGCAGCGTGCAGTTCAGCGTCCTCGCGGACGGCGCGGAGAAGGTGAAGTCCCCGGTCCTCAAGGCCGCCGACCCCGCCTGGTCGCTCACCGCCGACGTCACCGGCGCCTCCTACGTCGACCTGGTGGCCGGCGACGGCGGCGACGGGAACGGCAACGACCACGCGGACTGGGGGAGCGCCCGGTTCCACTGCGGCTGACGGGGGCCACGAGACGGCAAGCGGGCGACCAGCGGGCGGCAAGCGCTTGCCGTGCTCCTTGATTGCGTCGGAAACAGGGTGTTACACCGGGCGCCGACCGGTCTCCACCACTTCCCCCGGGAGGCTCCCGTGTCCCTGCCCCTCTGGTCCCGCCGCACCTTCCTGAGCACGACGGCCGCCGCCGCGGCCACCCTCGCACTCGCTCCCGCCGCCCACCCGGCGGCACCGGCGGACGAGTTCGAGACCCTGCGGCTGCGCTGGCTCGACCTCCAGCTCGGCTCCGGCTTCGACGCCGGGGCCGAGCCCTACGCCGGCCGACTGGCCGAGACGGGCACGCTCGCGCGGACCTTCCGCGCGAGCATGGCCGCCACCGCCGGCTCGCTCTGGCCCGACGCCCCCTTCGACCCGCCGGCCGGCATCACCCAGAGCTACAGCCGCCTGTGGACCATGACCCAGGCGTACGCACAGCCCGGCACCGGCCTCACCGGCGACGAGGGCCTGCTCGCCGACGTGCTGCGCGGCCTCGACCACCTCTCCGCCACGGTCTACCGCGCGGGCGCCCCGCGCTACGGCAACTGGTGGGAGTGGCAGATCGGCAGCCCCCGCCTCCTCATGGACGTCGTGGCCGCCCTCCACCCCCGCCTCGGCGCCGAACGCGTCGCCGCCGCCTGCGCGGCCGTCGACCACTTCGTGCCCGACGCGGTCCTCACGGACTACTCCGGCACCTCCACCGGCGCCAACCGCGTCGACCTCTGCCGCTCGGTCGCCCTGCGCGGTGTCCTCGGCGCGAACCCCGCCAAGATCGCCCTCGCCCGGGACGCCCTCTCTCCCGTCTTCCCGTACGTCTCCCGGGGCGACGGCCTCTACGCCGACGGCTCCTTCGTCCAGCACACCTGGGTCGCCTACTCCGGCACCTACGGGCAGGTCATGCTCGACGGCCTCGGCCGGCTCTTCTCCCTGCTCGCCGGATCCACCTGGGCCGTCACCGACCCGAACCGCCAGATCGTCCTCGACAGCGTCGAGAGGGCCTACGCGCCCCTCATCTACGACGGCCTGATGATGGACAGCGTCAACGGGCGCGCCATCAGCCGCGGTTACCTGAAGAACGACGACCGCCGCATCATGCGCTCCGACCACTTCCACGGCCAGGGCGTCATCGCCGCCATCGCCCTCCTGGCGGGCGGGGCGTCCCCGGCCGAGCGGGACCGGTGGCACGCGCGCGTGAAGGGCTGGATCGCGCGCGACACCGTCTCCCCGATCCTCGCCGCCCGGCAGTTCGGCGTCGCCGACCTCGCCCGGCTGCACGCCGTGGCCGCGGCCCCCGTCCCCGCCGCCCCCGAACCCACCGGCCACCGGCTCTTCGCCGCCATGGACCGGGCCGTCCACCGCCGCCCCGGGTGGGCCGCGAACATCGCGATGGCCTCGAACCGGATCGCCCACTACGAGTGCGGCAACGGCGAGAACCCGCGCGGCTGGCACACCGGCGCCGGAATGCTCTCCTGGTGGACCCCGGACCTCGGGGACCAGTACACCGACTGGTTCTGGCCCACCGTCGACCCGTACCGCCTCCCCGGCACCACCGTCTCCACCAAGCGCCTCGCGGACCGGGCCGGCGGCGAGTGGGGCGCGGCCCGGCCGGACGTCCGCTGGGTCGGCGGGGCCACCGACGGCGAGTACGCGGCCGTCGGCCAGCACCTCAAGGGCCTCGGCTCGACCCTGGAGGCCCGCACGTCCTGGTTCTGCGCCGCGGACGCGGTCGTCTGCCTCGGCGCGGGGATCACCGCGAGCGACGGCGTGCCCGTCGAGACGGTCGTCGACAACCGGCTCCTGGGGGAGTCCGGCACCCAGGCCCTCACCACCGGCGAGCGCTGGGCGCACCTGGAGGGCCACGGCGGCTGGGTCCTCCCGGAGGGGACGGGGGGCCTCCGCACCCTGCGCGAGGACCGCACGGGCGCCTGGAGCGACATCAACACCACGAGCTCCACCGAGCGGCGCAGCCGCCGCTACCAGACCCTCTGGCTGGACCACGGCACCGACCCGGTGGCCGCCTCGTACGTCTACCTCCTGATGCCGGGCGCCTCCCGGCGCGCGCTCGCCGCCCGGGCCGCGGACCGCGGCTGGCTGCACGTTCTCGACAACACCGCCGAGCGGCAGGCGGTCGCCGTCCCGTCCCTCGGGCTGACGGCGGCGAACCTCTGGCAGGCCGGTACGGTGGGTCCCCTCACGGTCACCGCCCCCGCGAGCGTCCTGGCCCGGCGCCGCCGCTCCGTCCTCGATCTGAGGGTCTCCGAGCCGCTCCGCACCGGACAGCCCCTGGAGCTGGTGTGGAACCGCCCCGTCCGCCGGGTGGTCCGCCACGACCCCTCGGTGGAGGTCCTCGGCACCGGGTCCGCGCTGCGGCTGCGCATCACCCCGGGTACCGGTGGTGCGACGCACGGTTGCGAGGTCCTGATCTAGGTCTATGTGAACACCCCACAAACACGGGGGGTGTCTGGCTGTTGACTCGGGCTGGATGGGGCGGGGTTCTGTCCAGCCCCACCAGGAATCGACACGCGAGACTGTACGGAGTCGACGGCGGGGTTTTCTTGTGTGACTTCGTAGGGTCGGTGCATGACCGTTGTGGACCAGATCCCGAGCGAGCCCGCCGACGCCCGTGGCCGAGTGGCCGAGCTGCACGTCCTGCGCGAGCAGGCGCTGCGTGGCCCCAGTGACCGTGCGACCGAGGCGCAGCACGCGAAGGGCAAGCTCACCGCGCGCGAGCGCATCGAGCTGCTCGTCGACCCGGGTTCCTTCAACGAGGTCGAGCAGCTGCGCCGGCACCGCGCCCAGGGCTTCGGCCTGGAGGCCAGGAAGCCGTACACCGACGGTGTCATCACCGGCTGGGGCACGGTCGAGGGCCGGACGGTCTTCGTGTACGCGCACGACTTCCGGATCTTCGGCGGCGCGCTGGGCGAGGCCCACGCCACGAAGATCCACAAGATCATGGACATGGCCATCGCGGCCGGTGCCCCGCTGGTCTCCCTGAACGACGGCGCCGGCGCCCGCATCCAGGAGGGCGTCTCCGCGCTCGCCGGCTACGGCGGCATCTTCCAGCGCAACACCAGGGCCTCGGGCGTCATCCCGCAGATCTCGGTGATGCTCGGCCCGTGCGCCGGCGGCGCGGCCTACAGCCCCGCCCTGACGGACTTCGTGTTCATGGTCCGCGAGACCTCGCAGATGTTCATCACCGGTCCGGACGTCGTCAAGGCGGTCACCGGCGAGGAGATCACCCAGAACGGCCTCGGCGGCGCCGACGTGCACGCCGGGACCTCGGGCGTCGCGCACTTCGCGTACGACGACGAGGAGACCTGCATCGCCGAGGTCCGCTACCTCCTGTCGATGCTCCCGCAGAACAACCGCGAGAACCCGCCGACCGTCGCCTCCGAGGACCCGGCCGACCGCCGCTCCGACGTCCTCCTCGACCTCGTGCCCGCCGACGGCAACCGCCCGTACGACATGCACAAGGTCATCGAGGAGCTCGTCGACGAGGGCGACTACCTGGAGATCCACGAGCGCTGGGCCCGCAACATCATCTGCGCCCTGGCCCGGCTCGACGGCCAGGTCGTCGGCATCGTCGCCAACCAGCCCCAGTCGCTCGCCGGCGTCCTCGACATCGAGGCGTCCGAGAAGGCCGCGCGCTTCGTGCAGATGTGCGACGCCTTCAACATCCCGATCATCACTCTTCTGGACGTGCCCGGCTTCCTCCCGGGCGTCGACCAGGAGCACGGTGGAATCATCAGGCACGGCGCGAAGCTGTTGTACGCGTACTGCAACGCGACCGTGCCCCGGATCTCCCTGATCCTGCGCAAGGCCTACGGCGGCGCCTACATCGTGATGGACTCCCAGTCCATCGGCGCCGACCTGACGTACGCCTGGCCCACCAACGAAATCGCGGTCATGGGCGCCGAAGGCGCCGCCAACGTCATCTTCCGCAAGCAGATCGCGGAGGCCGAGGACCCCGAGGCCATGCGGGCCCGCATGGTCAAGGAGTACAAGGCGGAGCTGATGCACCCCTACTACGCGGCGGAGCGCGGCCTGGTCGACGACGTCATCGACCCCGCCGACACCCGCCAGGTGCTCATCAGGTCCCTCGCGATGCTCCGTACCAAGCACGCCGACCTGCCGTCCCGCAAGCACGGCAACCCGCCTCAGTAAGAGGAGTCATCCACGTGACCAGCCCCGCCAACCTTCTCCGCGTCGAGAAGGGCACCGCCGACCCCGAGGAGCTCGCCGCCATCACCGCGGTGCTCCTCGCCCGCGCGGCCTCCCAGCCCACCGAGACCGCCGCCCACGGCCGCACCGCGGCCGGCTGGCGCCGCCTGGAGCGCGAGCACGGCTTCCGCGCGCCGCACAGCTGGCGCTGAGCCCCGCCGCTCCCGAAGGGCCCCGCACCGGAACCGGTGCGGGGCCCTTCGCCGTGGGCGCCGGGCCGGACCCGCCCCGCCTGCGGGGGCGCCGTTCCGCCGTGCCCGCCCGTTCCGCCCCGCGGAACGCGTGCCCACGACGTGCCGAAGGCCCCGCACCGGCATGGGTGCGGGGCCTTCTACCGTGCGACCGTCGGGGACTTACCGCAGGCGTGCCATGAGGGCGTGCTCGACGAGCGTGATGAGGGCGCTCTTGGCGTCGGCGCGGTGGCGGGCGTCGGTGGTGATGATGGGGGTGTCGGGGCCGATCTGGAGGGCCTCGCGGACTTCTTCGGGCTGGTAGGGCTGGGCTCCGTCGAAGCCGTTGAGGGCGATGACGAAGGGGAGGCCGGAGTTCTCGAAGTAGTCGACGGCGGGGAAGCAGTCGGCGAGTCGGCGGGTGTCGACGAGGACGACGGCGCCGATGGCGCCGCGTACGAGGTCGTCCCACATGAACCAGAAGCGGTCCTGTCCGGGGGTGCCGAACAGGTACAGGATCAGGTCCTGGTCGAGGGTGATGCGGCCGAAGTCCATGGCGACGGTCGTCGTCTTCTTGTCGCCGGTGTGGGTGAGGTCGTCGATGCCCGCGGACGCGGAGGTCATGACGGCTTCGGTACGCAGCGGGTTGATCTCCGAGACGGCGCCGACGAACGTGGTCTTGCCCACGCCAAAGCCGCCCGCCACCACGATCTTCGCGCTGGTGGTTGAACGGGCCGCGCCGCCGCTAGAGCTTGCGAAGTCCACTGAGCACCCTTTCGAGCAGTGTCACGTCTGGCTGACCGCCGGCGGCCTCGTCGCCGCCCGGCTGGTGGATGGCGACGAGTCCGGCCTCGGCCAGGTCGGCGACGAGGATTCGGGCGACGCCGAGGGGAATGGAGAGAAGTGCGGAGATCTCCGCGACCGACTTGATCTCGAAGCAGAGCCGGCAGATCCGCTGGTGCTCGGGCAACTGGCCCTGCAGCCGGGCCGGATCGGCCGTGGTGCTGACCAGCGCCTCGATGGCGAGCTGGTAGCGCGGCCGGGTCCGGCCGCCGGTCATCGCGTACGGACGCACCAGCGGGTTGTGCCCGCCGGAACCGCCCGAGGAGGACGGCCCGCGCGAGGAGGACGGAGAACCCGCGGCCGACGGGACCTGAGGCTGCGCGTAGGGCTGCGACACGCCCTGTCTGCTCGGGGTGGAGGGAAAGTTGAACCGGTTCTGCGCGGCGTCGCCCAGCGGCGCCTGGTGCGCGCCGTATCCGTTGTAGGGGCTCGCGCCCGGGGGTGTACCCACGTCTCCTCCTCCGACTGCCTCGCGGTCCATGTCCCTTGAACCGCGCCACCGCACCTTACGGTGCGATGGCACGAAACGCACTGTCCGTCTGTTAGTTGAGCAGACTTCCCTGAAGTTCCGCCCGGAGGTCGGGCGTCAGGACGGAGCCCGCGCGGTCCACCAGCAGGGCCATCTCGTAGCCCACGAGACCGATGTCGGCCTCCGGGTGCGCGAGGACGGCCAGCGAGGAGCCGTCCGAGACGGACATGATGAAGAGGAAGCCGCGCTCCATCTCCACCACGGTCTGGTTGACCGCACCGCCCTCGAAGATCCGGGACGCGCCCGCGGTCAGCGAGGTCAGTCCGGAGGCGACGGCCGCCAGCTGGTCGGCGCGGTCACGAGGGAAACCCTCGGACATCGCCAGCAGGAGTCCGTCGGCGGAGACCACCACCGTGTGGGACACCCCGGGGGTGTTGTCCACGAAGTTGGTGATCAACCAGTTCAGATTCTGCGCCGCCTGGCTCATGCTCACACTAACGCTCCTGGTTGTAGGTACTGCCCGGGCCGAGGCCCGATCCGTTCGTGTCCGTTCCCGCGTTGCGTCCCTGCTGGACGCCCCGGCGCAGGTTGCTCAACCTGCCCCGTACGTCCTCGGGTGCGCGGGAGACCTGGGGGCCGCCCTGCGGGGTCTGCTCTGCCGTGCCCTCGACCAGGTTGGCCTTCGGGACTCGCCGGGGGAGACCGGACGAGGTGACCCCGCCCGCCTTGGGGTCCTTGAGTTTTCCGGCCCGCTGCCAGCGCTCGTCGTTGGTCGAGCGCCATTCGTCGGAGCCGTCGGCCTGGTCCTGCTGCTGCGCCGGCTGCGCGGGCTTCGGCTGCGGCGGCGCCTGCTGCGGCACCTGCTGCGTCTGCGGGGCGACGCTGCCGCGGCGCGGCAGACCGGCGTCGGTCAGCGCGTGTCCGGCGTCCGGGGAAGGACTCGCGGTCGGACCCGGACGGTCGAAGCCTACGCGGTCGGGGGCCTGTTCGGGAGCGCTCGGAGCAGATTCCGATTCCGCTCCGAACTCCTGCCCGTAGCCACCCTGGTACGTGCTCTGATCCGGCCACTGTGCCTGGTGGGACTGAGGATCGAACGTATTGCCGTACTGCTGGTGTTCGGTTCCCGGGGTCTCGTACGAGGCTTCCGCATAGCCCTGCTGCGGGTACGCCTCGTAGCCCTGCTGCGGGTAGGCGTAGCCCTCCTGCTGCGGGTATCCGGCCGCGTACTCCTGGGCGTACTCCTGAGCCGGGTACTGCTCGGCCGGGTACTGCTCCGCCGGGTACTCCTGCGGCTGCTGCTGCCCGTACTCCTGGCCCTGGTCGAACTCCTGGGCCCGGCCGTACTGCTCCGCCGGCTCCGCCTCGTCCCGGAAGAGGGGACGGTCGTCGCCCTGAGCCTGGGCCTCCAGGGCGGCACGCCGCCCCTCGCGCTGGAGCGAGCGGTTGACCGGGTCGAGCGGACGCTCCTCCTCGGCCGGCTGCTCGTAGCGCGAGTCGTCGAAGCCGAGGTCGGCCGCGGTGAGCATCTGCTGCTGCGGAGCGGCCTCGAAGGCGTTCGTCTGCTGCTGCGGCATGATCTGCGAGACGGTGAAGTCGTCCTGGAGCGGCTGCTCGCCACCGCCACCGTGCGTGATCGCGTCCGGCAGCATGACCAGCGAGGTCGTCCCGGCCTGCTCGCCCGAGGGGCGGAGCTGGACCCGGATGCCGTGCCGGTCGGCGAGCCGGCCGACCACGAAGAGGCCCATGCGCTGCGAGACGGCGGCGTCCACGGTCGGCGGGTTCGCCAGCTTGTGGTTGATGTCCGCGAAGTCCTCGGCGGTGAGGCCGATGCCCTTGTCGTGGATCTCGACCATCACGCGGCCGTCCGGCAGACGGGTCGCGGTGACGCGCACCTTCGTCTGCGGGGAGGAGAACGTGGTGGCGTTCTCCAGGAGCTCGGCGAGCAGGTGCACGAGGTCGGTCACGGCCTGGCCGTGGATCTCGGCCTCCGGCACGCCGGCCAGCTCGATGCGCTCGTACTGCTCCACCTCGGAGGAGGCGGCGCGCATGACGTCGACCAGCGGGACCGGCTGGTCCCAGCGGCGGCCCGGCTCCTCGCCGGCGAGGACGAGGAGGTTCTCGCCGTTGCGGCGCATACGGGTGGCCAGGTGGTCCAGGCGGAAGAGGTTCTCCAGCTGGTCCGGGTCGGCCTCGTTGTTCTCCAGGTCGGTGATGAGGGTCAGCTGGCCCTCGATCAGCGACTGATTGCGGCGCGACAGGTTCGTGAAGATCGCGTTGACGTTGCCGCGGAGCATGGCCTGCTCGGCGGCGAGCCGGACGGCCTCGCGGTGGACCTGGTCGAAGGCGCGGGCGACCTCGCCGATCTCGTCCTGCGAGTCGATCGGGATGGGCTGCACGCGGGTGTCGACCCGGCCCGGCTCCGTACGGGAGAGCTGGTCGACCAGCATCGGCAGGCGCTGCTCGGCGATGCCGAAGGCGGCGGTCCGCAGCTGGCGCATCGAGCGGCTCATCTGGCGGGCCATCATCCCGGCGAGGATGAAGGCGGCGAGCAGGGCCACGACGACGATGCCGCCGTTGACCCAGGCGTCGGCCTTGGCCGCGTCGGAGATGTCGGCGGCCTCGGTCACGGCCTTGTCGACGAGGGTCTTCTCGACCTCGCTGTAGCCGTCGAACTTGGCGGTGGCCACGGCCATCCAGGTCTCGGGCGTGATGCCCTTGCCCTTCAGGTCCGCGATGCCCTCGGCGCTCTTGGCGGTGCCGATCCGCGAGGCCACGCCGGAGTAGACGGAGCCGTCCTTGCCCTTGGGGAGCTCGACGCCGGCCGCGGCCATCTTCTTCTCGCCGTCGGCGGCCTTGCGGGCCATCACCTTCTTGAGCAGGTCGACGTCCTCGGGCAGACCGCCGGAGCTGAACTCGCCGAGGGCGATCTGCTCCAGGTAGTTGTACGAGTTGAACGCCACGGACTGCTGGGCGAAGACGGCCTCGTCGCGGCTGGGCCGGACCAGGAGCTGCGTGCCGATGGAGCGCTGGAGGGACTCCGCGCCCTTCGAGAGCTGGATGGCGTAGACGGTGCGGCCGTAGCTGGTGATGTTGCCGGTGCCCAGGCCGAGCTCGTTGGAGAACTCCATCAGGTAGTGCTGCACACCGGTGTAGCCGAGCTGGGTGTTCACCGGGTCGAGGGAGCGGGTGTACGCGGCCTTGCGCAGCGTCTCCAGCTTCGGCTCCTCGTCCTGGAACAGCCGCAGACGGCGCTCCAGGCCCTGGCCCGACGGCATGTCCTTGACGGCCTCGTCGAACTTCGCCTTGGCGGCGTCGGTCGCGGCGTACGCCTGGGTGACCTCGTCGACCTTGCGGTCCTCGGGGGTCTTCGCGGCGAGCAGGGGGCCGGCGGTGAGGTCGCGCTCGTTGAGCAGCGCGGTGCTGTACTCCGAGGCGGCGCGCACGATGAGCGCCGTCTTCTCGGCGTCCTGCGCCTCCTGCCAGGTGTCGATCGCCGACTTGACCTGGAAGCTGCCCATGACGAGCCCGACGAGCACGGGTATGCAGAGGATCGCGTTCAGACGGGTGGGCACCCGCCAGTTGCGGGGCGACAGCTTGCTGGAGCTTCCCTTGGGAGCCTCGGTGGGGGGCGGCGTCACGGGAACGTCCGCGGGCGACACCGCCGTACGCGACGGCGGCGTGAAGTTGCCCCGCGTCTCCTGCTCCGCGGAGCTTTCCTTGCTTCGCCTCACTCGACCAACAACCTCTCGGCGTCGGCACCTACGTTGTGCCGGTGTTTCGTTCAGGGCCGTACTACTCGGGAGTTCATGAATTGCAGCACGTGAAGGGGGTCCGTTCCAAACAGTGGGAAGCGGCCTCTTTCAGTGGTCCAGGCCTCACATAAAACGGGCATAAAGAGCGAGCCCCGCCAAATGGCGGGGCTCAGGTGAGCGCAGCGGCACCGATCGGATGCGTCGGGTGTCCGAGGCGCCCCAATTCTCTGTCGAAACGTTATGAACGCGTGGGCGGCCGTGTCGAAGGACACAGACCGCCCCCGCCAGAGGCATAGGACAACTGCCCTGGCCCGCTCCTCTACTTGAGCCGTGCCATGAGGGCGTGCTCGACGAGCGTGATGAGGGCGCTCTTGGCGTCGGCGCGGTGGCGGGCGTCGGTGGTGATGATGGGGGTGTCGGGGCCGATCTGGAGGGCCTCGCGGACTTCTTCGGGCTGGTAGGGCTGGGCTCCGTCGAAGCCGTTGAGGGCGATGACGAAGGGGAGGCCGGAGTTCTCGAAGTAGTCGACGGCGGGGAAGCAGTCGGCGAGTCGGCGGGTGTCGACGAGGACGACGGCGCCGATGGCGCCGCGTACGAGGTCGTCCCACATGAACCAGAAGCGGTCCTGTCCGGGGGTGCCGAACAGGTACAGGATCAGGTCCTGGTCGAGGGTGATGCGGCCGAAGTCCATGGCGACGGTCGTCGTCGTCTTGCCTCCGGTGTGCGTCAGATCGTCGATGCCGGCCGACGCGGAGGTCATGACGGCTTCGGTACGCAGCGGGTTGATCTCCGAGACGGCGCCGACGAACGTGGTCTTGCCCACGCCGAAGCCGCCCGCCACCACGATCTTCGCGCTGGTGGTCGATCTGGCCGCGCCGCCGCTAGAGCTTGCGAAGTCCACTGAGCACCCTTTCGAGCAGTGTCACGTCCGGCGTGCCGCCGGTCTCTCCGTTGCCCGGCTGGTGGATCGCCACCATGCCGGCCTCCGCCAGGTCGGCCACGAGGATCCGGGCGACGCCGAGCGGCATCGACAGGAGGGCCGACACCTCGGCCACCGACTTGACCTCGCGGCAGAGGTGGCAGATCCGCTGGTGCTCCGGGAGGAGCGTGGCGAGGTGCGCCGGGTCGGCCGTGGTGCTGACCAGCGCCTCGATGGCGAGCTGGTAGCGCGGCCGGGTCCGGCCGCCGGTCATCGCGTACGGACGCACCAGCGGCTGGTCGCCCTCATGTCCGTACTCGTCGACTGAGGAGCCGTACGGATCGTGAGAGGCGGGGGGCGGGGTCATGAATCCTCCGGGCGTGACAGCAAGACTTCTGCCGTCTGATGGGGCCGGTGGGGGGCCGGGTGGGGCGGCCGGACGGTGAACGGTGCGCAGAGCGGTACGGAGGGGCGTACCGCCCTGTCGGTGTCGGTCGGTCGGTCGGGTGTCCGGTGTACGTGACCGCTAGTGGAGCAGACTGCCCTGGAGCTCCGCACGGAGATCCGGGGTGAGCACGCTGCCGGCCCGGTCGACCAGCAGCGCCATCTCGTAGCCCACGAGGCCGATGTCGCACTCGGGGTGGGCGAGGACGGCCAGCGAGGAGCCGTCCGAGACGGACATCAGGAAGAGGAAGCCGCGCTCCATCTCCACCACGGTCTGCGCGACGGGTCCGCCCTCGAAGATCCGGGACGCGCCCGCGGTCAGCGAGGTCAGTCCGGATGCGACCGCCGCCAGCTGGTCGGCGCGGTCGCGGGGGAATCCTTCGGACATGGCCAGCAGGAGTCCGTCGGCGGAGACCACCACCGTGTGGGACACCCCGGGGGTGTTGTCC
Source organism: Streptomyces sp. NPDC059695 (assembly GCF_042733785.1). Taxonomy (NCBI): domain Bacteria; kingdom Bacillati; phylum Actinomycetota; class Actinomycetes; order Kitasatosporales; family Streptomycetaceae; genus Streptomyces; species Streptomyces sp. NPDC059695. The sequence continues at coordinate 122,991 of NZ_JBHWFF010000009.1, read as the reverse complement.
ACGAAGTTGGTGATCAACCAGTTCAGATTCTGCGCCGCCTGGCTCATCGCGTTCAACTAACGCTCCTGCTGATGGTTCGGACCGAGGTGGTGGCTACCCGTGGTCGAGTTGCCGGCCTGGCGGCCCTGCTGAATGCCGCGGCGCAGATTGGTGAGCCGGCCGCGGACGTCGTCGGGTGCACGCGAGACCTGGGGGCCGGCCGAGTGGGCCTGCTCCTGTGCGGTCCCGGGTACGAGGTTGGCCTTCGGCACACGGCGCGGAAGGCCGGAGGTGGTGACGCCGCCGGCCGCGGGCTTGCGCACCCGCTCCGCCTGGCGCACCAGCTCGTCGTTGGGCGAGGTCCGCCAGGCGGCCCCGCCGTTCTGGCGGCCGTCGGCGGCCGGGTCGCCGCCCTGACGGGGCGCCGGAGCGGACGGCTGCGGGACGACCGGGGTCTGCGTCGTCTGCGTCACGTCCGCCTGCTGCTGGGCCTGCTCCTGGTGGAACCAGTTGGTCTCCAGCGTGTCGTACAGCGGGGTGCGGCCGTCGCCCGGGCCACCGGCCGGCGGCAGGGCCTCCGGACGGCGCGGCTGCTGGAGCTGCGGCTGCTGCGGCTGCTGGCGCACCGGCTCGGCCGGGCGCGGGGCGCCGAAGTCGTCGCCGGTCCGCTGACGCGGCGCCGGGGCCTGGGGGGCCTGCTGCTGCGCCTGCGGTACGTAGGGCTGCCGGCCGAACTGCTGCTGCTGGCCCTGGTACGCCTGGGGCTGGGGGGCCTGCGGCTGCTGCTGCGGCTGCGGGGCTCCGAAGTCCGGGCGCGGGAACTGGCCCGTGGAACCGGGACCCTGCGGGGCTCCGAAGTCGGGGCGCGGGAACTGCGCCGTCGACGCCGGGTCCTGCGCGCCGCCCTGGTAGGCCTGCGGGGCCTGGGGCTGCTGGGGCCGGCCCTGCTGCTGCGACTGCGGGGCGCCGAAGTCCGGGCGCGGGAACTGGCCCGTGGAACCGGGACCCTGCGGAGCCGCCGGGGCGCCGAACGGGCTCGCGGCCTCCGGCTCCTCGTGACCGCGCGGGGCGTCCAGCGGGGACATCTCCTGCTGCGGGCGCCGGACCGGCTGCTGCTGCGGGTCGTTGCCCCAGCTCGCGGCCTGCGGGCGCTGCGGCTGGGGGTTGCCGCCGGGCAGCTCGGCGCGCGGGAAGTCGTACCCGCCCTGCGGGCCGCCCTGCTGCGGCTGCTGCTGGCCGGGTCCGGACTGCGGGCCGGACTGGTTGCCCCACACGTCCGTGCGGGACGGGATGGCGCTCGCGGCGCCGCCGATGAGGCCGCCACCGCCGGGGCCCGGACGCATCGTGTCCGGCGACTGGGGAGCCTGCGGGGCCGCCGGGATCTGCGGCAGCTGACCGGTCTGCTCCAGCTGGGCGTTCTGCGGCTGCGGGGTCCGTGACTGCGGGGCGCCCTGCGGGCCGCCGGCGAGCGGGGCACCGTCACGGGCGGGCAGCGCGGCCCGCGGACCGCCCGCACCGACCTGGCCGCGTGCGGGACCGGCACCGATCCGGCCGGCCGCCGAGGACGGGGCACCGCCCTGGCCCGGGCGTCCGCCGCCGGGGCCACCGGCCGCGCCGGGACCGCCGGGGAGACGGCCGCCGGGGGCGGAGGCACCCTGCGGCATCTGGCCCTGGCCGCCCGCGCCCGGCTTGGGCATGGGCTTCTTGCCGCCCTGGGCGACGTCGACCGGGAGCATGACGAGCGCGGTGGTGCCGCCCGAGTCGGACGGGCGCAGCTGGATCCGGATGCCGTGTCGCAGGGACAGGCGGCCGACCACGAACAGACCCATGCGGCGGGAGACGGAGACGTCCACGGTGGGCGGCGAGGCGAGCCGCTCGTTGATCGCGGCGAGGTCCTCGGGGGAGAGGCCGATGCCGGTGTCGTGGATCTCGACGAGCACCCGGCCGTCGGGCAGCGCGTGACCGGTGACCCGGACCTTGGTCTGCGGGGAGGAGAACGAGGTGGCGTTCTCGAGCAGCTCGGCGAGGAGGTGCACGAGGTCGTTGACGACCCGGCCGGCGACCTCGGTCGCCGGGACCGCGGCCAGTTCGATGCGCTCGTACTGCTCCACCTCGGAGGCGGCGGCACGCAGGACGTCGACCAGCGGGACGGGGCGGGTCCAGCGGCGGCCCGGCTCCTCACCGGCGAGGACGAGGAGGTTCTCGCCGTTCCGGCGCATACGGGTCGCGAGGTGGTCGAGCTTGAACAGCGAGGAGAGCTGGTCGGGGTCGGCCTCGCGGGACTCCAGCTCGGAGATGAGCGAGAGCTGACGCTGGATGAGGCCCTGGGAACGGCGCGAGAGGTTGGTGAACATCGCGTTGACGTTGCCCCGGAGGAGGGCCTGCTCGGCGGCGAGGCGGACGGCCTCGCGGTGCACGTCGTCGAAGGCCGCGGCCACCTGGCCGATCTCGTCCCGGGAGTGCACACCGACGGACTCGACGGAGGTGTCGACGTCCTGCGGGTCGGACTCGGAGAGCTGCTTGACGAGCTCGGGCAGACGGTCCTGGGCGACCTTGGTCGCGGTGTCCTGGAGGCGGCGCAGCGAGCGGATCATGGACCGGGCCACGACGAAGGCGCCGATGAGCGAGACGCCGAGGACGAGGAGGATCAGCGCACCGTTGATGATGGCGTCGCGCTGCGACTCCTGCTTCAGCTCACGGGCCATGGTCTCCATGTCACCGAGCAGACCTCGCTCGATGCGGTTCATGGCGGTGATCTTGGTGCTGTACTCGTCGGTGAAGTTCAGGTGACCGCGGCGCGGGCCTTCCGGCATCGCGCTGTCCGAGTTCAGCACGCGCTCGGCGTACTTGTTGGCGGCGTTGATCGACGGGTCGCCGTTGTTCAGCGACTCGGTCCGCTCGGCGGCGTCACCGCCGGTCGACTCGTAGATCGCCTGGAAGGACTTGAGCTCGACGCCCTCACTGTTGAGCGCGGCCTCGCCGTAGAGGCGGTCACCCTGCTGGATCCTGCCGGGGGTCCGGTCGCTCGGCGGGAGCGCGGCCGCGATGATCGCCTGCTGGATGGAGGCGTACTCCTTGGCGGACGAGAACGCGGCGAGCGCGCGGGTCCGCTTGATCATCTCGGGGTTGCTGGTCGCCTGCGCCATGTCCTGGGACAGGCTGAGGAGCGAGCGGATGAGGCGGCTGTACGCCTCGACCGTCACCGAGTGGGACACGCCCTTCTCGTAGGCGCTGCCCCGGATGGAGTGGAGCTCGGTGACCTGCGAGGCGATCTGGCTGACGTTCTGGCGGATGCTGCGCAGCGCCTCGTCGCCCTCGGTGGCCGGGATGTCCTCGGTGGCGTCGAGGAAGGCCTTGTACTCGCGGTCCGTCTTCCGGCGCGGGTTGGCGACCTGGTAGTCGCTGACCGGGCGGCCGTTGGCCAGCGGGCCGGCGGACAGGTCGCGCTCGGCCTGCAGGGCCTGCGCGAGGTCGGTCGCCTCACGGGTCAGCTTGGTGAGCAGCTGCATGTGGTCGAGCTGCTCCATGTCCTGGAGCGAGTCGCTGATGCGGATGCCGCCCAGGGTGGTCGCGGCGACCACGGGGAGGGTGAGGAGCGCGACCAGGCGCGTGGAGATGCGCCAGTTGCGCAGGGCTATTCGAGGCCCGACCTCGTTCTCGGCCCGGACCTTGGGGGGTGTGGCGGAGGGCTCGGCGGGCTTGGCGGCGTTGCCGCGCCTGCCCGTGTCACCGCCCTCGCCGGACGGACCCTGACCCTGGTTCGGGGTGTGCGGGGCCGAGGGACCGCGGTCGGTCCCGGCACGCGGTTCCTGCTCCGGAGCATCCGCTCGGCCCTGACGGGCCTGGGGAGACCCCGAGCCATCCCTCTTGAAACGTCCCTGCACTAGCGTCGCAACCTCTGGACCAGGCGTCCTTCCGGGTGAGCGGAGAGGACGGTGTCGGCGTCAATCGGGGCGCGTGGAGCGCCCCAGGTGGTCGTCGGTGACCGGCGCAGTTCCCCCTTCCCCGCCACTCGGCCGGCGCTGCGTCGCGCCTCCTGCGCGCCGGCTTGAAACCCGCGGCGGTGCGTGGAATTCCAGCACAGTGCCGGATCTCCAACAAGGGCCGCGTGTCGTGTCGGGAGGGGTATGACAACGTGTGCACGGGTTGTCACCCCATGTAGAAGATGATCACGGAGGATTCGGACTTTTCCCGTCCAATGGTCGGGCATCCCCGTGTGTCCCAGTCGCCATGATCAGGAGCGGAATAGCTCATTCAGTGGCGGAATGTCCCTTTCCGTGATGACCGGCGACCGTCCGTAATGCCCGGAATGTATCGCGTGTGGTGAGCAAACTCACACGAGAATCGATGTCTCAGCCATGCATTCGAAGGGAATCGCATGTTTAGCCTGACGCTTTACACCCCTTCGCGCCCGTACGGGCGCCCGTCCCGGAACAAGGTCTGATCACCGCGATGAAGACGACGACGCTCCGCACCACGGCCAACCCCCGCCGCTCCACCCTCGTCCACCTCACGGACGCCGCAGAACTCGGCCGCGGTGCCCAGCCGGAGTACGCGGTCGAGCTCCCGGGCAACACGGCCAACCCGCGCCGCACCGTCCTGATGCAGGCCCCGGCTCCGTACCAGCCCCAGCCGTACGCCACCGCGTCCCGCTGACCGTGACGCGGGACACCACCCGCGTCACGCACGTCACCGCCCCCGGCGACATCGCAGGTCGGCCGCCGCCCCGCCGCGTTAGCCTGGAGCGTCAGACTCCAGCCAGTACCAAGTGAGGGGCGACAGCACTCGTGCGCATCGCCAGATTCTCCATCGACGGCAATGTGGCCTTCGGCGCCGTCGAGGGCGAGGGAACCGTCGAGTCCGGCGGCCTCGTCCTCGACATCATCAAGGGCATCCCGTACACCGACTTCGAGCTCAGCGGCACCAAGGTCCCGCTGAGCAAGGTACGGCTCCTGCCGCCGGTGCTCCCCAACAAGGTCGTGGCCATCGGCCGCAACTACGCGGAGCACGCCGCCGAGCTCGGCAACGAGGTCCCCGACGTCCCCGTCGCCTTCTTCAAGCCCACCACCTCGGTGATCGGCCCCGGCGACGCCATCGAGTACCCCTCCTTCTCCGACGAGCTGCACCACGAGGCCGAACTGGCCGTGGTCATCGGCCGCATGTGCCGCGAGGTGCCCCGCGAGCGCGTGAAGGACGTCGTCTTCGGCTACACCTGCGCCAACGACGTCACCGCCCGCGACGTCCAGCGGCGCGAGAAGCAGTGGGCCCGCGCCAAGGGCTTCGACACCTCCTGCCCGCTGGGCCCCTGGGTGGAGACGGACATGAGCATCGCTGCCGCGAGCGACCTGACCATCCAGGCCACGGTCAACGGCGAACAGCGCCAGCTGGGTCGCACGAGCGACATGGTCCGCTCCATCGAGGACCTGGTCGTCCACATCACCGAGGCCATGACGCTGCTCCCCGGCGACGTCATCCTCACCGGCACCCCCGCCGGGGTCGGCCCCCTCAACGTCGGCGACGAGGTCGCCGTCACCATCGAAGGCATCGGCACTCTCACCAATAAGGTGATCAAGCGTGGCTAACGCGAACTCCCCCAAGCTCTCGACTTCGCTCGAGCAGGGGGCACCCCCCCGCGTCCGTTTCTGTCCCTCGCCGACCGGCAACCCCCACGTGGGCCTGGTCCGCACCGCTCTCTTCAACTGGGCCTTCGCCCGGCACAACGAGGGCACCATGGTCTTCCGCATCGAGGACACCGACGCTGCGCGCGACTCCGAGGAGTCGTACAACCAGCTGCTCGACTCCCTGAAGTGGCTCGGCCTCGACTGGGACGAGGGCCCCGAGGTCGGCGGCCCGCACGAGCCGTACCGCCAGTCCCAGCGGATGGACATCTACAAGGACGTCGCGGACAAGCTGCTCGCCGGCGGTTACGCGTACCCCTGCTACTGCACCACCGAGGAGCTCGACGAGCGCCGCGAGGCCGCCCGCGCCGCCGGCCGCCCCTCCGGCTACGACGGCCACTGCCGCGACCTCACCGACGAGCAGAAGGCGGCCTACGAGGCCGAGGGCCGCGCGTCGATCGTCCGCTTCCGGATGCCCGACGAGCCGATCACCTTCACCGACCTGGTCCGCGGCGAGCTCACCTTCACCCCCGAGAACGTGCCGGACTACGGCATCCTCCGGGCCAACGGCGCCCCGCTCTACACCCTGGTCAACCCGGTCGACGACGCCCTGATGGAGATCACCCACGTCCTGCGCGGCGAAGACCTGCTCTCCTCCACCCCGCGTCAGGTCGCGCTCTACAAGGCGCTGATCGAGCTGGGCATCGCCAAGGAGATCCCCTCCTTCGGCCACCTGCCGTACGTCATGGGCGAGGGCAACAAGAAGCTCTCCAAGCGCGACCCGCAGGCCTCCCTCAACCTCTACCGGGAGCGCGGCTTCCTCCCCGAGGGCCTCCTGAACTACCTGTCGCTCCTCGGCTGGTCCTTCTCGGCCGACCAGGACCTCTTCACCATCCCCGAGATGGTGGCGAAGTTCGACATCGCCGACGTCAACGCGAACCCGGCGCGCTTCGACCTCAAGAAGGCCGAGTCGATCAACGCCGACCACATCCGCATGCTGGACGTGAAGGCCTTCGCCACGGCCTGCGAGCCCTGGCTCCGCGCCCCGCACGCCCCCTGGGCGCCGGAGGACTTCGACCAGGCCGCCTGGGAGGCCATCGCGCCGCACGCCCAGACCCGCCTGACCGTCCTCTCGGACATCACGGCCAACGTGGACTTCCTCTTCCTGGCCGAGCCGGTCTTCGACCAGCCCTCGTGGGACAAGGCGATGAAGGGCGAGCCCGCGGCCCTGCTCACCACCGCCCGCGAGAAGCTCGACGCGGCGGACTGGAACGACCCCGAGTCCCTGAAGAACGCGGTCCTGGCCGCCGGCGAGGCCCACGGCCTCAAGCTCGGCAAGGCGCAGGCCCCGGTCCGCGTCGCCGTCACCGGCCGCACGGTCGGCCTGCCGCTCTTCGAGTCCCTGGAGATCCTGGGCAAGGAGAAGACCCTGGCCCGCGTCGACGCGGCCCTGGCGAAGCTCGCGGCCTGACGCACACCGGACACGTGACGAGGGGCGGCAGCCCGTGGCTGCCGCCCCTCGGGCGTTCCGTCGCTCCGCCAGGCCTGTCTCACCCGGCCCTGAGCGCGGTCCTCGTGTCATGCGTGGAGCAGAGCCCGGCGCAGAACTCGGCGCCGTCCGAGAACTGCATCAGATCCATCACACCGACCAGGCACAGCTGGAACCGGCTCAGTCCGCCCAGCTTCTTGCGCAGGTTCGCGATGTGGAACTTCACCGTCCGCACCGAGATGCCGAGCCGCCGCGCCACGTCCTCGGACTCCGAGGCCATGACGAGCTGGGCGAGGATCTGGTGTTCCCGGGCGGTGAGCGTGGGCAGACACGACAGGGCCGTCCCCATCATGGAGCGCAGGGGCTCCGGGAGACGGCACAGTCTGCATGCGGTCGTCATCGTTCCTCTGGAGATCGGCGACCGGTCGTCCGACGCGGTCAGTGGGTCAGAGCGGCCGCCAGCTTAAGTCTGCTGTCCACCTGCTCCTTGGCGAGCGACAGCGTCTCCGCGTTCTGCTCGATCAGCTGCCGCTGGTAGGCGGTCGTCACCGCGTAGTGCACGCCGACCAGGTTGGTCCGCTGCTTGCAGCGCACGTCGGCCTTGGCCGCGGTGATCCCCCGCGGGCCGCCGAGTTCGGCGTCGCCGAGGCTCAGCTCGTGGGGCGCCCGCATCGGGTTGCGGACCGTGTAGCCGGCCTGCGCCATGCACGCCGACCAGCTCTTGTCGACCGCGCGAATCCGCGAGTCCTCACGGGCCTTGGATTCGGCCTCGCTCTTGAGATTGAACACGAAGAGGATGTCGACCTCGTTCGCCCTGCGGGCGTAGAGCCGGAGGAACGACTCGCGGGAGCATCCGCCCACGGGCACCTTCTGCCCGTTGAGCGTCCCGTCGCTTCCGCCGGCCTTCTCCGCCTCCTCCAGGGTGGCGGGCAGGTCGCCCGGCTTCAGGTCCTTCCTTCCGCCGAGCGCCAGCTCCTCCGCGGGCGTCGGCGGTTTCGCCGCGGCGGCCCGCGCGGGGGCGTCCGGCTCCTGCGGGTTCGCGTAGCCGTAGCGCGCGGCCGCTTCCGGGTCCGTCACGCCGTAGACCCGGGCGTTGGCACCGGTCGTCGGTACGGCGGGCGGCTCGGGGGCCTGGTAGGCGAAACCGAGCCGGGTCATGCACCGGCCGATGAGCACGTTCTGCGCCCGGCCGAGTGTGCTCTGCTGCGCGAGGGTGGCCTCGTAGGCGTCCAGCGGGAAGCTCACGTCCGTGGTCCGGAGCATCGTGGGCACGGCGCCGACCGGTGGTTCGGCGCTTCCGCCGGCACCGTCCGAGCCGGTGGCGGAGCAGCCCGCCAGGGCGAGGACGACGACGGCGGCAGCGAGGTGGTGGTGGCGCATCGTCAGGAGGTGATGGAGTCCGACGAGATCTTGTTCTTGAAGGTGTCGGACGCGTTGCCCGAGTACCCGACGGGAAGCGAGCCCCGGACGCCGCCCTTGTACGCGTCGGTGAAGACGTAGTAGGTGAACACGGAGCGGTTCCAGTACGACGCCGTGTTGTCGTTCGTCCCCGCACCCTCACCGGCGCAGTTGACGCCGTACGGGTCCTTGAACCAGTTGTCGGAGAAGTTGTTGTCCGGGCCCGGGTCCGTGACGCAGCCCGCGGTGCCCGAGTTGTAGTAGAGGCCGAACTCTCCGGACTCCAGGATGCCGTCGTCGAAGTTCGAGGCCGACGCGGTGCCGGCGGTGCCCAGCAGGAAACCGGCCGCCGCGGTCGCCGCGACCGCCGCCTTCATCACACGCTTGTTCATTTCCGCCCTGTTCCTTGATTGTGGAGATCTTGCGACGGCGAAGTGGATCATGGGCGACCCTCGGTGTCTACTGTCCCTGAGGACAGTAGACGCGCCTGACCTGCAGGTTTACGGTGGCTCGCCGGGTCGGAGGCTTGCCCTTCGCTCATCGGAGTCCCCTTTCGTGCACCCGGCCGCGCCCCCGTTCGCGGCGGCCGCACCCACCCACCGGTGATACGACGAAGGACGACGATGACGCAGGACGAGGGCGCCGTGGCGGTCGTGGAGCACGTGACGGTCGTGGGGCGGCCGGCCGGCCCGGAGCCGGAGGAGCGCGCGGCGGAACCCGGCGGAGTGGCCCGGCGCCGCCGATGGGTCCTCGCCGTCGCCGTCGGCGCCGTGCTCGCCACGACCGGCGGGCTCGGTGCGGCGCTCCTCGTGAAGTCGCCCGCGCAGGCCGCCGCGGAGGCCGCGGCACCCGCACCCGATGTCCTCACCGCGCCGGTGGAGCACCGGGTGCTGACCTCCTCCGTGATCACCCGCGGGGAGGTGGTCGCCGACCAGACCGTCGACGTGGTCCCCCAGGTCCCCGCCGGCCAGGGCGCGGCCCATTCGGTGATCACCAAGCTCCCCGTGCGCGCCGGGGACACCGTGCGCCCCGGACAGGTCCTCATGGAGGTCTCCGGGCGTCTCGTGTTCGCGCTGAAGGGCAGCCTGCCCGTCTACCGCGACCTGCGCCCCGGCAGCACCGGCGACGACGTGCGACAGCTCCAGCGCGCGCTCGCGGAGCTGGGCCACCCGGTGGGCACCGACGCGGAGGGCCGCTTCGGCCACGGGACCAAGGCCGCACTCGACGCCCTCTACCGGACGATGGGCTACGACCCGGTGTCCGCGACGCAGGAGGGCGGGAACGACCCCGTCGGCGACGCCCGCGACCGGGTCACCGCCGCGGAACGGGCACTGGAGGACGCCGCGGACGCCGCGGGCTCCGGGGACGCCGCGGACGCCGCGGGCTCCGGGGACGCGCCGCGGCCGTCGGCGTCCGCCTCGGCCTCGGCGGCCCCACCCGCCTCGGACGACGGAGGTGCCGCCCGGCGGAAGGCCGTCGACCGGGCCCGCGAGGACCTGGCCGCCGCGCGGACGAAGCTCGCCGCCGCCGAGGCGGCCGCGGGACCGATGCTGCCCGCGGCCGAAGTGGTCTTCCTGAAGAGCTTCCCGGCCCGGGTGGACTCGGTCGCCGCCCGCGTCGGCGGTGAGGCGACCGGCACCGCCATGAAGCTGTCCGCCGGCCGGCTCGTCGTCCACGCACGGGTCCCCGAGTACCAGAAGGACCTCATCCGGCCGGGAAGCGAGGCCGAGATCTACTCCGAAGTGACCGGCGCGTCCGCAGAGGGCCGTGTCACCGGCGTCTCCGACGCTCCCCTCCAGGCCGGTGCGACCGGCGGCGAGGGGCAGGGAGCCCAGGGCGGCGCCGCCCAGACGGGCCCGGGGCTCACCGGCCGGCTCGTGGAGATCACCCCCGGCACCCCGCTCGCCGCCGACCTGACCGGTCAGGACGTACGCGTCACCGTCGTCGCCGCCTCGACCGCCGGCAAGGCGCTGGTCGTTCCGATCACGGCCATCAGCTCCGGCGCGGACGGCCGGACCACCGTGACGGTGGCCGAGCCGGGCGGCGGGCGGCGCAGGGTGGAGATACGGACGAGCACGGCGGGCGACGGCTACGTCGCCGTCGCACCGACGGGCGGCGCCGCGCTGGCCCCGGGGGAGCAGGTGATCACGGGAGTGACGCGCGAGAGGAGCACTCCGTGACGGAGAGCCTTTCCCCGGGCCGTGGAAGCGTCGTCGCCGCGCCGGCGGACGAGCCGCTGCCCGCACCGGTACCCGAGCCGGTCATCGAGTTCCGCGGAGTCGGACTGACCTACCCCGGCCCGCCTCCCGTGGCCGCGCTCCGGCCCTGCGACCTGACCGTCGCGCGGGGCGACTTCGTCGCCGTCGTGGGCCCGTCGGGCTCGGGCAAGTCCACCTTCCTCAACATCGCCGGCCTGCTGGACGCCCCCACCACCGGGACGTACCTGCTGGACGGCATCGACACGGGCACGCTCCGGGACGCCCACCTCACCGCCCTGCGAGGGCGGCGCATCGGCTTCGTGTTCCAGTCCTTCCACCTGCTGCCCCAGCGCAGCGCCCTGGAGAACGTCACGATCGCCCTCGTCTACAACGGCGTCCCGCGCCGGGAGCGTGCCGCCCGCGCCCGCGAGGCGCTGGAACAGGTCGGCCTCGGCCATCGCGTCGACGCCCTTCCCACCCGGATGTCCGGCGGCGAGCGACAGCGGGTGGCCATCGCCCGGGCCCTGGTCACCCGGCCCTCCCTGCTGCTGTGCGACGAGCCGACCGGCAACCTCGACACCGCGAACGCCGACTCGGTGCTCGCCCTGCTCGAGTCCCTGCACGCCGACGGCATGACGGTCCTGGTGATCACCCACGACCCGCAGGTCGCCGCCCGTGCCGCGCGCACGGTCACCATCCGGGACGGGGTGCTCAGCACCACGCGGCCCACGGCGTACGAGGCGTACGAGGTGACCGCATGAGGCGCGCACCGCGCGGCGGACGCGTCGCGCCCTCCGTCTTCGGCGGGCGCGACGTGCTCGCCGAGTCCGTCGCGGGCATGCTGCAGCGGCCCGGGCGCTCCGCGCTCACCGCCCTCGGCACCGTGCTCGGCGTCGGGACCTTCGTGGCGATCCTCGGCCTGACGGCCACGACCTCCTCGCAGATCGACACCCGCTTCAACGCCCTCAGCGCGACCGAGGTGACCGTCGAGGACGTCGCCCGCGCACAGGACGAGTTCGCCGGACCGGCCTTCCCGGCGGACGCCGACCGACGGATCGAGCGCCTGAACGGCGTCGCGCACGCGGGGGTCTACTGGCCGGTCCGGCTCCGGCCGGAGGAGTCCGTACGGGCCTCCGCGGTCCTCGGGGACGCCGGAGCCACGGAGGCCGTCGAGGTCGTGGCCGCCTCGCCGGGCGTGTTCCGCGCCGCCGGCGTCCGGCTGGCCGAGGGACGCCTCTACGACGGCTACGCCTCGCGCGGCGCGGCGCCGGTGGCCGTCATCGGCGCGGGAGTCGCCGACCGGCTCGGCATCACCACGCTGGAGACCCGCCCGGCGATCTTCATCGGCGGACGGCCGTTCACCGTCACCGGCGTCCTCGCGGGCGCCGACCGCAAGGCCGATCTGCTGCTCTCGGTCGTGGTGCCGCACACCACCGCGCAGCGGATCTGGGGGGAGCCCGAGGACGGCGGCGCGCGGATGCTCGTCTCCACCCGGCTCGGCGCGGCCCCGCAGATCGCCGGCGAGGCGGCGACGGCGCTGCGCCCCGACCACCCGGAGTACTTCAAGGTCGTTCCGCCGCCGGACCCCAAGGCGCTCCGGGGCGAGGTCGGCGAGGACCTGAACCGGCTGTTCCTGCTCCTCGCGGGCATCTGTCTGGTGATCGGCGCCGTCGGCATCGCCAACACCACCCTGGTCGCCGTCCTGGAACGCACGGGGGAGATCGGTCTGCGCCGGGCCCTGGGCGCGCGCGGCCGCCACATCACCGTGCAGTTCCTGGCCGAATCGGGCGCGCTGGGCGCGCTGGGCGGCATGGTCGGCACCTCCATGGGCGTGCTGACCGTGGTGGCGGTGGCCGTGGTCCGCGACTGGACCCCGGTCATCCACCCGGGCACCGCCCTCGCGGCCCCGGCGATCGGTCTGGCGACCGGCGTCCTCGCGGGCCTCTACCCCGCCTGGCGGGCCGCCCGCATCCAGCCCGCGGAGGCGCTGCGCCGCTGAGCCCGCGCGGGATCACCTCCCGGCCGCCGTCGGACCCCGCCGTCGGACCCCGCCGTCGGGGCCCGCCGTCGGGGCCGGCGCGGCGGGCTCCGCCCCTGACGCCGTCCCCGACCCGGGCCGGGGCGATGGCTGTTGCCCGACCGGGACCGGCCGTTGCACCGGCCCGGGTCGTCCGCCCGGACCGGATCGCCCCCCGGAGCGCTAACGTCGTACCCATGGCCATCCGCGCGGTGCTCTGGGACATCGACGACACGCTCTTCGACTACGCGAGCGCAGACCGGACCGGGATGCGGGCGCACCTCGCCGCCGAGGGGCTGCTCGACGCGTGGGGCTCCGCCGAGGAGGCCCTGCGGCGCTGGAAGGAGCTCACGGAGCTGCACTGGCGCCGGTACGAGGCGGAGGGCGGGGACTTCCGGGACCAGCGACGCGCGCGCGTGCGGGACTTCCTCTCCCGGCCGGAGCTCACCGCCGCCGAGGCCGACGACTGGTTCGACCGGTACGTCGTCCACTACGAGGCCGCCTGGGAGCTGTTCCCCGACACCGTGCCCGTCCTGGACCTACTGGCTCGTGACTACCGTCACGGAGTTCTGTCCAACTCCAGCATCCACAACCAGGAGCACAAGCTCCGCGCCCTGGGCGTGCGGGACCGCTTCGAGGCCGTGCTGTGCGCCGCCGAGCTCGGCGTGGCCAAGCCCGCCCCGGAGGCCTTCCACGCCGCCTGCACGGCCCTTGACCTGCGCCCCCACGAGGTGGCCTACGTCGGGGACCAGCCGGACATCGACGCCAGGGGAGCCGTGGAGGCGGGGCTCTGGGGGATCTGGCTGGACCGCGCGGACACCGGGGGCAGGCCCGAGCTGTCCCGGATCACCGACCTCCACCGGCTGCCCGCGCTGCTGCGTGCGGATACGCGTTTTGGAGCACCGTCCACCTTCGGGTAATGTTCTTCCTGCGCCGAGGGAAACGGGCCGAGAGGCCGGAAAGCCCCGGAAGCGCAAGCCGAGCAGGATCCCTTCTCGAAGTGATCACGTTCCGGTGGCCTATGGTGTAATTGGCAGCACGACTGATTCTGGTTCAGTTAGTCTTGGTTCGAGTCCAGGTAGGCCAGCTCGCAGAGCTCATCTGCACCTGTGGATGGCATCCACGAAGCCCCCGTTGTGTAGCGGCCTAGCACGCCGCCCTCTCAAGGCGGTAGCGCCGGTTCGAATCCGGTCGGGGGTACAGATCCTTCCCGCGGGATCACCTGGGTCGCACCCGGTGAACCCGATGCAGGATCGCTAGGGCCCCCGTTGTGTAGCGGCCTAGCACGCCGCCCTCTCAAGGCGGTAGCGCCGGTTCGAATCCGGTCGGGGGTACGGTTTAACCACCATGGCCTATGGTGTAATTGGCAACACTACGGTTTCTGGTACCGTCATTCTTGGTTCGAGTCCAGGTAGGCCAGCTCGCAGAGCTCATCTGCACCGCGGATCTGATCCGCAAGGCCCCCGTTGTGTAGCGGCCTAGCACGCCGCCCTCTCAAGGCGGTAGCGCCGGTTCGAATCCGGTCGGGGGTACAAGACGAGGAAGCCCTTCCCTTCGGGGGAGGGCTTCTTCGCTGTTCGGGATCACGGCGCACACAACTCCGGCCCACCGCTGCGGCGTTGGAGCGGTGGGCCGGTACGAACAGGAGGGACGGAGGAGCTCAGCCGTTGCGGCGGAGAGCCTCGGAGAGACGGGCGGCGGCGTCGATGACCGCCTGGGCGTGCATGCGGCCCGGGTGGCGCGTCAGGCGCTCGATCGGACCCGAGACCGACACGGCGGCCACCACGCGGTTCGAGGGGCCGCGTACGGGCGCGGAGACGGACGCGACGCCCGGCTCCCGCTCACCGATCGACTGGGCCCAGCCGCGCCGCCGTACGCCCGACAGGGCCGTCGCCGTGAAGCGGGCGCCCTGGAGGCCGCGGTGCAGCCGCTCGGGCTCCTCCCAGGCCATCAGGATCTGCGCGGACGAGCCGGCCTTCATGGTCAGCGTCGAGCCGACCGGGACCGTGTCCCGCAGGCCCGAGAGCCGCTCGGCCGCCGCCACGCAGATGCGCATGTCGCCCTGGCGCCGGTAGAGCTGGGCGCTCTCGCCGGTGACGTCGCGCAGATGCGTCAGCACCGGGCCCGCGGTCGCGAGCAGGCGGTCCTCGCCGGCCGCGGCGGCGAGCTCCGCCAGCCGCGGTCCGAGGATGAACCGGCCCTGCATGTCACGCGCCACCATCCGGTGGTGTTCCAGTGCCACGGCCAGTCGGTGTGCCGTGGGTCGTGCGAGTCCCGTCGCCGCGACCAGTCCTGCGAGGGTGGCCGGACCGGACTCCAGGGCGCTCAGGACAAGGGCTGCCTTGTCGAGAACGCCTACGCCGCTAGAGTTGTCCATGCAACGATATTCGCGTCTCACTCTGTGAAACGCAAGTTCAATTTTTCTCGGAACCTGTGACCCTGGTGATGCGGCCGCACAACGGCCCGCGGAACGGGTCTCTAGTTGTGCCGGCGTAGACGTCGGCCGGAGGGAAAGCGATGGGTAGGACACTCGCGGAGAAGGTCTGGGACGACCACGTCGTCCGGCGCGCCGAGGGCGAGCCCGACCTCCTCTTCATCGATCTGCACCTGCTGCACGAGGTGACCAGCCCCCAGGCCTTCGACGGCCTCCGGCAGAACGGCCGGCAGGTGCGGCGCCTCGACCTCACCATCGCCACCGAGGACCACAACACCCCGACCCTCGACATCGACAAGCCGATCGCGGACCCGGTCTCCCGCGCGCAGCTGGAGACCCTCCGCAAGAACTGTGCCGAGTTCGGCGTCCGGCTGCACCCGCTGGGCGACGTCGAGCAGGGCGTCGTCCACGTCGTCGGACCGCAGCTGGGCCTGACCCAGCCGGGCGCCACCGTGGTCTGCGGCGACTCCCACACCTCCACGCACGGCGCCTTCGGCGCGCTGGCGTTCGGCATCGGCACCAGCCAGGTCGAGCACGTGCTCGCCACCCAGACGCTGCCGCTGGCCCGCCCGAAGACCATGGCGATCACGGTCGACGGCGAGCTGCCCGAGGACGTCACCGCCAAGGACCTGATCCTGGCGATCATCGCCAAGATCGGCACCGGCGGAGGCCAGGGCTACATCCTGGAGTACCGCGGCTCCGCCATCGAGAAGCTCTCGATGGAGGCCCGGATGACCATCTGCAACATGTCGATCGAGGCCGGCGCCCGGGCGGGCATGATCGCCCCCGACGCGACCACCTTCGCCTACCTGCAGGGCCGCGCCCACGCCCCCGAGGGCGAGGACTGGGACGCCGCCGTCGCGTACTGGAAGACCCTGAAGTCCGACGAGGACGCGGTCTTCGACGCCGAGGTCGTCATCGACGCCGCCTCCCTGGCGCCGTTCGTCACCTGGGGCACCAACCCCGGCCAGGGCGCGCCGCTTTCGGCGAACGTCCCCGACCCGGCTTCGTACGAAGACGCTTCGGAGCGCCTGGCCGCCGAAAAGGCCCTGGAGTACATGGGGTTGACCGCCGGGCAGCCGCTGCGGGACATCCAGGTCGACACCGTCTTCGTAGGCTCCTGCACCAACGGCCGCATCGAGGACCTGCGGAACGCGGCCTCCCTGCTGGAGGGCCGCAAGGTCGCCGACGGCGTCCGCATGCTGGTCGTCCCCGGCTCGGTCCGGGTCGCCCTGCAGGCCGTCGAGGAGGGCCTGGACAAGGTCTTCAAGGAGGCCGGCGCCGAATGGCGTCACGCGGGCTGCTCGATGTGCCTGGGCATGAACCCCGACCAGCTGGCGCCGGGTGAGCGTTCCGCGTCCACCTCCAACCGCAACTTCGAGGGCCGGCAGGGCAAGGGCGGCCGGACGCACCTGGTCTCCCCGCAGGTCGCCGCCGCCACCGCCGTCCTGGGTCACCTGGCCTCCCCGGCCGATCTGTCCGACGTCGCCACCACCGCGGGGGTCTGAGGAACCATGGAAGCTTTCACCACGCACACCGGCCGGGCCGTCCCGCTGCGCCGCAGCAACGTCGACACCGACCAGATCATCCCGGCGCACTGGCTGAAGAAGGTCACCCGCGACGGCTTCGAGGACGGGCTCTTCGAGGCCTGGCGCAAGGACTCCGAGTTCGTCCTCAACCGCCCCGAGCGGCAGGGTGCCTCGGTCCTGGTCGCCGGCCCCGACTTCGGCACCGGCTCCTCCCGCGAGCACGCCGTCTGGGCGCTCCAGAACTACGGCTTCCAGGCGGTCATCTCCGCCCGCTTCGCCGACATCTTCCGCGGCAACTCGCTGAAGAACGGCCTGCTGACCGTCGTCCTCCCGCAGGAGACGGTGGACGCCCTCTGGGAGCTGACCGAGGCCGACCCGACCGCCGAGATCACCGTCGACCTGGAGGCCCGCAAGGTCCTGGCCGCCGGGATCGACGCCGACTTCGAGCTCGACGAGAACGCCCGCTGGCGTCTGCTGAACGGCCTCGACGACATCAGCCTCACCCTTCAGAACGAAGCCGACATCGCGGCCTACGAGGCGGCTCGACCGGCCTACAAGCCCCGTACAATTACGGTCTGAGCAGCGCTTTTCCAAGACTGCGCCCCCCACCGCCCGGTGGGGGGCGCAGTCGCTTGTTGAGACCCTGTCGGGCGACAACTCGCCCTAGATGGCACAATCGGTGCATGGAACGCGACAGCCAACTCGAGCTCTACGAGGCAGTCGCCGCCCGATTGAAGGAAGCGCACACAAGGGTGCGCTCACTGCAAGTCCCGGAGGGCGTAAGGATGGCGCTGTCCCGGAAGCTGCTGGTCGTCACGGCAGCGGCGAAGCACGATCTCCAGGACGCGGCAACGCGTCTCGACCGGTTGATGAAGGACCTCGACGAGGGCCGATTCCCAGAGGACGACTGACACCAGGAACTCCGCAACGGGACTTCTGCGTTGCGGCACTAGGGTGATTAGACCGTTTCGTGTTTGATTTGCGGTATATACATGCCTAACGTGCGAAAAAGCTTGAACACTTTCGTTCTGGCAATGTCTCCGAAGGGGAAGACGTGAACAAGGCGCAGCTCGTAGAAGCGATTGCCGACAAGATGGGCGGTCGTCAGCAGGCCGCCGAAGCCGTCGACCACGTGCTCGACGCCATCGTGCGTGCCGTGGTGGCCGGTGACCGGGTCTCGGTCACGGGTTTCGGCTCGTTCGAGAAGGTCGACCGTCCGGCCCGCTACGCCCGCAACCCTCAGACGGGTGAGCGCGTCCGGGTCAAGAAGACCTCCGTCCCGCGCTTCCGTGCAGGTCAGGGCTTCAAGGACCTGGTCAGCGGCTCGAAGAAGCTCCCCAAGGGCGGCGAGGTCTCCGTCAAGAAGGCCCCCAAGGGCAGCCTCACCGGTGGCGCCTCCGCGACCGTGAAGAAGGCCGCCGCCAAGAAGGCCACCACCGCCAAGAAGGCCGCCGCGAAGAAGGCGACCCCGGCGAAGAAGACCACGGCCGCCGTAAAGAAGGCGACGCCCGCGAAGAAGACCACGACGGCCGCCAAGAAGGCGACGCCGGCGAAGAAGGCCACCACGGCCGCCGCGAAGAAGACCTCCGCCGCCGCCAAGAAGACCACCACGGCCGCCGCCAAGAAGGCGACCAAGGCCACGGCCAAGAAGACCGCGCCGGCCGCGAAGAAGGCCACGGCGACGAAGGCGCCCGCCAAGAAGACGACGGCGCGCAAGACCACCGCCAAGAAGACCGCCGCCAAGAAGTAGGACGCGCGGTACCGACCCGCCGGGCGTCTCAGAAGGTCTGCAGCGTCACCAGGGTGATCCGCAGGCCGGCGCCCGACGTGCCGGGATCGGCCTCGATCCGCACCCGCTGCCCCGGCCGCAGCAGCCGGAGCCCGCCCGCCTCGAAGGCCTCCGCCCCGAACGCCACGGGGGTGCCGTCGTCGAGCAGCACACTGCCGCTGCGGGTGTCGGGGTCGTACGTGAACGCGGTCGCCTGCATGGACCGCAGCCTATCCGGCCGCCGTCAGCCACCGGGCGGCCGTCCGCGGACCGAGCCCGAGGGCCCGCGCCGCCGCGAGATCCTCCCCGGTGTCCACGTCCCGGCGTACGGAATCCACCCCGTCGAGCCGGATTTCCACCGCCCCCGAAGACAAATGCCGCAGCCTCGACGCGCCCCCGAATGCCGGTTCCAATTCCACCCCCGGAGCGGCCGAGAGGAATGTCGTACCGATTTCGGCGGCATCCGCGAGAAATGCCCGCGGAAAATTGCCGGCCGCGTCCAGGACCCGGGCCAGCTCCGCGGGCCGCAGCGCCGGAAGGTCCGCGTTGAGCGCCGCCACGCGCGCGTGCGGACGCCCGGCCCGCACGGCGCGGGCCCCGTGGGCGAGCGCCGCGTTCAGCCCCGCCGCCGGCGAGTCCGGCACGATCCGCGCCCCCAGGGCCGCCAGGGCCGCGCCGGCCGCCGGATCGTCCGTGACGACCGCCACATCGCGCACGCGCCCGCACTCCAGCGCCGCCCCCACCGTGTCCTCGGCGAACGCCAGCGCGAGCCGCGGGCGCAGCCGCGCTCCCGCCGCCGCGGCGAGCCTGCTCTTCGCCAGGGCAAGGGGCTTCAGGGGTACGACCAGGGACCAGCCGGCGTGGGCGTCGGTGTGCGTCGGGTGCAGCTGCTTCATCGCGGCCATTCTGTCCCGCCCAGGCGGCCCGCCCCAGGGCCCGGGGCGTACGGTGTCACTCGACAGACCAGGAGCATGGGGCGACACTTGACCCCCTGCCAGCCAGTCCCGGAGAAAGGTGTCCGAGTGCCCCGCCGCAGAATCGGCTTCTGGTACCGCCTCGCGGCGGTCATCGCCAAACCCCCCCTGGTGGTTCTGTTCAAGCGGGACTGGCGCGGTATGGAGCACATTCCGGCCGACGGCGGATTCATCACCGCGGTCAACCACAACTCCTACCTGGACCCGCTGTCCTACGCGCACTACCAGTACAACACCGGTCGCGTTCCGCGCCTCCTCGCCAAGGCGGGCCTCTTCAAGACCCCCTTCGTCGGGATGATGCTGCGCGGCACCGGACAGATCCCCGTCTACCGGGAGACGACCGACGCGCTCGACGCGTTCCGCGCCGCCGTCGACGCCATCGAGCGGGGCGAGTGCGTCGCCTTCTACCCGGAGGGCACCCTCACCCGGGACCCCGACATGTGGCCCATGGCGGGCAAGACCGGTGCGGCGCGCGTCGCGCTGCTCACCCGGGCCCCCGTCATCCCGGTGGCCCAGTGGGGCGCGAACCTCGCGATGCCGCCGTACGCCAAGGAGAACAAGCTCAGCCTGTTCCCCCGCAAGACCCTGATCGTGCAGGCCGGTCCGCCCGTCGACCTCTCGCGCTTCCACGGCCTGGAGCCGACGCCCGAGGTGCTCCGCGAGGCCACCGAGGTCATCATGGCCGCCATCACCGCCCTCCTGGAGGAGGTCCGCGGGGAGAAGGCGCCCCCCGAGCCGTACGACCACCGCCGGGCCCGTCTGGAGCAGCGGCGCAAGGCCGCCGGGGAGGGCACCAAGTGACCAGGGCAGCCGTCTTCGGCAACGGATCCTGGGGCACCGCCTTCGCGATGGTGCTCGCCGACGCGGGCTGCGAGGTGAGCCTCTGGGGCCGCCGCGCCGAACTCGCCAAGGAGATCAACACCTCCCGGGTCAACCCCGACTACCTGCCGGGCGTCGAACTCCCCCGGGGCATCACGGCCACCGCGGACCCCGCGGAGGCCGCCGCGGACGCCGACTTCACCGTTCTCGTCGTCCCCTCCCAGACCCTGCGCGGCAACCTCGCCGCCTGGCGTCCGGCCCTCGCCCCGGACACCGTGCTCGTCTCCCTCATGAAGGGCGTCGAACTCGGCACCGCCAAGCGGATGAGCGAGGTCATCACCGAGGTCGCCGACGTGCCGGCCGACCGCGTCGCCGTCCTCACCGGCCCCAACCTGGCCAAGGAGATCGCCGCCCGGCAGCCCGCCGCCGCGGTCGTCGCCTGCTCCGACGAGACGGTCGCCCAGCGCCTCCAGACCGCCTGCATGACCCCGTACTTCCGCCCGTACACCAACACCGACGTGGTGGGCTGCGAACTCGGCGGCGCCGTGAAGAACGTCATCGGCCTCGCCGTCGGCATCGCCAACGGCATGGGCCTCGGCGACAACTCCAAGGCCACGCTCATCACCCGCGGCCTCGCCGAGACCACCCGCCTGGGCCTCGCCATGGGCGCCGACCCGCTCACCTTCTCCGGCCTCGCGGGCCTCGGCGACCTCGTCGCCACCTGCTCCTCGCCGCTCTCCCGGAACAACACCTTCGGCACCAACCTCGGCCGCGGGATGACCCTCCAGGAGACCATCGCGGCCACCAAGCAGACCGCCGAGGGCGTCAAGTCCTGCGAGTCCGTGCTCGATCTGGGCCGTCGCCACGGCGTCGACATGCCCATCACCGAGACCGTCGTCTCGATCGTCCACGACGGCAAGCCGCCGGTCGTCGCGCTCAAGGAGCTCATGTCCCGCTCGGCCAAGCCCGAGCGCCGCTGAGCCGAACGCGCAAGGCACGAGCGGGGCGCTCAGGAGTTCGGGAGTCGCAAGGTACGCTCATCGCGATATGAGCGAGAACACCCAGAGCCCCCGCAAGCCGCGCGTGGCCGTCGTCTTCGGCGGCCGCAGCTCCGAGCACGCCATCTCCGTCGTCACGGCGGGCGCCGTCCTGAGCGCCATCGACCGGGACAAGTACGACGTGCTGCCCATCGGCATCACGACGGACGGGCGCTGGGCGCTCACCGCCGACGCCCCGGAGCGGATGGCCATCGCCGACCGCGCCCTGCCGAACGTGGCCGACCTGGCCGAGTCCGCGGAGGGCGGCGTCGTCCTCTCCGTCGACCCCGCCAACCGCGAGGTCGTCCTCACCGAGCCCGGCAACGTGCCCAGGGCCCTCGGCGAGGTCGACGTGGTCTTCCCGATGCTCCACGGCCCGTACGGCGAGGACGGCACCCTCCAGGGCCTCCTGGAGCTCTCCGGCGTCCCCTACGTCGGCGCGGGCGTCCTCGCCTCGGCCGTCGGCCAGGACAAGGAGTACATGAAGCGGGTCTTCGTCTCCTTCGGCCTCCCGGTCGGCCCCTACGAGGTCATCCGGCCCCGCGAGTGGGACCAGAACCCCGCCGCCGCCCGCAAGAAGATCGTCGAGTTCGCCGCCGAGCACGGCTGGCCGCTCTTCGTGAAGCCCGCCCGCGGCGGCTCCTCCATGGGCATCACCAAGGTCGACGACCTCTCCGGCCTGGACGAGGCCATCGAGGAGGCCCGCCGCCACGACCCCAAGATCCTCGTCGAGTCGCTGCTGCGCGGCCGGGAGATCGAGTGCGGCGTCCTGGAGTTCGAGGACGGCCCCCGCGCCAGCGTGCCGGCCGAGATCCCCCCGGTCACGGACCACGACTTCTACGACTTCGAGGCCAAGTACATCGACTCGGCCTCCGGCATCGTGCCCGCCCCCATCGGGGACGAGGCCACCGCCGAGATCCAGCGCCTCGCCGTCGCCGCCTACGAGGCCGTGTCCTGCGAGGGCCTGGTCCGCGCCGACTTCTTCCTCACCGAGGACGGCGACTTCGTCATCAACGAGATCAACACCATGCCGGGCTTCACGCCCATCTCCATGTACCCGCGCATGTGGCAGGAGAGCGGCGTGAGCTACCCCGAGCTGGTCGACCGGCTCATCCAGGCCGCGCTGACCCGCTCCACGGGCCTGCGCTAGGCGACCGGTGGCCCGGGGCGCCGGGGTGCCGTCAGGCGCACTCCGGCTCCAGGGCGCACGGAACGGCCCGCTCCACGGGGATCGCGAGATCCGTGAGCGGGCCTGCGTCGTGCTCGTACCGCGCGTCCAGCGTCACCTCGACGTACGTCTTCCGGTACACCGAGGTGAAACGCGGCCCGTCACCCGCGCGCTCCTCCAGCATCCAGCGGACGCCGTTCGCGGAGACGCCCTGCGCCTTCGGGTCGCTCATCTTTTCGGGCCGGGGGACCCCGCAGCGCAGTACGATCGCACCGTCACCCCAACCGGCGGTCAGATCGGAGCCGGGCTCCGGGTCACTCCGCCCGAGCCCCGCCACGGTGTCGGGAAGCTCCTTCGCCAGGGCCTGGCAGTAGGACGCCTCCTCCGCCGGCGGGCTCGGGACCACGACGGACGCCGAGGCGTCCGGCGAGGAACAGCCGGCGGCGGCCGACAGCAGGACGGCGGCCGCGACGGCGGCGGGCAGGCCGAAGGGCCGGTGGGAAGACTTCACCGGCCAAGCGTAGACGGGGGCTACAGATGAACGACCGGGCAGGTGAGGGTGCGCGTGATGCCGTCCACTTGCTGGACCTTGGCGACCACCATGCGGCCCAGCTCGTCGACGGTGTCCGCCTGCGCGCGCACGATGACGTCGTACGGACCGGTCACGTCTTCGGCCTGGATGACCCCCGGGATCTTGGAGATGGTGTCGGCGACGGTCGACGCCTTGCCCACCTCGGTCTGGATGAGGATGTACGCCTGAACCACGGAACCTCCAGGGCGACCACGAGGATCTTGTGGGAGAAAGGGACGCCACGGTACCGCGTCGCCGCGGGCCACGGGGAGACCCGCGCGTCCGGAGGCGCTCGGGGTGTGGCGTACGCAGGACAGAAGTTGACGGTCTACTTGACGGTACCCAGCACGGTGACGGCCCGCGACCCGCGGCGCGAGACGACGCGCCCCCGCCCGCCGGCCGGCACGAAGACACGAGGTGAGACGCGGTGAAGGGCACAGTCGGAGAGCTGGGCGAGTTCGGGCTCATCAGAGAGCTCACGTCCCGGCTCACCTCCACCCCGGCGGTACGGATCGGGCCCGGCGACGACGCCGCGGTCGTCTCCGCACCCGACCGGCGCGTGGTGGCCAGCACGGACATCCTCCTCGAAGGACGTCACTTCCGCCGCGACTGGTCGACGGCGTACGACGTCGGCCGCAAGGCCGCCGCGCAGAACCTCGCCGACATCGCGGCCATGGGCGCGGTCCCCACCGCGCTCCTCCTCGGCCTCGTCGTCCCCGCCGAACTGCCGGTCACCTGGCCCACCGAACTCATGGACGGCCTGCGCGACGAATGTCAGGTCGCGGGCGCCGCCGTCGTCGGCGGCGACGTGGTGCGCGGCGACACGATCATGGTCTCCATCACCGCCCTCGGCGACCTCCGCAACCACGACCCGGTCACCCGCGGCGGCGCCCAGCCCGGCGACGTCGTCGCCTACACCGGCTGGCTCGGCTGGTCCGCCGCCGGATACGCGGTCCTCTCCCGCGGCTTCCGCTCCCCGCGCGCCTTCGTCGAGGCCCACCGCAGGCCCGAGCCGCCGTACCACGCCGGCCCGGCCGCCGCCGGTCTCGGCGCCACCGCCATGTGCGACGTCAGCGACGGCCTCATCGCCGACCTCGGGCACATCGCCGAGGCCAGCAAGGTCCGCATCGACCTGCGCTCGGGACTCATCGACATCCCCACCCAGATGAACGACATCGGCCAGGCCGTCGGCGTCGACCCCATGCAGTGGGTGCTCACCGGGGGAGAGGACCACGCCATCGTGGCCACCTTCCCGCCGGACGTGAAGCTCCCCGCCCGCTGGAAGGTCATCGGCGAGGTCCTCCACCCCTCGGCGCTGCCGCAGGTCACCGTGGACGGAGCGCCCTGGCACAGCGTCGGAGGCTGGGACCACTTCGGAGAGACGGAGTGAATCCGCCCCTGGTGCTGACCGTCGCCGGATCCGACTCGGGCGGCGGCGCAGGCATCCAGGCCGACCTGAAGACGATGCTCGCGCTCGGCGTCCACGGCATGAGCGTGCTCACCGCCGTCACCGCCCAGAACTCGAAGGGCGTCCAGGGCGTCTGGGAACTCCCGGTCGAGGCCGTGCGCGCCCAGTACCGGGCCGTCGTCGACGACATCGGCGTCCAGGCCGTGAAGACCGGCATGCTCGCCTCCGCGGCGCTCGTGGAGACCGTGGCGGAGCTGCTCGCCCCGGTGGAGGCTCCCGTCGTCGTCGACCCGGTCGGCGTCTCCAAGCACGGGGACCCGCTGCTCGCGGAGGCGGCGCTCGACTCGGTGCGCACGAAGCTGCTGCCGGTCGCGACCGTCGCCACGCCCAACCTGGACGAGGTGACGCAGCTCACGGGCCTGGTGGTCGAGGACGAGGCCGGAATGCGCCGCGCGGCCGAGGCGATCCTCGCGTACGGGCCGCGCTGGGCGCTGATCAAGGGCGGCCACCTTCCCGGGGGCGCCGCGCAGGTCGTGGACCTGCTCACCGACGGCACCGAGGAGCACTGGCTGCGCGCTCCGCGCCACGACAACCGTCACACCCACGGCACGGGCTGCACGCTCGCCTCGGCGGTCGCCTCGGGCCTCGCCAAGGGCCTGGCGGTGCCGGAGGCCGTACGGCAGGCCAAGGAGTACGTGACGGGGGCCATCGCCGCCGGGTTCTCCCTGGGATCGGGCATCGGCCCGGTGGACCACGGCTGGCGGACGCGCTGAGCGGTCCGGGGGCGGCTCAGCCGTGCCCGGACCTGTTTCCGGGCATGGCAAAAGGCCGGTTCACCGAGGTGAACCGGCCTCTCAAGGCAACCGCAGGGGCTGCGCTACGACAGAACGTCGCAATTAGCGCGAGACCTTGCCGGCCTTGATGCACGAGGTGCAGACGTTGAGCCGCTTCGGCGTCCGACCGACCACGGCACGCACGCGCTGGATGTTCGGGTTCCAGCGACGGGACGTACGGCGGTGCGAGTGCGAAATGTTGTTGCCGAAGCCCGGCCCCTTGCCGCAGACGTCGCAGTTGGCAGCCACGGGTCACTCCAAAGACTTCAGAATTACAGTGAAATCCGGCGCACCGGAATCAGGAGTCTGAAGTGGCTTGCCGGGGGATGGCCCGGCTTGAACCGGGCAACCGAAGCAGCATACAACGCCTGCTTCCGTGGAACGAAACTACCATGGTCTGCGCGGACCTCGCCCCGGGCCCCGGTCACGAGCGGGAGACCCCCGGTCTACCCTGCGGTGAGCTCACCGCCGAAGGAGGACCCCCCGTTGTCGCGAGCCCTTCACTCCGACGAGGAGCTCGTCGAGCTCGACGCCGAAGCGGTCCGGACCTGGTGCGCAAGGGCCCTCGACGCCCTCGGGCGGGAGCGCGAGGAGATCGACGCGATCAACGTCTACCCGGTCGCGGACGGGGACACCGGCACCAACCTGTACCTGACGGCCGAGGCCGCCCACCAGGCCGTCGAAGCCGTCTTCGCCGCCTCCTCGCCCGACACCGCCGAGACCGTACGGGCCATGGCCCACGGCGCCCTGCTCGGCGCCCGTGGCAACTCCGGCACGATCCTCGCCCAGCTCCTGCGCGGCATGGCCGCCGTCCTCGCCGAAGGGCGTGACGGGGATCACCTCGCCCGCGCCCTCGCCGAGGCCGCCACCGCCGCCCGCCGGGCCGTCGCCCATCCCGTGGAGGGCACCGTCCTCACCGTGGCCTCCGCCGCCGCGGACGGCTGCGCGGGCGGCGGCACGCTCGCGGAGGTGGCCGCACGGGCCCACGAAGCGGCCGGGAACGCCCTGGCGGCGACCCCCGGCCAGCTGGACGTGCTCGGCCGCGCCGGAGTCGTGGACGCCGGGGGACGCGGCCTGGTGGCCGTCCTCGGAGCCCTCCTGGAGACCGTCGGCGGCCGCGCGCCGGAGCGCGCGGAGCCCCCGCGGGGCGGCGTACGGCTCCTCGGGGACGCACGGGCCGTGCCGGCCGCTCCCGACGGGCCCTGCGAGGGCGAGGCGGGGCCCGCCTACGAGGTGATCTACCTCCTGGAGGCCGAGGACGCCGCCGTGGAGCTGCTGCGGGCCCGGCTCGACGCGCTCGGCGACTCCCTCGTCGTCGTCGGCGGCGACGGCCTGTGGAACGTCCACGTCCACGTCGACGACGCGGGCGCCGCCGTCGAGGCGGGCGTCGAGGCCGGCCGGCCCCACCGCATCCGCGTCACGCACTTCGCGTCCGACGCCGCGGCCGGAGCGCGGGCCGCCGCCGGACGCGGGGAACGCGCCCCGCGCGCGGTCGTCGCCGTCGTCCCCGGCGAGGGCCTCGCCGGACTCTGCGCCGAGGCCGGCGCGACCACCGTCCGCAGCAGGCCCGGCGAACCGCCCGCCGCCGACGAGCTCGTCGAGGCGATCCGCCGGGCGCACGCGCGCGAGGTCGTCCTGCTGCCCAACGACACCGACCTGCGCCGGACCGCGGCCGCAGCCGCGGAACGGGCGAGGGCCGAGGGCATCCGCGTCGCGCTCATCCCGACCCGGGCCGCCGTCCAGGGCATCGCCGCCCTCGCCGTCCACGAACCCGACCGCCGCTTCGACGAGGACGTCGTCGCCATGACGGCCGCGGCCGGCGCCACCCGCTACGCCGAACTCGCCGTCGCCGAACGCCAGTCCTTCACCTCGGCGGGCGTCTGCCAGGCCGGCGACGTCCTCGGACTCATCGAGGGCGACGTCGCCGTCATCGGCAGGGACCTCACCGAGACCGCACGCACCGTCCTGGACCGCATGCTCTCGGCGGGCGGCGAACTCGTCACCCTCGTCGTCGCCGACGGCACCCCGCCCGGCCTCGCCCCCGACCTGGAACGCCACGTCCGGCGCGGCTACCTGGCCGTCGACACCACCACGTACCACGCGGGCGCGGGGGCACCGCCGCTGCTCATCGGGGTGGAATAGGCCCCGATCCCGGCGGTTGTCCACAGCCTTCGGCACGGCTGTCGGTCCCGTGGTCTTCAATGGGACGCGTGCCCGCGCTCGACGAACCACTCAAGAAGTCCCTCGGCCCCGCCACCGCCAAGGTCATGGCCGAGGCACTCGACCTGCACACGGTCGGGGACCTGCTCCACCACTACCCCCGCCGGTACGCCGAGCGCGGGGAGCTGACCACGCTCTCCGACCTGCCGCTCGACGAGCACGTGACGGTGGTCGCGCAGGTCGCCGACGCCCGTGTGCACACCTTCAACGGCTCCAAGGGTCGCGGCCAGCGCCTGGAGGTGACCATCACCGACGGCAGCGGCCGCGTCCAGCTGGTCTTCTTCGGCAAGGGCGTGCACAAGCCGCACAAGGACCTGCTGCCCGGCACCCGCGCGATGTTCGCCGGGAAGGTCTCGCTCTTCAACCGGCGCCTCCAGCTCGCCCACCCCTCGTACGAACTCCTCCGCGGCGACAGCGGCGAGTCCGCCGACAGCGTGGTCTCCTGGGCGGGCGCCCTCATCCCGATCTACCCGGCCACCACCAAGCTGGAGTCCTGGAAGATCGCCAAGGCCGTCGACGCCGTCCTGCCGAGCGCCGTGGACGCCGTCGACCCGCTGCCGCCCGCCCTGCGCGAGGGCCGCGGCCTCGCCGAGCTGCCCGAGGCCCTGCGGATGATCCACCGCCCCCGCACCAAGGCGGACATCGCCGACGCGCGCGAGCGGCTCAAGTGGGACGAGGCCTTCGTGCTCCAGGTCGCCCTGGCCCGTCGCCGGCACGCCGACACCCAACTGCCCGCCGTCGCCCGGCGCCCCGCCCCCGACGGCATCCTCGACGCCTTCGACGCCAAGCTGCCCTTCACCCTCACCGACGGCCAGACGAAGGTCTCGAAGGAGATCTTCGACGACCTTGCCACCGAACACCCCATGCACCGCCTCCTCCAGGGCGAGGTCGGCAGCGGGAAGACGATGGTCGCGCTGCGCGCCATGCTCGCCGTCGTCGACACCGGCGGTCAGGCCGCGATGCTCGCCCCCACCGAGGTGCTCGCCCAGCAGCACCACCGCTCCGTCACCGAGATGATGGGCGAGCTCGCCGAGGGAGGGATGCTCGGCGGCGCCGAGCGCGCCACCAAGGTCGTCCTGCTCACCGGGTCCATGGGCGCCGCCGCCCGCCGCCAGGCGCTGCTCGACCTCGTCACCGGTGAGGCCGGCCTCGTCATCGGCACGCACGCGCTGATCGAGGACAAGGTCCAGTTCCACGACCTCGGGCTCGTCGTCGTCGACGAGCAGCACCGCTTCGGCGTCGAGCAGCGCGACGCCCTCAGGGGCAAGGGGAAGCAGCCCCCGCACCTCCTGGTGATGACCGCCACCCCCATCCCGCGCACGGTCGCCATGACCGTCTTCGGCGACCTGGAGACCTCCGTCCTCGACCAGCTGCCCGCCGGGCGCTCGCCGATCGTGAGCCACGTCGTGCCCGCCGCCGACAAGCCGCACTTCCTCGCCCGCGCCTGGGAGCGGGTCCGCGAGGAGGTGGCGAACGGGCACCAGGCGTACGTCGTCTGCCCCCGCATCGGGGACGAGGAGGACCAGAAGAAGAAGTCCAAGGCGTCACCGGAGGACGAGGCCGAGAAGCGCCCGCCGCTCGCCGTCCTCGACGTCGCCGAGAAGCTCCGCGCCGGCCCCCTCGCGGGCCTGCGCATCGCCGTCCTGCACGGCCGCATGCACCCGGACGACAAGGACGACGTGATGCGCCGCTTCGCCGCCGGCGAGCTCGACGTCCTCGTCGCCACCACCGTCATCGAGGTCGGCGTCAACGTGCCCAACGCCACCGCGATGGTGATCATGGACGCCGACCGTTTCGGCGTCTCCCAGCTCCACCAGCTCCGCGGCCGCGTCGGCCGGGGCTCCGCCCCCGGCCTCTGCCTCCTGGTCAGCGAGATGCCCGAGGCGAGCCCCGCCCGCCAGCGGCTGAACGCCGTCGCCACCACCCTCGACGGCTTCGAGCTCTCCCGCATCGACCTCGAACAGCGGCGCGAGGGCGACGTCCTCGGCCAGGCCCAGTCCGGCGTCCGCTCCTCCCTGCGGGTCCTCACCGTCATCGACGACGAGGAGGTCATCGCCGCCGCCAGGGAGGAGGCCACCGCCCTCGTCCTCGCCGACCCCGACCTCACCGGCCACCCGGGCCTGCGCACCGCGCTGGACGCCCTCCTGAGCGAGGAGCGGGAGGAGTACCTGGAGAAGGGCTGACGAGAGCCGGGAAGGGTCCGGGACGGGCCGGGCGGCCGGTCCGCGGCCATATCCTGGGACCTACGCACTGGACGACGCAGGACGAGTACGACGAGGAAGCAGATGACCCGCGTGATCGCCGGTACCGCCGGCGGACGGCGCCTTGCCGTGCCCCCCGGCAACGGCACCCGCCCCACCTCCGACCGGGCGAGGGAAGGCCTCTTCTCCACCTGGGAGGCGTTCCACGGCCTCGCCGGCGCCCGGGTCGCCGATCTCTACGCGGGCTCCGGCGCGGTCGGCCTGGAGGCGCTGTCCCGCGGAGCCGTCCACGCCCTCCTCGTCGAGGCCGAGCCCCGCGCCGCGAAGACGATCCGGGACAACGTCCGGTCGATCGGTCTGCCGGGCGCCGAACTCCGCACCGGCAGGGCCGAGCAGATCGTCACGGGACCGGCCCCGGCCGACCCGTACGACCTCGTCTTCCTGGACCCGCCCTACGCCGTCGGGGACGACGACCTCCGCGAGATTCTCCTCACACTGCGCTCGGGGGGCTGGCTGAGCGACGATGCCCTCGTCACCGTGGAGCGCAGCACCCGAGGCGGGGAGTTCGGCTGGCCGGCCGGATTCGAGGCCCTGCGGTCCCGTCGCTACGGCGAGGGAACGTTTTGGTACGGTCGCGCCGCCTCTACGTGCGAAGACGCACGATGACCGGACCGGAGAGCGAGGGACCCAAGTTGCGCCGCGCCGTCTGTCCGGGGTCATTCGACCCCATCACCAACGGACACCTCGACATCATCGCCCGCGCGTCCAAGCTGTACGACGTCGTGCACGTCGCGGTGATGATCAACCAGTCGAAGAAGGGCCTCTTCACGGTCGACGAGCGGATCGAGCTGATCCGCGAGGTCACCGCCGACTTCGGCAACGTCGAGGTGGAGTCCTTCCACGGCCTCCTCGTCGACTTCTGCAAGCAGCGCGACATCCCCGCGATCGTCAAGGGTCTGCGCGCCGTCAGCGACTTCGACTACGAGCTGCAGATGGCCCAGATGAACAACGGCCTCTCGGGCGTGGAGACCCTGTTCGTCCCCACCAACCCGACCTACAGCTTCCTCTCCTCCTCCCTGGTCAAGGAGGTGGCGGCCTGGGGCGGCGACGTCTCGCACCTCGTGCCGCCGCTGGTCCTCGGCCGGCTCACCGAGCGGCTCGCGCAGAAGTGACGCGCGGCCACCGCCGCTGACGCTCCGTCACCTGGTGTCGGACGGGCGCCGACTGCCCTTACAGTCGTCCCGTCCGTCTCCATCCAGCTGTAGAGAGTGGCGAGCACCAGGTGGACGTGCAGAAGAAGCTCGACGAGATCGTCGCGACCGTGCAGGGCGCCCGCTCCATGCCCATGTCGGCATCCTGCGTGGTCAACCGCGCCGAGCTGCTCGCCTTGCTGGAGGAGGTGCGGGGGGCCCTGCCCGGCTCCCTGGCCCAGGCACAGGAGCTGATCGGCGGCCGCGAGCAGATGGTCGAGCAGGCCCGCCAGGAGGCCGAGCGGATCATCGAGGCCGCCCACGCCGAGCGGGGCTCGATCGTCTCCGACACCCAGGTCGCCCGCGAGTCGCAGGAGGAGGCCGACCGGATCCTCTCCGAGGCCCGCCGCGAGGCCGAGGAGGTCAAGGCCGAGGCCGACGACTACGTCGACTCCAAGCTCGCCAACTTCGAGGTCGTCCTCAACAAGACCATCGGCTCCGTCGACCGCGGGCGCGAGAAGCTCCTCGGCCGCGGCCCGGGCCTCGACCAGGACGGCTACGCCGACGCGGACGCCCCCGAGTACAGCGCCGACCCCGGGACCCTGATCCAGCGGGCCGACGCGTACGTGGACGCCAAGCTCGGCGCCTTCGAGGCCGTCCTCAGCAAGACCCTGGAGGCCGTCGGGCGGGGCCGGCAGAAGCTGCACGGCCGGATCGCCTCCGACGCCCTCGGCGAGCACATGGCCGCGCAGGACGGCCTGAGCGGCACGGTGCACACCAGCGACGCCGACTACCTGGCAGGGCTCGCGGAGCTCTCCGACCCCGCGCCGGCGCAGCCGCAGGCCCCGCAGATCCCGGCGCAGCAGCCCGATCCGTACGGCTATCCCCAGCAGCCCCAGCAGGACCCCGCCTATGCGTACCAGCAGCAGGACGCCTACGGTTACCAGCAGCAGGACCCCTACGCGTACCAGGGGCAGTACGGCTACGAGCAGCAGCAGTACGACCCCCAGGGCCAGGTCCACGCGCAGCCCCACCAGCCGCAGCAGGCCGCCGCGCTCGACGAGACCAGCTTCTTCGACACGAGCATGATCGACCTGGAGCAGTTGCGCCGGTACGAACAGGGGCAGTAAGGGGCACGGGGCCCGGATTGGGCCCTGAGCGAAGCGTCCAGTATCCTGGCTCTTCGGTCGCGCTACGTCCGCGATCCTTGCTGCCCACGGCTGGCAGCCTCCTCCACGCAGCAGAACGATCCGAAAGCAGGAAGAGCCCTGAGCACGCGCCTCGACCACCGCAACCCCCTCGTGTTCGACACGCACGAGCTGGGGCGGCGTCCTGGCGCCCTCCAGAGGATCTCCCGTTCGATCGAGGCCCCCAGGGACCTGGGCGTCGAAGGAGTGATCGGAGTGCCCGAGGGCGCTCCGGTGGAAATCGATCTCCGTCTTGAGTCGGTCATGGAAGGGGTGCTTGTCACAGGCACCGCCCGTGCATCGGCCGAGGGGGAGTGCGTAAGGTGTCTGGAGCCCGTCGAGCTGGAGCTCGACGTGGACTTCCAGGAGATGTTCTCGTACCCCGACTCCGACGACCGGGGCCGCTCCAAGGCGGCCGCGGACGACGAAGCCGAGGCAGACGAGGACATGATCCCCCTCGAGGACGGCATGTTCGACCTCGAACCCGTGCTGCGTGATGCGGTGGTGCTCGCACTGCCGATGCAGCCGGTGTGCCGGGAGGACTGTGCGGGTCTGTGTTCCGAGTGCGGAACCAACCTGAACGAGAACCCGGACCACCACCATGACGCCGTCGACATCCGTTGGGCGGCACTGCAGGGACTCGCCGGTTCGCTGGGAACCGATGAGAAGGACAACATGAGCGGCAAAGCCTCTGACGGGGACGTCCGAAGCGCCGCCGAGAAGCAGGAGAAGTAGCCGTGGCTGTTCCGAAGCGGAAGATGTCGCGCAGCAACACGCGCCACCGCCGGTCGCAGTGGAAGGCTGCGGTCCCCACCCTGGTTTCGTGTGAGCGTTGCCAGGAGCCGAAGCTGCAGCACATCGCGTGCCCGAGCTGCGGCACCTACAACAAGCGCCAGGTCCTCTCGGTCTGAGTGGCTGGTGAGAGGCACGATGTCTGAGAACATCAGCGCAGCCTCGTCCCACACGCTTCTGGAAGGGCGGCTCGGGTATCAGCTCGAGTCCGCCCTTCTGGTGCGTGCGCTGACCCACCGCTCGTACGCGTACGAGAACGGCGGTCTGCCCACCAACGAGCGTCTGGAGTTCCTCGGGGACTCCGTGCTCGGCCTGGTGGTCACGGACACGCTGTACCGCACCCACCCCGATCTGCCGGAAGGCCAGCTGGCCAAACTGCGGGCCGCGGTGGTCAACTCGCGTGCGCTGGCGGAGGTCGGCCGCGGCCTCGAACTCGGCTCCTTCATCCGGCTCGGCCGGGGCGAAGAGGGCACGGGCGGCCGGGACAAGGCGTCCATCCTCGCCGACACCCTTGAAGCGGTGATCGGCGCGGTCTATCTCGACCAGGGCCTCGACGTGGCGTCCGAGCTGGTGCACCGGCTCTTCGACCCGCTGATCGAGAAGTCCTCGAACCTCGGTGCCGGACTGGACTGGAAGACCAGCCTCCAGGAGCTCACCGCGGCCGAGGGCCTGGGCGTCCCGGAGTACCTCGTCTCCGAAGAGGGTCCGGACCACGAGAAGACCTTTACTGCTGCCGCCCGCGTCGGTGGTGTCTCGTACGGCACCGGCACCGGCCGCAGCAAGAAGGAAGCGGAACAGCAGGCGGCGGAATCCGCGTGGCGCGCGATCCGCGCGGCCGCGGACGAGCGCGCGGCGGCGGCGAAGGCCGCGGCCGACGCCGGTGAGCCGGCCCGGAAGGACGGGGCCGCTCCGGCCACCGCCTGACCGCGACCAGCATCCTCCCGCACTCCTTCAGCGGAGTCTTCCCGCCCGCCCCCGCCAGGGGCGGGCGGAGCCGTTTCCGGGGGAGACCGGCGGTCCGGCACCGGGCGGTAGGCTGGCCGGGCCTGCCCGGTGGTCCAGGAGCGGAACGCCCCGGGACCACCACCCCGTACCCCTCCGGAGGATTCCCGTGCCCGAGCTGCCCGAGGTCGAGGTCGTACGGCGCGGACTGGAGCGCTGGGTCGCCGGGCGGACCGTGACCGAGGTCGAGGTGCTCCACCCCAGGGCCGTACGGCGCCACCCGGCGGGCGGCGCGGACTTCGCCGCCCGGCTGACGGGGCAGCGCTTCGAGGTGGCGCGGCGGCGCGGCAAGTACCTGTGGCTGCCGCTGGCGGAGACCGGGACCTCCGTCCTGGGCCACCTCGGCATGAGCGGTCAGCTCCTCGTGCAGCCGGAGGGCGCCCCGGACGAGAAGCACCTGCGGATCCGCGTCCGCTTCGACGACTCCGCCGGGACCGAGCTCCGCTTCGTCGACCAGCGCACCTTCGGCGGCCTCTCGCTCCACGACCAGTCCCCGGACGGCGACGACGGACTCCCGGACGTCATCGCGCACATCGCGCGCGACCCGCTGGACCCGGCGTTCGACGACGCCGCCTTCCAGAGCGCGCTGCGACTGCGCCGTACGACGATCAAGCGGGCGCTCCTCGACCAGTCGCTGATCAGCGGCGTCGGGAACATCTACGCGGACGAGGCGCTCTGGCGCTCGAAGCTGCACTACGACCGGCCGACCGCCGGTCTGACCCGGCCGCGCTCGGCCGAGCTCCTCGCCCACGTCCGGGACGTGATGAACGCGGCGCTCGACGCCGGCGGGACCAGCTTCGACAGCCTGTACGTGAACGTCAACGGCGAGTCCGGCTACTTCGACCGCTCGCTCGACGCGTACGGACGCGAGGACGAGCCCTGCCGACGCTGCGGCACGCCGATGCGGCGACGGGCCTGGATGAACCGGTCCAGCTACTTCTGCCCGCGCTGCCAGCGCCCGCCGCGCACCACCGCCTGAGTCCTCGGGGCTCAGGCCGTGACCGGGGCCGCGCGCTCCGCGTCGTAGTTCTCGCGGGCCGCCTCCACCTGGGGCATCCGCCCCTCCACCAGTTCGATCAGGCCGATCAGCCGCTCCGCGATCTCGCGGCCGAGCGGGGTGAGCCGGTAGTCGACCCGTGGCGGGTTCGTGGGCTGGGCCTCGCGGTGGACCAGGCCGTCGCGCTCCAGGGCGTGCAGGGTCTGCGACAGCATCTTCTCGCTCACGCCGTCGACCCGGCGCCGCAGTTCGTTGAAGCGGAACGTCCCCTCGTGCAGGGCGCCCAGGGTGAGGCTGCCCCAGCGGCCCGTCACGTGCTCCAGCGTGCCGCGCGAGGGGCAGGCGCGCGCGAACACGTCGTAGGCGAGGTCGTCAGTCATGGGTCCACCGTACTCCCGCACAGCGCTTACCGCCATGAGTGCGCTATCCATCTGCTTGCGCTTTCCAAAAGTTAGTGCTCTACTTCTGGTCATACCCCTTACACCGCTTCGAGGAGTTCCCTGTGACCACGCCCGTCGTCTCCATCGCCTACCACTCCGGCTACGGCCACACCGCGGTCCTGGCCGAGGCCGTCCGTGACGGCGCCGCCGACGCGGGCGCCACCGTCCACCTGATCAAGGTCGACGGGATCACCGACGCCGAGTGGGAGCTGCTCGACGCCTCCGACGCGATCGTCTTCGGCTCGCCGACCTACATGGGCACCGCCTCCGGCGCCTTCCACCAGTTCGCCGAGGCCACCTCGAAGCGCTGGTTCACCGACGCCTGGCTGGACAAGCTCGCCGCGGGCTTCACCAACTCCGGCTCCAAGAGCGGCGACAAGCTGCACACCCTCCAGTTCTTCCAGACCCTCGCCGGCCAGCACGGCATGACCTGGGTCAACCTGGGCCTGAAGCCCGGCTGGAACAGCAGCGAGGCCTCCGAGAACGACCTCAACCGCCTCGGCTTCTTCTCCGGCGCCGGCGCCCAGACCCACACGGACCAGGGCCCCGAGGGCGTCCACAAGGCCGATGTCGCCACCGCCGAGCACCTCGGCCGCCGCGTCGCCGCCACGGCCCGCACCTTCGCCGCCGGCAAGGCCGCCGTCTGACACCCGCGCCTCCTGCGAAAGGCCCCGTCACCACAGAGGTGACGGGGCCTCGGGCGCTCGCGCGGGGCGGGCTTCAGTCCCCGACGTGGACGGTGTGCGCGTGCGCCGCCGCGGCCGCTCCGTAGGCGCCCGGCCCGGCCCGGCGCCGACGGGCCCGAACCGCCAGCACCGACAGCAGCATGCCCACCCCCGAGGCGATCGCCAGCAGCAGGCACGCGCCGGACAGGCCCGCCGCCAGAGCGTCCGCCGCTCCTTCCCCTTCCGCCCGCCGCGACTCTCCCACCGAGGCGTTGACCGTCGCCACGGCCGCCGTGAACGCCGCCGCGCCGATGTACCGCGCCATGTTCGAGATGCCCGACGCCGCTCCGACGTCGGCGGCGGACACCGAGGAGGTGGACGCCGAGCTCGCCGGACCGTTGACGAATCCGAGACCCGCGGCCAGGAGCACGAGCGGCAGGACGAACGCCGCGTACCGCCAGTCGCCCTGGACGAAGAACAGCAGCACGCAACCGCCCGTC
Organism: Streptomyces sp. NPDC059695; assembly: GCF_042733785.1. NCBI lineage: Bacteria > Bacillati > Actinomycetota > Actinomycetes > Kitasatosporales > Streptomycetaceae > Streptomyces > Streptomyces sp. NPDC059695. The sequence goes on along the minus strand of NZ_JBHWFF010000009.1, from coordinate 86,557 downwards.
GCCGCCGCGAAGCCGAGGGCGATGACCGGTCCGACGCCCAGCAGTTGGACCATCCGGGGGACGAGGGGCGTGACCGCGATCAGGCCCACCGTCGCGGGCAGCGTGGCCAGGCCCGCCTCGAACGGACTCAGCGCGAGCGTGGCGGGGTTCTGGAAGTAGAGACTGACCAGGTACATCAGGCCGTTGATGACGCCCGCGCTCAGCAGGATCCCGACCGTCGCCCCGATGAGTACGCGGTTCTTCAGGAGCCGCAGGTCGACCAGCGGTGCCCGCACCCGCCGCTCCACCGCGACGAACGCCACGCACGACACCGCCGCCACCGCGAAGCATCCCAGCACCGCGGCCGACGTCCAGCCCCAGTTCGCCCCCTCGCTGAGCGCGAGGAGCGCCGGGGCCAGGACGGCGGCGATCAGGAACGTCCCCGCGAAGTCGATGGAGCGACCGCGCTCCGGGTCGCGGGACTCGGCGACCCCCTTCAGCGTGACGGGGACGCAGGCGAGCGCCAGCGCCGCATCGATCCAGAACAGACCCTGCCACCCGGTGCCGTCCACCAGGACACCGCCGAGCAGCGGTCCGGCCGCGGCGCCCACCGCGGAGGCACCGCCCCACAGCGTCACCGCCCGGACCTGCCCCTGCCCGGACGTGGACACGGACAGCAGGCTCATTCCACAGGCCAGGATCGTCGCCCCGGCCGCCCCCTGGACCGCCCGGCCCGCGATCACCCCGGCTCCGCTGTCGGAGAGCGCGATGAGCACGCACGAGACGATGAAGAGGGCCAGGCCGCCCAGGAAGACGAGACGCCGGCCGAACACGTCGCCGAGGGCCCCCGACGTGACGATCACCGCCGCTCCCACCAGCGAGTAGCCGGTGACGGCCCACTGCAGGGTGTCCAGCGACGTGCCGGTGTCCTCGCTGATCGCGGGCAGCAGGATGCTCACCGCCGAGGTGTTGGCGTTGACGACCAGGGTCGAGACGCAGGTCGCGACGAGCACGGCCGCCGGAGCGGACGTGCCGGGGTCTTCGGGGGCCGCGTCATGTTCCTGGACATCCACAGGGGCAGGTTCACACGGGGTGCGGCGCCCCGCAGCTCGGCCATGGCGCGTAAACGCGAGGGGCGCGCCCGCCGCCGCTGGACGGCCCGGGGCGGCCCCACCCCCCGGGGGCCGGCCCCCCGGGGAGGCAGTTGAGGGAGAGGTGGGGGGGCCCCGCGCCGCC
>NZ_JBHWFF010000009.1:64867-85332 GCF_042733785.1 Streptomyces sp. NPDC059695 | reverse complement strand
CTTTCCCTCGCGGGGGTCCGTGTCGGCGGGGGGGGCCCCCGCGCCGCGCGCGGGGGGGGGCGCGCGCGGGGCCCCCCCCCCGCCCCCCCCCCCGCCCCCGCCCCCCCCCCACTCCACGCGGCGGACGACCCGCCGGAGACTCAGTAGCCGAAGTCCTGGGTCCACCACGGGCCGCCGTCGCCGAAGACGACGCCCACGCCCAGGGTGGTGAAGTCGCAGTTCAGGATGTTGGCGCGGTGGCCGTCGCTGTTCATCCAGGACGCCATCACCGCCGCGGCGTCCACCTGGCCGCGGGCGATGTTCTCGCCGCCCATGCCCGTGACGCCCGCCTGCTCGGCCCGGACCCACGGGGTGTCGCCGTCCGGGTCCGTGTGGTCGAAGAAGCCGCGGGTGGCCATGTCCGCGCTGAACGCGCCGGCCAGCGCCGCCAGCTTCGCGTCCGCGTGAACCGGGGTGCAGCCCACCTTGGCGCGCTCGTCGTTCACCAGGCGGAGGACCTCGGCCTCGGCGGCCTCGCCCCGGTCGGCGGTGGAGGTGACCGGGGCCTTCTCGGTCGGCGCGGCGGTGGTCGGGTCCGGCTTCGGCGCGGGCGCCTTCGTCGTGGGCGCGGCCGAGGTCCTGGCCGGAACGGGCTTCGCCGTGGGCGCCTTCGACCGCGTCGGGGTGGGCTTCGGCTTCGGCTTCTCCGGGGGAGTGGCCTTGGGCTTCGGCTTCGGCTTGGCGGACGGGGTCGCCGAGGGGGTGGTCCGGGTGTTCCCGGCGCTCGACTCCGTGCCCGTGACGGCCGGGGTGCGCGTGGATCCGCCCTGCGTCGTCAGCTCCGGGGCCTGCCGGGACTCGACCTGGTGCTCGCTCGTACCGGCGCTGCCGACGGTGAACGTGTCCCCGCCGGGGAGCAGACCCGAGGCGACGGCGACGGCCCCGACCGCGACGGCCGCCGAGGCGCCGAGCAGGCCGTTGCGCACGGGCCGACGGCGGCGGGCACCCCGGTGGGGGCGGCCCGAACCGGCCGCGTAGTCTTCTGCGGCGGGTGCGGCGCCGGAGCGACGGTGGCGTCCCATCTGCTCTGCCTTCCTCTGCTGGTCTTCGCTGGATCTGTGCCGGACTTTGCTGATCTTTGCTGTCGGTACCGATCCGGATCGGCGGTCGAACGGTGCGCGTCCGAACGGGTGAGGCGTGTTCGGTCGGGACTGTAGTCCATGAGAAGCAGGGGCGATGTGCTCATCTTCCGATCTGACCGTTAGCGTGCAGCCATGAGTGACGACGTACGGATGACCGCCTGGGTGCGCGGCCGGGTACAGGGAGTGGGCTTCCGCTGGTTCACCAGGGCAAACGCCTTGGAGATCGGCGGCCTGGTGGGCTTCGCCCTGAACCTCGACGACGGCCGGGTGCAGGTGGTGGCCGAGGGACCGCGTGAGAATTGCCACCGTCTGCTCGACTGGCTCCGGTCCGCCGACACACCCGGACGCGTGGACGGTGTCACTGAGATCTGGGACACCCCGCGCGGCGGCTACGAGGGCTTCGCCATCCGCTGACGATCACGCTCCGGCATCCTGCCCGGTGACCGAGAGGGGTACCGGGCGGACGCGCGGTAACAGGGGTGTGACCAGCGAAGCGCCTGATGGTTGCCAACGGGCGCCGAGCGTGCGACGCTGCCCGGTAAGGATGATCGCGACGCCCCCGAGGCACCGAGTTCGAAGGCCCCGCCGCCCGCTGAGCGGCCGTGGACTCCTCGGTAGCCCTTCAAACGGGGCGTGATCGTGTTGACCGTCAAACTTTTTGGTGAGACTCTGGAATCCCCGCGCACCTTAGCTGTTTGGCAGTGGAACCGGCACGACAAGCAGTACTGCCGAGCACCGCGGGTGCGAATCCCTCACGACCCACACCGCTTCGGTCGGTCACTCATTGTGGAGGACCATCCATCATGGCAAAGGCGCTTCTCGGATACGTCGGCGGCTCCGACCCGCGACTCCTCGCCGAGATGCGACGGCTTCAGCAGCGCGTCCAGGACCTCGAATCCGAGCTGGTACGGATTCAGTCCGAGAACGACTCGCTCGCCGCTGCCGCCGCTCAGCACCAGGGAGAGTCGCTGCTGAACAGCATCGACCTCGACGTACCCCAGGCAGAGCCTGCGCTCACCTGACAACCCAGCCCCCAGGGGCCAGGTGGAAAGCGATCTCGTCGGCGCAGCCGGACACCCAACACAGCTGATCGTGCGGATCGACGCACGTGCACGACAGCTGGCACCGCAAGGGGCGCCTCGGCGTCCCTTCTCTCTTTCACCCGCTGTTTCCCCCGCGTACCACCCCTCCTCATCCGAGGATCTGCCCCACGGCGTCGCGGGCGAAACGCGCGCACCCCGGTAGAGTCCCCGGGGTGCACCTCAAGGCCCTGACGCTCCGCGGATTCAAGTCGTTCGCCTCGGCCACCACGCTGCGGTTCGAACCCGGAATCACCTGTGTCGTGGGCCCCAACGGGTCGGGCAAGTCCAACGTCGTGGACGCCCTGTCCTGGGTCATGGGCGAGCAGGGCGCCAAGTCGCTGCGCGGCGGCAAGATGGAGGACGTCATCTTCGCCGGCACGACCGGGCGCCCTCCGCTCGGCCGCGCGGAGGTGTCGCTGACCATCGACAACTCCGACGGCGCCCTGCCCATCGACTACGCCGAGGTCACCCTCACCCGGATCATGTTCCGCGGGGGCAGCAGCGAGTACCAGATCAACGGCGACACCTGCCGGCTGCTCGACTTCCAGGACCTGCTCTCCGACTCCGGCATCGGCCGCGAGATGCACGTCATCGTCGGGCAGGGCCAGCTCGACTCCGTGCTGCACGCCGACCCGATGGGCCGCCGCGCCTTCATCGAGGAGGCCGCCGGAGTCCTCAAGCACCGCAAGCGCAAGGAGAAGGCGCTGCGGAAGCTGGACGCGATGCAGGCCAACCTCGCGCGCGTGCAGGACCTCACCGACGAACTCCGCCGCCAGCTCAAGCCGCTGGGCCGGCAGGCCGCCGTCGCCCGCCGCGCCGTCGTCATCCAGGCCGACCTGCGCGACGCCCGGCTCCGCCTCCTCGCCGACGACCTCGTCCGGCTCCAGGAGGCGCTCACGGCCGAGGTGGCCGACGAGGCGGCGCTGCACGCACGCAAGGAGGCCACCGAGGCCGAGCTGCGCGCCGCCCTCGCCGAGGAGGCCGGGCTGGAGGCGGAGGCCCGCACCCTGGTGCCCCGCCTGGAGCGCGCCCAGCAGAACTGGTACGCCCTCTCCCAGCTCGCCGAACGCGTGCGCGGCACCGTCTCCCTGGCCGACGCGCGCGTGAAGAGCGCCACCACCGCGCCCGCCGAGGAGCGGCGCGGACGCGACCCGGAGGACCTGGAGCGGGAGGCGGCCCGCGTCCGCGAACAGGAGGCGGAGCTCGAAGCCGCTCTGGAGGCCGCCGAGCGCGCCCTGGAGGACACCGTCGCCCACCGCGCGGACCTGGAGCGGACCCTCGTGGACGAGGAGCGCCGCCTCAAGGACCTGGCCCGCGCCATCGCCGACCGGCGCGAGGGCCTCGCCCGGCTGCACGGCCAGGTCAACGCCGCCCGCTCGCGCGCCGCGTCCGCCCAGGCCGAGATCGACCGGCTCGCCGCCGCCCGCGACGAGGCCGCCGAGCGGTCGGCCGCCGCCCAGGAGGAGTACGAGCAGCTCAGGGCGGAGGTCGACGGCCTCGACGCGGAGGACGCCGAGCAGAGCGAGCGGTACGAGGCCGCCCGCCGCGAACTCGCCGACGCGGAGGCCGCCCTGGGCGCCGCCCGGGAGGCCGCCGCCGACGCCGAACGCCGCCGCGCCGCGACCCGGGCCCGGCACGACGCGCTCGCCCTCGGGCTGCGCCGCAAGGACGGAACGGGCGCGCTGCTCTCCGCCGGGCTCACCGGACTCCTCGGCCCCGCGGCCGAACTCCTCACCGTCACACCGGGCTACGAGGTGCCCGTCGCCGCCGCCCTCGGCGCGGCCGCCGACGCGCTCGCGGCCGACGGCCCGTCCGCCGCCGCCGAAGCCCTGCGCCACCTGCGCAAGCAGGACGCGGGCCGGGCCTCCCTGATCCTCACCGGGGCCCCCGAGCCGCAGCCCCCGGCGGCGCCCGGGCCCCACCCGTACGCCGCCGACCTCGTCCGGGGCCCCGCCGAACTCCTGGGCGCCGTGCGCCGCCTGCTCACAGGAACCGTGGTGGTGGCCGACCTCGACGAGGCCGCCGAGCTGGTCAGGTCCCGGCCCGCGCTGACCGCCGTCACCGCCGAGGGCGACCTGCTCGGGGCGCACTTCGCGCAGGGCGGCTCGGCCGGTGCGCCCAGCCTCCTCGAAGTCCGGGCATCGGTCGCCGAGGCCGCCGCCGAGCTCGACGAACTGGCCGTACTGTGCGAGGAGTCGTCCGCGGCGCGGGACGCGGCCGTCGAGCGGCGCCGCACCGCGGGGGCGCTCGCCGAGGAGCTCGACGCCCGCCGCCGCGCCGGCGAGCGCGAGAGGTCCGCCGTCGCCCAGCGGCTCGGCCGGCTCGCCGGGCAGGCCAGGGGAGCGGCGGGGGAGGCCGAGCGGACCGCGGCGGCCGCCGCCCGCGCCCAGGACGCCCTGGAGAAGGCCACCGCCGAAGCCGAGGAACTGACCGAACGGCTCCTGGTGGCCGAGGAGATGCCGGCCGAGGACGAGCCCGACACCTCCACGCGCGACCGGCTCGCGATCGACGGCTCCAACGCGCGCCAGACCGAGATGGAGGCGCGGCTCCAGGTCCGTACCCACGAGGAGCGGGTCAAGGGCCTCGCCGGGCGGGCCGACTCGCTCGACCGGGCCGCCCGCGCCGAACGGGAGGCACGCGCGCGTGCCGAGCAGCGCCGGGCCCGGCTGCGCCACGAGGAGCGGGTCGCGGGCGCGGTCGCCGCGGGCGCCCGGACCCTCCTGGCCCATGTCGAGGTCTCCCTGGTCCGCGCCGAGCGGGAGCGGGTGGTGGCCGACGCGGCGAGGGCCGACCGGGAGAAGGGCCTGACGGCCGCCCGGGCCAGGGGCCGGGACCTCAAGGCCGAACTCGACAAGCTCACCGACTCGGTGCACCGGGGCGAGGTGCTCGGCGCCGAGAAGCGGCTGCGGATCGAGCAGCTGGAGGCGAAGGCGCTGGAGGAGTTCGGCGTGGAGGCGACGGCCCTGGTCGCCGAGTACGGCCCGGACCAGCCCGTTCCCCCGTCGCCCACGGCGGAGGGCGACCCGGAGGAGGCGTCCGGGGCCCGCCCGCGGCCGTTCGTCCGTTCGGAGCAGGAGAAGCGGCTGAAGGCCGCCGAACGGGCGTACCACCAGCTCGGCAAGGTCAATCCGCTGGCCCTGGAGGAGTTCGCGGCCCTGGAGGAGCGGCACCGCTTCCTCTCGGAGCAGCTGGAGGACCTCAGGAAGACCCGCACCGACCTGCTTCAGGTCGTGAAGGAGGTGGACCTGCGCGTCGAGCAGGTCTTCACCGAGGCGTACCGGGACACCGCCCGCGAGTTCGAGGGTGTCTTCTCACGTCTCTTCCCCGGCGGCGAGGGCCGGCTCGTCCTCACCGACCCGGACGACATGCTCACCACCGGCGTCGAGGTGGAGGCACGCCCGCCGGGCAAGAAGGTCAAGCGGCTCTCGCTGCTCTCCGGCGGGGAGCGCTCGCTGACCGCCGTGGCGCTGCTCGTCTCGATCTTCAAGGCCAGGCCCAGCCCGTTCTACGTGATGGACGAGGTCGAGGCGGCGCTCGACGACACCAACCTCCAGCGGCTGATCCGGATCATGCGGGAGCTCCAGGAGTCCTCGCAGCTGATCGTCATCACGCACCAGAAGCGGACGATGGAGGTCGCGGACGCGCTGTACGGCGTTTCCATGCAGGGCGACGGGGTATCCAAGGTGATCAGTCAGCGACTGCGGTGACGGCAGCATCGTTCAAATGTTGAACTCAACATGCTCCTGAGCGCTTATAAAGTCACATGACATCGACTATTGACTTAGAAACTTGAAGGCATAGTCTCTGCAACGTTGCTTTTACCTTCACGTGGTGGGCGGCGTGAAGTTGTGCGCCACTGGAAGGGCTCGCCCCCCACCGAGGAGTCCATGTGACCAACACCGCGCAGGCGCCCACGCCGCCGCCTTCCGAAGGCCGAGCCGCTCATCCGGACCACCTCGGCCACGTCATCTTCATCACGGCCTCCGCCGCGATGGGCGGCTTCCTCTTCGGATACGACAGCTCCGTCATCAACGGCGCCGTCGAGGCGATCCGCGACCGCTACGACATCGGCTCCGGGACCCTCGCGCAGGTCATCGCCATCGCCCTGATCGGCTGCGCCATCGGCGCCGCCACCGCGGGCCGGATCGCCGACCGCATCGGCCGCATCCGCTGCATGCAGATCTCCGCGGTCCTCTTCGCCGTCAGCGCCGTCGGCTCCGCACTGCCCTTCGCCCTCTGGGACCTCGCCTTCTGGCGGATCATCGGCGGCTTCGCCATCGGCATGGCCTCCGTCATCGGCCCCGCGTACATCGCCGAGGTCGCCCCCGCCGCCTACCGCGGCCGCCTCGGCTCCTTCCAGCAGGCCGCGATCGTCATCGGCATCGCCATCTCGCAGCTCGTCAACTACGGGATCCTCCAGCTCGCGGACGGCGACCAGCGCGGCAAGATCGGCGGCCTGGAGGCCTGGCAGTGGATGCTCGGCGTGATGGTCGTCCCCGCGCTCCTCTACGGCATGCTGTCCTTCGCGATCCCCGAGTCCCCCCGCTTCCTCATCTCCGTCGGCAAGACCGACCGGGCCAAGGAGGTCCTGGCCGAGGTCGAGGGCAAGGGCGTCGACCTCGACCACCGCGTCGCCGAGATCGACCGGGCCATGCGCAGCGAGCACAAGTCCACCTTCAGGGACCTGCTGGTGGCCGGAAGCAGGTTCAAGCTGCTGCCCATCGTCTGGGTCGGCATCGGACTCTCGGTCTTCCAGCAGCTCGTCGGCATCAACGTCGCCTTCTACTACTCCGCGACCCTCTGGCAGTCCGTCGGCATCGACCCGTCCAGCTCGTTCTTCTACTCGTTCACCACGTCGATCATCAACATCATCGGCACCGTGATCGCGATGGTCCTGGTCGACCGGGTCGGCCGCAAGCCGCTCGCCCTCGTCGGCTCCGTCGGCATGGCGATCGCCCTCGCCTTCGAGGCCTGGGCCTTCTCCGCCGATCTCGTCGACGGCAAGCTGCCCGAGACCCAGGGCGTGGTGGCCCTCGTCGCCGCCCACGTCTTCGTGCTCTTCTTCGCCCTCTCGTGGGGCGTGGTGGTCTGGGTCTTCCTCGGCGAGATGTTCCCCAACCGGATCCGCGCCGCGGCACTCGGCGTCGCCGCCTCCGCCCAGTGGATCGCCAACTGGGCCATCACCGCCAGCTTCCCGTCCCTCGCGGACTGGAACCTCTCCGGCACCTACATCATCTACACGGTCTTCGCCGTGCTCTCGATCCCCTTCGTGCTCCGGTACGTCAAGGAGACGAAGGGCAAGGCGTTGGAGGAGATGGGCTGATCCCCGCTGCCCCTCTCCTCACGACGAGCGCCCCCGGCGGGGGGCCCGGGCCCCCCCGCCGGGCGGTGGGGGGTGCCCGGGCCCCGCCCCCCGCCGGGGGGGGGGGGGTTCGCGCGGCCCCCCGCGCGCGGGACCACCACCCCGCGCCGCGGGGCGGGGCCGCCCCCCGCCCCCCCGTGGCGGTTTCCCGTTCCCGGGCGCATCGCCGCTTCCGGGCGGTAGGACGTTCCCGGGGCCCGCCGTTCCCGGGCGCATCGCCGCTCTCAGGCCGCGAGTCCGGGCAGGACGCGGTCGCAGAACAGCCGCAGGCTCCGCCACCCCTCCTCCACCGGCATCCCGCCGCACAGCGGGTGCAGCACCAGGCTCTCCAGGCCGAGCGCCAGGCACTCCGCCGGGGTGACGACCCGGTAGACCCCCTCCGACCGCAGCTCCGCCACGGTCGTCGCCGTGGACCGCACCGCCGAGCGGATGTCCTTGGACTGCCAGGAGGCGTACGTCCGGGCCTCGTGCAGGAAGTGCTCCCCGTGCTCCGCCCAGGTCCGGTCCGGGTCCTCCGACAGGTGCAGCAGCGGGGTCACCTCGGCCGGCATCATCGTCCAGCCCTCCGTGCCGTACTCCGCGCACCGCTCCCGGTAGTACGCCTCCAGCTCCGGCAGGTGCGCGCTCGGGAAGAACGGCAGCCCGAGCCGGGCCGCCCGCCGTGCCGCCGCCCGCGAGGAGCCCCCGACCAGGAGCATCGGGTGCGGCCGGGTGAAGGGCCGCGGGGTGACCCGTACCGTACGGCCCTGATAGGTGAACGGCTCCCCGGTCCAGGCCGTGAGCAGGGTCTCCAGGAGCAGGTCCTGGAGCTTGCCCCGCCGCCCCCAGTCGACCCCGCGCTCCTCGTACTCCTCGGGGCGGTAGCCGATCCCGGCCACCGTCACGAGCCGGCCCCCGCTCAGCAGGTCCAGGACCGCGATGTCCTCGGCCAGGCGCAGCGGATCGTGCAGCGGGCCGATGATCGCCGAGACCGTGACCGCGATCCTGCTGGTCGCGCCGAAGACCGCGCCGGCGAAGGCGAAGGGGGAGGGCAGCCAGTTGTTCTCGACCCCGTGGTGCTCCTCGGTCTGCACGGTGTCGACCCCGTGCCCGTCGGCGTACGCGGCCATGGCGAGCGCGGCCCGGTAGCGCTCCGAGAGGGACTCCGGGGTCGCCCGCGGATCGACGAGGTTGAACCGTACGACGCTGAACGGCATGGGAAGTCCCCCTTCGCTGGTGCGCGGAAGGGGGACAGTAGCTGACGATGCGTCAGATGGAAACGGTCTCGCGGACCTCGGCGACGGGTTCCGCCTTCTTCACGGCCGTGCGCGGCAGCACCGCGTACAGCGCGCCCGCGACCACGATCGTCGCCGCCCAGCCCAGGCCGTTCTCACCGATCCAGGACGAGGCGAGCGGACCGGAGAACCAGTCGACCTTCGTGAACAGCAGGCCCGCGAGCAGCGCCACCGCCCACGCCGTCATCGCCTGCCAGGCGAAGCCGCCCCGGTACCAGTAGGCACTGGTCCGCGTGGTGTCCATCAGCGCCTCCGCGTCGTACGACCTCCGGCGCAGCATGTCCACGCCGAAGACCCCGATCCACGCCGAGAACGCCACCGCGAGCAGGGTCAGGAAGGAGATGAACGAGCCGATGAAGCTGGTCGCCACGACCATCAGGAGGAACCCGAAGACCAGGCTGATCACGGCGTTCACGCTCACCGCCGCCGCCCGGGACACCTTGATGCCCAGGGTCTGCGCCGTGAACCCGGCCGAGTACATCGACATCGAGTTGATCAGCAGCATCCCGATCAGGGCGATCACCAGGTACGGCACCGAGATCCACATCGGCAGCAGCTCGCCGATGAACGAGACCGGGTCCTGCGCCGAGGCCAGGTCCGGCGTCGACACCGCCATCACGGCGCCCATCAGCACCATCGGCAGCACCACGATCCCGGCGCCGCCGATCGTCGACCCGACCATCGCCCGGGACGAGGCCGTACGCGGCAGGTAGCGCGTGAAGTCGGGGCCCGAGGGTACCCAGCTGATGCCGCCGGCCGCGATCGTGCCGATGCCCGCGACCATCATCGCCGTCGAACCGGCCGGCTTGTCGAAGACCGCCGACCACTCGGTGTTCGCCACCAGATAGGCCAGGACGAGCACCGAGAAGGCGCCGAAGAGGTACGTCGACCACGTGCTGCACACCCGCAGCGCGTTGATGCCGAGCCCCGAGACCAGGAACGTGCAGGTGACGAAGAGCGCCAGCGTCACCACGATGAGCAGCGTGTTCGACTTCACCCCGAAGAGCAGGTCGAGGACGGTCAGCACCGCGTACGCGCCGGTGACCGCGTTGATGGTCTCCCAGCCCCAGCGGGCCACCCAGATCAGCGCTCCGGGGAAGAGGTTCCCGCGCTGACCGAACACGGCCCGCGACAGGGCCATGCCGGGCGCGCCGCCGCGCTTCCCCGCGATCGAGATCAGGCCGACGATCCCGTACGAGAGGACGGGCGCGGCGATCGCCACGGTCAGGACCTGCCAGAAGTTCAGGCCGTTGAAGACGATCAGGCCGGCGCCCATCGTGAGCAGCAGCACACTGATGTTGGCCGCGACCCAGGTCGGGAAGAGCTCGCGGACATGGCCGGTCCGCTCGGCGTCGGGGACGGGTTCGAGACCGCGGGTCTCCATGGCTCCGTCGTGCGTCGCGCCTGCGGCTTCGGAGGCGTCGTGGGGCATGGGGGTACTCCGTACAGATGTGGGGGGACCCACCCAGCGTACGTGCTCCTCCAACGGCCCCCTCGTGGCCGATACTGGTCGGGTTATGGAACTCATCCTTGCTGTAGTCATCGCTCTGGTCGTCGCGGTCGCCGTGACGAGCGGGCTCGTGATCAGCGGTCGCAAGAAGAAGCAGCTGCCGCCGGCCGAGCCGCCGTCCACCACGCCGACCATCACCGCTCCGCCCGCCGAACCGCACGTCGGCGAGGAGGCGGAGACGCCGCGGGAGGAACCACGCCGCACGGTCGAGGAGGTCGAACTCCCCGCCGAGGAGGCCCCCGAGGCCCCGGTCGCCGTCGAGGAACCCGCCGCTCCCGAGATCGAGGTGCCCGAGCCCACCGCCGGCCGCCTCGTGCGGCTCCGGGCCCGCCTCGCCCGCTCCCAGAACTCGCTCGGCAAGGGGCTGCTCACGCTCCTGTCCCGCGAGCACCTCGACGAGGACACCTGGGAGGAGATCGAGGAGACGCTTCTCACGGCCGACGTCGGCGTCGCCCCCACCCAGGAGCTCGTCGACCGGCTGCGCGAGCGCGTCAAGGTGCTCGGCACCCGCACCCCCGACGAGCTGCGCGGCCTGCTCCGCGAGGAGCTCGTCGCCCTGCTCGGCGACTTCGACCGCTCGGTGAAGACCGAGAGCCCCGAGGACACCCCGGGCGTGGTCATGGTCGTCGGCGTCAACGGCACCGGCAAGACCACCACCACCGGCAAGCTGGCCCGTGTCCTGGTCGCCGACGGCAAGTCCGTCGTCCTCGGCGCCGCCGACACCTTCCGTGCCGCCGCCGCCGACCAGCTCCAGACCTGGGGCGAGCGCGTCGGCGCCCGCACCGTGCGCGGACCGGAGGGCGGCGACCCGGCGTCGATCGCCTTCGACGCGGTCAAGGAGGGCATCGCCGAGAAGGCCGATGTGGTCCTCATCGACACCGCCGGGCGGCTCCACACCAAGACCGGCCTCATGGACGAGCTCGGCAAGGTCAAGCGCGTCGTCGAGAAGCACGGCCCGCTCGACGAGATCCTCCTCGTCCTCGACGCCACCACCGGCCAGAACGGCCTGATCCAGGCCCGCGTCTTCGCCGAGGTCGTCGACATCACCGGCATCGTGCTGACCAAGCTCGACGGCACCGCCAAGGGCGGCATCGTCGTCGCCGTCCAGCGCGAGCTGGGCGTCCCGGTCAAGCTGATCGGCCTGGGCGAGGGCCCGGACGACCTGGCGCCCTTCGAGCCGGGTGCCTTCGTCGACGCCCTGATCGGCGACTGACACCTCGTACGGCACGCGGAAGGGCCCCCGTCACCTCGTGGCGGGGGCCCTTCCGCGTGCCGTTCTCAGAAGTGCGTCCGGTGGCAGATGTACGCCAGGGTGCCGAGCAGCAGCCGGGCCTGCGGCGGCGCGCCCGCCGTGTCCAGCGTCGGGGGCCGCAGCCAGCGGACCGGCCCGAGCCCGCCCAGGTCCGACGGGGGAGCGGTGACGTAGGAGCCGGGGCCCAGACAGTGCAGGTCCAGATCGGCGTCGTCCCAGCCCATCCGGTACAGCAGCTGCGGCAGCTCGGCCGCCGCGCCCGGGGCCACGAAGAACCGCGCCCGGCCCGTCGGGGTCGCGCACACCGGACCGAGCGGCAGTCCCATGCGCTCCAGGCGCACCAGCGCCCGGCGGCCCGCCGCCTCGGCGATCTCGATCACGTCGAAGGCCCGGCCGACCGGGAGGAGCAGCGTCGCGCCGGGGTACTCGGACCAGGCCTTGGTGGCGTCGTCCAGCCCGGCGCCCGCCGGGACCGGTTCGGCGAAGGAGAGGGGGTGGGCGCCGGGGGCCGCGCACGCCGGATCCCCGCAGGAGCACTGGCCGGAGACGGCCCGCGCGCCGGGGACGACGTCCCAGCCCCACAGCCCCGTGTACTCGGCCACCGCAGTGCACTCCGTGGTGCGAACGCGGCGGCGTGCGCCGGACCGCATCTCACGAATGCCGCCGATCGTGAAACCCATGTCCCCTCCAACGGGTCGAGCGCGCCGGTGGTTACGACCCGGAGCACCGTCGTCACCCTTCGTCACGTTCCGTGCGTCGAATGTGGCGCACGGTCGTGGGAGGGGTGGTGCGGGCCGGGACACGCGCCTCTCCGCGCTTCCGTCCGCCGACTCCGGTTCGTCGCATGTCAAGTGAATCGCGTTCCACGCGGGGCGAGTTCATTCGAAGGGGTGGCGAATGGTGGCGTTTCTTGAATCCCCCTCGTGGAGCGGTGATCGTAGGATTACTTTCGGTACTCGAACCCCGGAACCGCGTGCACGCGTGGGTATGCCGGAGGCAACCCGGTTTCCAGTTCGAAGGAGTGCGAACGCCGGACGGGTGCCGCGAGAGGCGGCATTCTGATAGGGGTTCGGACGACAGGTTTTCAGGTGGATGGGGGCGTTCCAGTGAGCGGCAACGGCGCAGACGGTACGACTGCCGGCAAGCGCCCGAACGAGCAGTTGGGCTCGTGGTTCGTGCGCAGCGGCTGGTCGAAGGGCGAACTGGCACGCCAGGTGAACCGCCGGGCGCGCCAGATGGGCGCGCACCACATCTCCACGGACACCTCGCGCGTGCGGCGCTGGCTCGACGGCGAGCAGCCCCGCGAGCCGATCCCGCGGATCCTCTCCGAGCTCTTCTCCGAGCGCTTCGGCTCCGTCGTCGCCGTCGAGGACCTCGGTCTGCGCACCGCGCACCAGTCGCCCTCCGTCTCCGGCGTCGACCTTCCCTGGGCGGGACCGCAGACCGTCGCCCTGCTCAGCGAGTTCTCCCGGAGCGACCTCATGCTCGCCCGCCGGGGCTTCCTCGGCTCCTCCCTCTCGCTCGCCGCGGGACCCGCCCTCATCGAACCGATGCAGCGCTGGCTCGTGCCCACCCCGGTCGCCGACGTCGAGCGGCCCGAGCCCCTCGTCGACGCCCGCCGCCCCAACCGGCTCTCCGAGCTCGAGCTCGACCTGCTGGAGTCCACCACCGCCATGTTCCGCAAGTGGGACGCCCAGTGCGGCGGCGGACTGCGCCGCAAGGCCGTCGTCGGCCAGCTCCACGAGGTCACCGACCTGCTCCAGGAGTCCCAGCCCGCCGCCACCGCGAAGCGCCTCTTCACCTGCGCCGCCGAACTCGCCGAACTGGCCGGCTGGATGAGCTACGACGTCGGCCTCCAGCCCACGGCCCAGAAGTACTTCGTGCTCGCCCTGCACGCCGCCAAGGAGGCCGGCGACAAGCCCCTCGGCTCGTACATCCTCTCGTCCATGAGCCGCCAGATGATCCACCTCGGCCGGCCCGACGACGCCCTCGAACTCATCCACCTCGCCCAGTACGGCAGTCGGGACTGCGCCACCGCCCGCACCCAGGCCATGCTGTATGCGATGGAGGCCCGCGCCTACGCCAACATGGGGCAGCCCTCCAAGTGCAAGCGGGCCGTGCGGATGGCCGAGGACACCTTCGCCGACGTCGGCCTCGACGGCGAGCCCGAGCCCGACTGGATCGGCTTCTTCTCCGAGGCCGAGCTCAACGGCGAGAACTCCCACTCCTACCGCGACCTGGCCTACGTCGCGGGCCGCTCCCCGACCTACGCCTCGCTCGCCGAGCCCGTCATGGAGCGGGCCGTCGCGCTCTTCGAGAAGGACCCCGACCACCAGCGGTCGTACGCGCTCAACCTGATCGGCATGGCCACCGTGCACCTCCTCAAGCGCGAGCCCGAGCAGTCCGTGGTCCTCGCCGAGAAGGCCCTCGGGGTCGCCCGCAGCATCCGCTCCGAGCGGGTCAACACCCGGCTCCGCAAGACCGTCGACCACGCCGCCCGCAACTACAGCGACGTCGCCGACGTCGTCCAGCTCACCGACCGCCTCACCCAGCTCCTGCCGGAGTCCGCCGAAGCGGTCTGACCCGCTTCGGGGCCCCGGCCCCCGGCTCCACGAGCCCGCACCGACCCCGGCCGCGCCGGACGTCCCGTAAAGCCCGACTCGGCTCCCCCGCCGCAAGGTCACACGGACGCCCGGCGCGGCCGGTCCCTTTCCCCGGGCGCCCTCCCGGACCGGGACGGACCGTCTCCCCGCACCGACAACGGCGTCTCCCCGGACCGACACGGGCGTTCACGGTCGCGTAACACGCCCGACCCCTTCGTCACTGCGCCGAAACATCGAGCGGCATCGGCGGAAACCGCGCTGCGCGAATCTCTGGCCCATAACCGGCCACCCCTCACGGCCGGACGCTCCCCGGCCCCGCCCCGCACAGGCCGCATTCGACGACGAGGAGACGCCGATGGCACCAGCCATCACGACCCTGGCAGCAGACGCCCCCGAGCTGTCTGCCGCCAACACCGGGTTCATGCTCATCTGCTCCGCCCTGGTCATGCTGATGACCCCGGCGCTCGCCTTCTTCTACGGAGGCATGGTCCGCGTCAAGTCCACCCTCAACATGCTGATGATGAGCTTCATCAGCCTCGGGATCGTCACGGTCCTCTGGGTGCTCTTCGGCTTCAGCCTCGCCTTCGGCACCGACTCGGGCTCGATCATCGGCTGGTCCTCCGACTACGTCGGCCTCAGCGGCATCGGCATCACCGAGCTCTGGGACGGCTACACCATCCCGGTGTACGTCTTCGCCGTCTTCCAGCTGATGTTCGCGATCATCACGCCCGCGCTCATCAGCGGCGCCCTCGCCGACCGCGTCAAGTTCACCGCCTGGGCCCTCTTCATCACCCTCTGGGTCACGCTCGTCTACTTCCCCGTCGCCCACTGGGTCTGGGGCGCGGGCGGCTGGCTCTTCGAGATGGGCGTCATCGACTTCGCCGGCGGCACCGCCGTCCACATCAACGCCGGTGCCGCGGCCCTCGGCGTCATCCTCGTCATCGGCAAGCGCGTCGGCTTCAAGAAGGACCCGATGCGCCCGCACAGCCTCCCGCTGGTCATGCTGGGCGCCGGTCTCCTCTGGTTCGGCTGGTTCGGCTTCAACGCCGGATCCTGGCTCGGCAACGACGACGGCGTCGGCGCCGTGATGTTCGTCAACACCCAGGTCGCCACCGCCGCCGCCATGCTCGCCTGGCTCGCGTACGAGAAGATCCGCCACGGCTCCTTCACCACCCTCGGCGCCGCCTCCGGCGCGGTCGCCGGACTCGTCGCCATCACCCCGTCCGGCGGCGCCGTCAGCCCGCTCGGCGCGATCGCGGTCGGCGCCATCGCCGGCGTCCTGTGCGCCATGGCCGTCGGCCTCAAGTACCGGTTCGGGTACGACGACTCCCTCGACGTCGTCGGCGTCCACCTCGTCGGCGGTGTCGCCGGTTCCCTCCTCGTCGGCCTCTTCGCCACCGGCGGCGTCCAGTCCGACGCCAAGGGCCTCTTCTACGGCGGCGGCCTGGAGCAGCTCGGCAAGCAGGCCGTGGGCGTCTTCGCCGTCCTCGCCTACTCTCTGATCGCCTCCGCGCTCCTCGCCCTGATCATCGACAGGACGATGGGCATGCGGGTCGCCGAGGACGACGAGGTCTCCGGCATCGACCAGGTCGAGCACGCCGAGACCGCGTACGACTTCAGCGGCGCCGGCGGCGGCATCACGGGACGCAGCACCTCCGTGGCCACGCCCGCCCCGAGCGAGAACAAGAAGGTGGATGCATGAAGCTCATCACCGCGGTCGTGAAGCCGCACCGGCTCGACGAGATCAAGGAGGCCCTCCAGGCGTTCGGCGTCCACGGGCTCACCGTCACCGAGGCCAGCGGATACGGCCGCCAGCGCGGCCACACCGAGGTCTACCGGGGCGCCGAGTACACCGTCGACCTGGTCCCCAAGATCCGCATCGAGGTCCTCGTCGAGGACGAGGACGCCGAACAGCTCATCGACGTCGTCGTGAAGGCCGCCCGGACCGGCAAGATCGGAGACGGCAAGGTGTGGAGCGTGCCGGTCGAGACCGCCGTACGGGTCCGCACCGGCGAACGCGGACCGGACGCACTGTAAGCACGGATGGGAGCCGCCGGGTGACGAACCTCGACACGAGCGACACGACCGAAGCATCGGGACCCGGCGGCTACGCGGCGGCCCGGCTGCTCCTCCTCCAGGGGAAGGAGCGGCCCGGGCCGCCGCGCCGTGCCGCCCTGGCCCGCCTCACCGACGACTGGCTGGCCGGCCTCTTCGCCGCCGCCGCACCGCCCCGCGGGACCGCCCTGGTCGCCGTCGGCGGCTACGGACGCGCCGAACTGTCCCCCCGCAGCGACCTCGACCTCCTCCTGCTCCACGACGGCACCGCCGACCGGGCCGCCGTCGCCGCGCTCGCCGACCGGATCTGGTACCCCGTCTGGGACCTCGGCCTCGCCCTCGACCACTCCGTCCGCACCCCCGCCGAGGCCCGTGCCACCGCCGCCGAGGACCTCAAGGTCCACCTCGGCCTCCTCGACGCCCGGCCCCTCGCCGGCGACCACGGCCTGGTCGCCGCCCTGCGCACCACCGTCCTCGCCGACTGGCGCAACCAGGCCCCGCGGCGGCTCCCCGCACTCGACGAGCTGTGCCGGGAGCGCGCCGAGCGCGCGGGGGAGCTGCAGTACCTCCTGGAACCCGACCTCAAGGAGGCCAGGGGCGGTCTCCGCGACGCCCAGGCCCTCCGCGCCGTCGCCGCCTCCTGGGTGGCCGACGCCCCCCGCGAGGGCCTCGACACCGCCCGCCGCCGCCTCCTCGACGCCCGCGACGCCCTGCACCTCGCCACCGGCCGCGCCACCGACCGGCTGGCCCTCCAGGAACAGGACGCGGTCGCCGCCGAACTCGGCCTCCTCGACGCCGACACCCTGCTCCGCGAGGTGTACGAGGCCGCCCGGACCGTCTCGTACGCCACCGACGTCACCTGGCGCGAGGTCAACCGCGTCCTCAGGGCCCGCTCCGCCCGCCCGCGGCTCCGCTCGCTCCTCGGCCGCGGCGGCACGAAGCCCCCCGTCGAGCGGACCCCGCTCGCCGAGGGCGTCGTCGAGATGGACGGCGAGGTCGTCCTCGCCCGCAGCGCCCGGCCGGAACGCGACCCCGTCCTGCCGCTGCGGGCCGCGGCCGCGGCCGCCCAGTCCGCGCTCCCCCTCTCCCTGCACGCCGTACGCCGTCTCGCGGCCGCCGCCGCACCCCTGCCGGTGCCCTGGCCCGCCGAGGCCCGGGAGGAGCTCGTCACGCTGCTGGGCGCGGGCGAGGCCACCGTCCCCGTCTGGGAGGCACTGGAGGCCGAAGGGCTCGTCACCCGGCTGCTGCCCGACTGGGAGCGCGTCCGCTGCCGCCCCCAGCGCAACCCCGTCCACACCTGGACCGTCGACCGGCACCTCGTCGAGACCGCCGTACGGGCCTCCTCGCTCACCCGCCGCGTCGGCCGCCCCGACCTCCTCCTCGTCGCCGCCCTCCTCCACGACATCGGCAAGGGCTGGCCGGGCGACCACTCCGTCGCCGGCGAGACCATCGCCCGCGACCTCGCCGCCCGCATCGGCTTCGACCGCACCGACACCGCCGTCGTCGCCACCGTCGTCCGCCACCACCTGCTCCTCGTCGAGACCGCCACCCGGCGCGACCTGGACGACCCCGCCACCGTCCAGTCCGTCGCCGGCGCCGTCGGCAGCCTGGGCACCCTGGAGCTCCTGCACGCCCTCACCGAGGCCGACGCGCTCGCGACCGGCCCCGCGGCCTGGTCCTCCTGGCGGGCCTCGCTCGTCGCCGACCTGGTCAAACGGGTCGCCGGCGTCCTGACGGGCGCGCCCCTGCCCGACCCCGAGGCCGCCGCGCCCAGCGCCGAGCAGGAGCGGCTCGCGATGGAGGCCCTGCGCACCGGCGAGCCCGTCCTCGCCCTCCACGCCCGCGACGAGCAGCCGGTCGACGAGGAGCGGCCCGAGCCCGTCGGCGTCGAACTCCTCATCGCCCTGCCCGACCGGCCCGGGGTCCTCCCCGCCGCCGCGGGCGTCCTCGCCCTGCACCGGCTCACCGTCCGGGCCGCCGACCTCCGCGCCGTCGAGCTGCCGGGCGGCCTCGGTTCCGGCCCGGTCCTGGTCCTCGACTGGCGGGTCGCCGCCGAGTACGGCTCCCTGCCCGAGGCCGCCCGGCTCCGCGCCGACCTCGTGCGCGCCCTCGACGGCTCCCTCGACATCCCCGCGCGGCTCGCCGAGCGCGAGGCCGCCTACCCCCGCCGCCGGGGGCTCGCCGCCCCGCCGCCCCGGGTCACGGTCGCCCCGGCGGACTCCCGCCTCGCCACCGTCATCGAGGTCCGCGCCCAGGACGCCCCCGGTCTGCTGCACCGGATCGGCCGGGCCCTGGAGGGTGCGGCCGTACGGGTGCGGAGCGCGCACGTCTCCACCCTGGGCGCCAACGCCGTCGACACCCTGTACGTGACCCGCCCGGACGGCTCTCTGCTGCCCGACGAGGAGGCGATCGACCTGGCGCGGGCGCTGGAGGAGGCGCTGCGATGAGCACACGAACCCAGGGGATTCGGCGGGCGGGAGCACACACTTCGAGCGGCCCGATACCCTGGAGGGCAATCCGACCGCCCCCGACACCGAGGATCCGCGACCGCCGTGTTCGATACCCTCTCCGACCGCCTTGCAGCGACCTTCAAGAACCTCCGCGGCAAGGGCCGTCTGTCCGAGGCGGACATCGACGCCACCGCGCGCGAGATCCGTATCGCGCTGCTCGAAGCGGATGTCGCCCTTCCGGTCGTCCGCGCCTTCATCAAGCAGGTCAAGGAGCGCTCGCTGGGCGCCGAGGTCTCCCAGGCCCTGAACCCGGCCCAGCAGGTCGTCAAGATCGTCAACGAGGAGCTCGTCGGCATCCTCGGTGGCGAGACCCGCCGTCTGCGCTTCGCCAAGACCGCCCCGACCGTGATCATGCTCGCCGGCCTCCAGGGTGCCGGTAAGACCACCCTCGCCGGAAAGCTGGGCGTCTGGCTGAAGGGCCAGGGCCACTCCCCGCTGCTCGTCGCCTGCGACCTCCAGCGTCCCAACGCCGTCAACCAGCTCTCCGTCGTCGCGGACCGCGCGGGCGTGGCCTTCTACGGCCCGCAGCCGGGCAACGGCGTCGGCGACCCGGTCCAGGTCGCGAAGGACTCCGTCGAGTACGCGCGGACCAAGCTGTACGACGTCGTCATCGTCGACACCGCCGGCCGCCTCGGCATCGACCAGGAGCTGATGCAGCAGGCCGCGGACATCCGCGACGCCGTCAGCCCCGACGAGGTCCTCTTCGTCGTCGACGCCATGATCGGCCAGGACGCGGTCAACACCGCCGAGGCCTTCCGCGACGGCGTCGGCTTCGACGGCGTCGTGCTCTCCAAGCTCGACGGCGACGCCCGCGGCGGTGCCGCGCTCTCCATCGCCCACGTCACGGGCAAGCAGATCATGTTCGCCTCCAACGGCGAGAAGCTGGACGAGTTCGACGCGTTCCACCCGGACCGCATGGCGTCCCGCATCCTCGGCATGGGCGACATGCTCTCCCTCATCGAGAAGGCGCAGCAGACCTTCGACGAGGAAGAGGCCGCCAAGATGGCCTCGAAGCTCGCCTCGAAGAAGGGCGAGGGCTTCACGCTCGACGACTTCCTGGCGCAGATGGAGCAGGTCCGCAAGATGGGCTCCATCTCGAAGCTGCTCGGGATGCTGCCCGGCATGGGCCAGATGAAGGAGCAGATCGCCAACATCGACGAGCGGGACGTCGACCGCACGGCCGCCATCATCAAGTCGATGACCCCGGCCGAGCGCCAGGACCCGACCATCATCAACGGCTCCCGGCGGGCCCGTATCGCCAAGGGTTCCGGCGTCGAGGTCAGCGCGGTCAAGGGCCTGGTCGAGCGGTTCTTCGAGGCCCGCAAGATGATGTCCCGCATGGCGCAGGGCGGCGGCATGCCGGGGATGCCGGGCATCCCGGGCATGGGCGGCGGCCCCGGCCGGCAGAAGAAGCAGGTCAAGCAGGCCAAGGGCAAGCGCAAGAGCGGCAACCCGATGAAGCGGAAGGCCGAGGAGCAGGCCGCGGCCGAGCGCCGCGAGCAGGGTCAGGCCGGCGGCGCCTTCGGTCTCCCGGCGGCCGG
This sequence comes from Streptomyces sp. NPDC059695, assembly GCF_042733785.1. NCBI lineage: Bacteria > Bacillati > Actinomycetota > Actinomycetes > Kitasatosporales > Streptomycetaceae > Streptomyces > Streptomyces sp. NPDC059695. The sequence continues at coordinate 65,022 of NZ_JBHWFF010000009.1, read as the reverse complement.
ACAGGCCCCGAAGGACTTCGAGCTCCCGGACGAGTTCAAGAAGTTCATGGGCTGACACGCGGACGAGAGGCACCCCCGGCGGTTGGTAACCGCCCCCCGCCCCTAGAGACACGTCCGGGCCCCCCCCGATGCCCGCTTGGACCCCCTCTATCTTA
>NZ_JBHWFF010000009.1:24999-64857 GCF_042733785.1 Streptomyces sp. NPDC059695 | reverse complement strand
GCCGCGCCCCCCCCGTACGCACATCCGCCTCCCCACTATATAAAACAACTCTGTGTCCGGCCCGCGGGGGGGGGGGGGCGGGGGTCCGGCGGCGCCCCCCCCCCCCCCCCTTCTCACTCCTCCGGGCCGCCCGCGATGCCCGGTTCGTCCCGCTCTTCGATACTGGGGCCACTGCCGCCCCGAGGAGAGCCACGTGGCCAACCCCGTACCCCCGCGCGACCGGACCGACCAGCCCTGGCGCTCGGAAGGGGCTCCGCCGCCCCCGCCGCCGAAGAAGCGGATGCCGGGGAGCTGGGGCAGCCTCATCCTGACCGCGCTCGTCGTCTACCTGCTGGCCAACATCGTGCTGTCGTTCTTCAACGAGGGCGACGGGCCGACGATCTCCTACACCGAGTTCGACAAGCAGGTCGCCGCCGGGAACGTCACGAAGATCTACTCCAAGGGCGACGCGATCCAGGGGCAGCTGAAGAACAAGCAGCCGGTCCCCGACGGCGACGGCGACTACACCAAGTTCCAGACCCAGCGGCCCGCCTTCGCCGACGACGACCTGTGGGCGCAGCTGTCCAAACAGAACGTGGTCGTCACCGCCGAGCCGGTCGTCAAGGAGCGCAGCTTCCTCGTCAACCTCCTGATCTCCCTGGCGCCGATGCTGCTGCTCGTCGTGCTCTGGGTGTTCATCGCCCGCCGGATGAGCGCCGGCATGGGCGGCGCCGGCGGCATGCTCGGCCGCAAGCAGCCCCCGAAACCCGTCGAGCTGGAGGGCGGCACGCGCACCACCTTCCAGGACGTCGCCGGCATCGACGAGGTCGAGGGCGAGCTCAACGACGTCGTCGACTTCCTGAAGAACCCCCAGGCCTACCGCGCGATGGGCGCCAAGATGCCCCGCGGCGTGCTCCTGGCAGGCCCTCCCGGCACCGGCAAGACGCTGCTCGCCCGGGCCGTCGCGGGCGAGGCGGGGGTGCCGTTCTTCTCCGCCTCCGCCTCCGAGTTCATCGAGATGATCGTGGGCGTCGGCGCCTCCCGGGTCCGCGAACTCTTCGCCGAGGCGCGCAAGGTCGCCCCCGCGATCATCTTCATCGACGAGATCGACACCATCGGCCGGGCCCGCGGCGGCGGCTCCGGGATGGGCGGGCACGACGAGCGCGAGCAGACCCTCAACCAGATCCTCACCGAGATGGACGGCTTCACCGGCTCCGAGGGGGTCATCGTGCTCGCCGCCACCAACCGCGCCGACGTGCTCGACCCGGCCCTCACGCGGCCGGGCCGCTTCGACCGGATCGTCCACGTCAACCCGCCCGACCGCGGCGGCCGCGAGGCCATCCTCAAGATCCACACCCGGGAGATCCCGCTCGCCCAGGACGTCGACCTGGAGCACGTGGCCCGGACCACCCCCGGCATGACCGGTGCCGAGCTGGCCAACCTCGCCAACGAGGCCGCCCTCCTCGCGGTCAAGCGCGACCAGAAGGCCGTCACCCAGTCCGATCTGTCCGACGCCCTGGAGAAGGTCCAGCTCGGTGCCGAACGGCCGCTCGTGATGCCCGAGGAGGAACGCCGCCGCACCGCGTACCACGAGAGCGGGCACGCCCTGCTGGGCATGCTCCAGCCGGGCGCCGACCCGGTCCGCAAGATCACCATCGTGCCGCGCGGCCGGGCCCTCGGCGTCACCCTGTCGACCCCCGACGCCGACAAGTACGCCTACACCGAGGACTACCTGCGCGGCCGGATCATCGGCGCCCTCGGCGGCATGGCGGCCGAGCAGGTCGTCTTCGGCGTCATCACCACCGGTGCCGAGAGCGACCTCGAACAGGTCACCGGCATCGCCCGGGGCATGGCGGGCCGCTGGGGCATGAGCGAGCGCGTCGGCCGCCTCACCGCCATCCCGAGCGACGCCCAGCAGGCGTACGGGCTCTCGGCCGCCCCCGCGACCCTCGACACCGTCGACGAGGAGATGCGCCGCATCGTCGACGAGTGCTACGAGAGCGCGGTGCGGCAGCTCCGCGAGCACCGCGACAAGCTGGACGCCCTCGCCGAGGCACTCCTGGCGAACGAGACCCTGGAGGAGGACGCGGCCTACCGCGCCGCGGGCATCCCGCGGATCAAGAAGGAGCTCTGAAGGGGCTCACGCGGTTCACGCGCCCCGGCGTCCGGCGCCGGGCTCACCGCACGCGCGCGACGACGTACCGGAACACGTTCGGCATCCACACCGTCCCGTCCGCGCGGACGTACGGAGCGAGCGCCTCCTCGATCTCCTTCTCCACCTGCGAGGGGTCCGTCGCCCTGACCGCCTCGTCGAAGGCGCCCGTCGAGAGCAGCCCGCGCACCGCGCTGGACTCGTCCGCGTACCCGAAGGGGCAGGCCACCCGGCCCGAACCGGCCGGCCGCAGTCCCGCCCCCGCCACCAGGGCGTCCAGATCCGGTCCCGGCACCGGCCCGCGGTCCGCGAGCCGGGTCGCGACCCGCAGCACCGGTTCCGTGGCGCACCGCTCCGGCGGCCCCCACCCGGCGAGCACGACCGCCGCGCCCGATTGCGCCGTACGGGTGAGCGCCCGGAGCTCCGGGAGGACCCGGTCGGTCGCGTGGAAGGCCGTGATCACGTCGTACGGAAGGTCCTCCGGGAGCTCCTCCGTGACCGTGACGCCCTCCGGCAGCCGCTCCCTGGCCAGCTCCACGCGCGCGTGGTCCCGGTCCGCGCCGGCCACCCGCGCGCCCCGTGCCGCCGCCATCAGGAGGGCCAGGCCGGAGCCGCAGCCCAGGCCGAGCAGCCGGGATCCCGCGCCCACGCCGAGGCGGTCGTACACCGCCTCGTAGAGCGGGACCAGCATCCGTTCCTGGATCTCGGCCCAATCGCGCGCGGGGTGGTGCGGGACGAGCGTAGGTGTCATGGAAAAGCGCCCCAATCCGTGCTCGGACGACAGCCCCCCGTAGTCAGGGAACTGCGCATCCCCGGCCGCGTCCAGTGCTCGCGCCGGACGGATTCGTCCGGGAGAGGGGCGGTGCGCCGCCCCGCGTCCGCACCGGGTAGTGTCCTCGCACACATCCCCGGGCCGCTCCGGCCCCACGGGGGGCGCACGTACGACGGCCACGCGCCGGGGCGTATGCGCCACTACACACCGGCTTGACGTCCCCTGCGTGACTTCTCCGCAGATCGGCGCACTGGACCGCGTCCCGACACATCAACGGCAACTGACGGGTACGTGCAAAATATTTGGGATGCCCCGGAATGGAACCCGGGGGCACTCCGGCTCGTTGTACGCGACGTGAGCACGACACCCCCTGTTCTCGCCGCAGAGCTGGCACAGGCGTGGGCCGACATTCAGCGGCACCACCCCGAGCTGCCCGATCTTGCCGCGCCCGAGTCCCTGATCGGAGAATCCTCGTCCGCCTGCGGCGCCGAGCTCTCCTTCGAACGACTGCTCCACGAGGCAGTCCACGGCATCGCCGCCGCCCGAGGTGTCCGCGACACCTCCCGGGCCGGCCGCTACCACAACCGCAGATTCCTCGCGATCGCCGAGGAGATGGGCCTCGACCATCCCGAGGAGCCGCACGCCAGCAGCGGCTTCTCCCTGGTCACGCTCAACCCCGAGGCCAGGCGCCGCTACCGGCCCACCATCGAGCGGCTCCAGCGCGCCCTCAAGGCCCACACGGTCGCCACGGCCGCCGACACCAAGCGCTCCTTCCGCGGACCGGCCGCCCGGCACGGTTCCTCGGGCGGCGGCGTCCGCGTCAAGGCCGTCTGCGACTGCGGGCGGAACGTGCGCGTGGTGCCCTCGGTGCTGGCCCAGGCCCCGATCGTCTGCGGCGGCTGCGGCAAGCCCTTCCGCATCCCCGAGACAGTGGGCGCCGCCAACTGAGTCGGCGGCGTGTGGCACAATGGCTAGCTGTACTCGACAGTCGCACAGGACCCCTCTCTCCTCCGGCTGACGCGTCCATCGGGCATCCGAGTACCGCAACCCCACGTGGCATCTCAAGTGCCCAACCACGTCAAGACCAGGAGACACCACTCCAGTGGCAGTCAAGATCAAGCTCAAGCGCCTCGGCAAGATCCGCCAGCCGCACTACCGCATCGTCGTCGCCGACTCGCGCACCCGTCGTGACGGTCGCGCGATCGAGGAGATCGGCCTCTACCACCCGACGTACAACCCGTCGCGTATCGAGGTCGACTCCGAGCGTGCGCAGTACTGGCTGTCCGTCGGCGCCCAGCCGACCGAGCCGGTTCTCGCCATCCTGAAGCTCACCGGCGACTGGCAGAAGCACAAGGGTCTGCCGGCCCCCGAGAAGGCTCTGCTCGTCCCCGCCACGAAGGAGGCGAAGCGCGCCTCGTTCGACGAGTTCGCGAAGACCCTCGAGGGCGGCGACGACAAGGGTGAGGCCATCACCCCGAAGGCCAAGAAGGCCGACAAGAAGGCGGACGAGGCCGAGGCCGCGTCCACCGAGTCGACCGAGGCCTGATCATGCTCGAGGAGGCTCTCGAGCACCTCGTGAAGGGCATCGTCGACAACCCCGACGAGGTGCAGGTCGCCTCGCGCAACCTGCGCCGGGGCCGCGTGCTGGAGGTCCGGGTCCACCCCGACGACCTCGGCAAGGTGATCGGCCGCAACGGCCGCACCGCGCGTGCGCTGCGCACCGTCGTGGGTGCCATCGGCGGCCGGGGGATCCGCGTCGACCTCGTCGACGTGGACCAGGTCCGCTGAGCAGGTCGGCAGCATCACCTTGAGTTGTGCCGGCACGGGCCGGGGAGGGCTGAAGAGCCCACCCCGGCCCGTTGTCGTACGTACGAGCTGTGTGACAGGAGAGTGTGGAGCAGTGCAGTTGGTAGTCGCGCGGGTCGGCCGCGCCCACGGGATCAGGGGCGAGGTCACCGTCGAGGTGCGGACGGACGAGCCGGAGCTCAGGCTCGGCCCCGGTGCCGTACTGCTCACCGACCCGGCCTCCGCCGGGCCGCTCACCATCGAGTCCGGCAAGGTCCACAGCGGCAGGCTGTTGCTGCGCTTCGAGGGCGTCCGCGACCGCAACGCCGCCGAGGCCCTGCGCAACACCCTCCTCATCGCCGAGATCGACCCCGAGGAACTGCCGGAGGAGGAGGACGAGTACTACGACCACCAGCTCATGGACCTCGACGTCGTCCTCGCCGACGGCACCGAGATCGGCCGGATCACCGAGATCTCCCACCTGCCGTCCCAGGACCTCTTCATCGTCGAGCGGCCCGACGGCACCGAGCTGATGATCCCCTTCGTGTCGTCGATCGTCACCGAGATCGACCTGGAGGAGCAGCGGGCCGTCATCGACCCGCCGCCCGGCCTGATCGACGACCGCGCCGAGATCGTCTCCTCCCGGGACGACGGCGAGGCGTCCGGCGACGAGTCCGCCGGGGAGCCGGCATGAGGCTCGACGTCGTCACGATCTTCCCCGAGTACCTGGAACCGCTGAACGTCTCCCTCGTCGGCAAGGCACGCGCGCGCGGGCAGCTCGACGTCCACGTGCACCACCTGCGCGACTGGACGTACGACCGGCACAACACGGTCGACGACACCCCGTACGGCGGCGGGCCCGGCATGGTCATGAAGACCGAGCCCTGGGGTGACGCGCTCGACCAGACGCTCGCCGACGGCTACGAGGCCGGCGCGCACGGGCCGGTCCTCGTCGTCCCCACCCCCAGCGGCCGTCCCTTCACCCAGGAGCTCGCCGTCGAGCTCTCCGAGCGGCCCTGGCTGGTCTTCACGCCGGCCCGCTACGAGGGCATCGACCGCCGGGTCATGGACGAGTACGCGACCCGGATGCCCGTCTACGAGGTCTCCATCGGCGACTACGTCCTCGCCGGCGGGGAGGCCGCCGTCCTCGTCGTCACCGAGGCCGTCGCCCGCCTGCTGCCCGGCGTCCTCGGCAACGCCGAGTCCCACCGGGACGACTCCTTCGCCCCGGGCGCCATGGCCAACCTCCTCGAGGGCCCCGTCTACACCAAGCCCCCCGAGTGGCGCGGCCGGGGCATCCCCGACGTCCTCCTCAGCGGGCACCACGGGAAGATCGCCCGCTGGCGGCGCGACGAGGCCTTCCGGCGCACCGTCGCCCACCGGCCCGACCTCATCGAGCGCTGCGACCCCTCCGCCTTCGACAAGAAGGACCGCGAGATCCTCTCGATGATGGGGTGGGCGCCCGAGCCCGGCGGCCGATTTTGGCGCAGGGTCGAGGGCGTGGAAGAATAGGCCGCTGTCGTCCGTCCGGCGCGCGCCCCTGCCACAGGGGGAACGACGCCGCCAGAAACGGACGACGCTCCGAATCATTCGAACGTACCGCTGATGACCTGTGGCATCAGCGAGGAAAGAGACCTCCATGGCCTCCCTGCTCGACCAGGTCAACGCGGGTTCGCTCCGCTCCGACCTCCCCGCCTTCCGTCCCGGCGACACCGTGAACGTCCACGTGCGCGTCATCGAGGGCAACCGCTCCCGTATCCAGCAGTTCAAGGGCGTCGTCATCCGCCGCCAGGGTTCGGGCGTCAGCGAGACCTTCACGGTCCGCAAGGTCTCGTTCTCCGTCGGCGTCGAGCGCACCTTCCCGGTGAACAGCCCGATCTTCGAGAAGATCGAGCTCGTGACCCGCGGTGACGTCCGTCGCGCCAAGCTCTACTACCTGCGCGAGCTGCGCGGCAAGGCTGCCAAGATCAAGGAGAAGCGCGACCGCTGAGCCCCGGCTCCCGGCACGCCTCCTGCTTCCGACTCCCCGCACAGACAGGCCGGATAGGCTCTGCCAGCGATGGACACCGAAGCACAGCACACGGAGCGCGATCCCTCTTCCGACACGGAGGAGGGGTCGCGCTCCGCGCGCGTTCCCGACGATTCCGGGCGGGCCTCCGAGGACTCCGCGTCCGGTCCCGAGGAGTCCGGCGGGGCCTCCTCCTGGCGCCGCACCGCCCTCGTGGGCGGCGTCTTCGTGACGTTCCTGCTGCTCCTGAGCCACTTCGTGATCCAGCCGTTCCTGATCCCCAGCCGGTCGATGGAGCCGACGCTCCAGGTCGGTGACCGGATCCTCGTGAACAAGCTGGCGTACCGTTTCGGCAGCGAGCCCGCCCGGGGCGACGTCGTCGTCTTCGACGGCACCGGCTCCTTCGTACGGGAGCAGCCCGCGGGCAATCCGGTCACCGGACTCCTGCACGACGGCGCGGCCGCCCTCGGCCTCGCCGAGCCCGACGAGACCGACTTCGTGAAGCGGGTCGTCGGCGTCGCCGGCGACCGGGTCGTCTGCTGCGACAAGGACGGCCGGCTCACCGTCAACGGCGTCCCCGTCCAGGAGTGGTACGTGAAGCTCGGCGACCGGCCGTCCAGCGTGCCCTTCGACATCGTCGTCCCGCAGGACAGGCTCTGGGTCATGGGCGACCACCGCAGCCAGTCCAGCGACTCCCGCGACCACCTGGGCGACCCGGGCGGCGGCATGGTCCCCGTCGACAAGGTCATCGGCCGCGCCGACTGGATCGCCTGGCCCTTCGGCCGCTGGTCCACCGTGCAGGAGACCGACGCCTTCGACGCCGTACCGGCCGCGCCGGCCGGCGGGCACGGAGCGGGAGCCCATGGGTAGCCGCGGCCGTCCGCCCGGCGGGTCCGCGCAGGACGCCGAGGCCGGACAGGGAGCCGCCAGGCCCGGACGGGCCGAGCGGCGCAGGCTGGCCCGCAGGGTCCGCCGGCGTCGGCAGCGCTCCGCGCTCCGCGAGATCCCGATCCTGATCACCGTGGCCGTGCTCATCGCGCTGGTCCTCAAGACGTTCCTGGTCCAGGCGTTCGTCATCCCCTCCGGCTCCATGGAGCAGACGATCCGCATCGACGACCGGGTCCTCGTCGACAAGCTCACGCCCTGGTTCGGCTCCCGCCCGCAGCGCGGCGACGTCGTCGTCTTCAAGGACCCCGGCACCTGGCTCCAGCAGGAGGCCGCGCCGCCCGCCGACGACCCCATCGGCGTCAAGCAGGTCAAGCAGGCCCTGACCTTCATCGGGCTGCTGCCCTCGGCAGACGACCGGGACCTGATCAAGCGGGTCGTCGCCGTCGGCGGCGACACCGTCCGCTGCTGCGGCGCGGACGGGCGGATCAGCGTCAACGGCGTGCCGCTGGACGAGCCGTACCTGCATCCCGGGAACCCGCCGTCCAAGATCCCCTTCGAGGTGAAGGTCCCGGAGGGCCGGATCTTCGTCCTCGGCGACCACCGCTCCGACTCGGCCGACTCCCGCTACCACCTCGACGAGGAGGGCCACGGCACCGTCTCGGAGGAGCAGGTCGTGGGGCGTGCCGTGGTGATCGCCTGGCCCTTCGGACACTGGCGCGGCCTGGAGGAACGGGACACCTTCGCCGGTGTACCGGACGCCCGTGCGAGTTCCGCTGCCGCATCCGGTCTGTCGCATAGTGTGTCCCAGCGGAATCTGAACGGATTGCCCGGGCTCCCGACCCCTGCGGAACTTCTGCTCGTTATGGGAGTGGCGGGCCTGTCCCTGACCCGGGGCGGGCGTTCGCACGGACTGAGGAGTGGATGTGGGGGATTTGGCCGTCGGCGCACGATCCGGACACGATGGACCCGAGAAGAGGGCCGACGGGGCCTTCGGCGATGACACGACGGGTGACGACGTGACGGGTGACGGGCAGGCGCAGCCGCCGAACGGCGGCACGCCGGGCGAGGACGGCGACGGCGCGGCGAGCGGCTCCGGCCAGGCCCCGAAGAAGCAGCGTTCCTTCTGGAAGGAACTGCCCCTCCTCGTCGGCATCGCCCTGGTGCTCGCCCTGCTGATCAAGACCTTCCTGGTGCAGGCGTTCTCGATCCCCTCGGAATCGATGATGAACACCCTCCAGAAGGGCGACCGGGTCCTCGTCGACAAACTGACGCCCTGGTTCGGCTCCGAGCCCGAGCGCGGCGAGGTCGTCGTCTTCCACGACCCGGGCGGCTGGCTGGAGGGCCAGGAGACCCCCAAGCCGAACGTCGTGCAGAAGTTCCTCAGCTTCATCGGCCTCATGCCGTCCGCCGAGGAGAAGGACCTCATCAAGCGCGTCATCGCGGTCGGCGGCGACACCGTCTCCTGCAAGGAGGGCGGCAAGGTCGTCCTCAACGGCGTCGCGCTGGACGAGAGCGCGTACCTCGCCCCCGGCGCGGTGCCCTGCCAGGACTCCTTCGGCCCGATCAAGGTCCCCAAGGACCGCATCTGGGTCATGGGCGACAACCGCCAGAACTCCCTGGACTCCCGCTTCCACCAGCAGCTCCCCGGCGGCGGCACCGTCTCCAACGACGAGGTCGTGGGCCGCGCCGTCGTGATCGCCTGGCCGGTCACCCGCTGGGCCACGCTCCCCATCCCCGAGGTCTTCGACCAGCCGGCGCTCGACAAGGCCATGGCCGCGGTCCCGGCCGGGGCGGCCGGTCTCGCCGGAGCGCTCCCGCTCGTGCTGTGGCGCCGGAAGAAGCAGGCCGCACGGCATACCGCCGAGTAGCGACCCGCGGGTAGGGTGCCGTCCCGGACCGTCGACAGGGCTACGGTCCGCCGACAGACCTACGGGGTGCGCACATGAGCGGAACCATACGGACCAAGGGCGGCCACGGCCGCCTCGGCAGCGTGCTGTCGGGGCTGGCCGTGGCCGTCGGCTGTGTGCTCTTCCTCGGCGGATTCGTCTGGGGAGCCGTGCTCTACCAGCCGTACACCGTCCCCACCGACTCCATGACCCCGACCCTGGCCGTCGGGTCCAAGATCCTCGCGCAGCGGATCGACGGCGACGAGGTGCGGCGCGGTGACGTCGTGGTCTTCGACGACCCCGTCTGGAACTCCGGGCCCATGGTGAAGCGGGTCGCCGCCGTCGGCGGCGACACCGTCGCCTGCTGCGACCGGGACGGGCGGCTCACCGTGAACGGCCGGCCCGTCGACGAGCCGTACCTGCGGCCCGGGATCGGCGGCCGCACGGTGGCCTCGGGCGAGGACTTCTCGGTGACCGTCCCCGAGGGCAACCTCTTCCTGCTCGGCGACGACCGGCACACCTCGCTGGACTCCCGCTCGCACATGGAGGAGGCCGGAAAGGGCTCCGTGCCGCGCTCCACGGTCCTCGGCAGGGTCGACGCCGTCGTCTGGCCCGCCGAGGGCCTCCTGGCGCCCCCCGAGGGCTTCGCCGACCTCCCGGGCGGCATCTCGCGGCCGGGACCGTTCACGGCGCTCCTCACGGCCGTCGCGGCCGGCACGGCGCTGATCCTCGTGGGAGCCGCGTACGGGCCCGTGGCGAGCCGTCTGACCGGGCGCCGCTCCGGCGGGCCGCGGCCGGACGCACGGGAGAAGGTGGGGGCATGACGGACACGGGAGGCCCGGAGGCCGCTCCGGGGCGGGGGCACCCGGCGGAGCCCCCACGGCGGCGGGTCGCCCGCGTCGTGCTGCTCGATCCCGACGACCGCATCCTGCTCCTGCACGGCTACGAGCCCGAGGACCCGGGCGAGACCTGGTGGTTCACCCCGGGCGGCGGCCTGGAGGGCGACGAGACCCGGGAGGAGGCGGCGCTGCGCGAACTCGCCGAGGAGACCGGCATCACCGAGGTCGACCTCGGCCCGGTGCTCTGGAAGCGGTACTGCTCGTTCCCCTTCGACGGGCGCCGCTGGGACCAGGACGAGTGGTACTACCTGGCCCTCACCCGCGGGACCGAGGCCGCGCCCCGGCCGCAGGCCCTCACGGAACTGGAGACCCGCAGTCTCGCGGGCCTGAGATGGTGGACCTCCGCCGAACTGTCGGCGGCGCGTGAGACGGTGTACCCGACCAGACTCGCCGAGCTGCTCCAGGCGCTGCTCGACGAGGGACCTCCGAGTGTGCCGGTGGTTCTCGCCCCGGAAATCGTTTAGGGGCGCGTACGACTGGCGCACAATAGGGGGACGCACGGCTGAAGGGGAACATGCCATGAGCGCCGAGGACCTCGAGAAGTACGAGACCGAGATGGAGCTGAAGCTCTACCGGGAGTACCGCGACGTCGTCGGGCTGTTCAAATACGTGATCGAGACCGAGCGGCGCTTCTACCTCACCAACGACTACGAGATGCAGGTGCACTCGGTGCAGGGCGAGGTCTTCTTCGAGGTCAGCATGGCTGACGCCTGGGTCTGGGACATGTACAGGCCCGCCCGGTTCGTCAAGCAGGTCCGCGTCCTGACCTTCAAGGACGTGAACATCGAGGAGCTCAACAAGAGCGACCTCGAACTTCCCGGCAGCTGAGCCCGCCCGCTTCCCCTCCCCGGAGGGGAGATCACCCCCAGGGGTGACGAGGTTCTCCACAGCCTCCCGGCCGTCCACAGCGCCGCACGCGGCCCGCCACGCTCCGTCACAGTCGGTGACGGAGGTGGTACCGCATGAACAGGACCCAAGCCCTCGGACGGTACGGGGAGGAGCTGGCGACCCGCCGGCTCACCGCGGACGGCATGCACATCCTCGCCCGCAACTGGCGCTGTGGCCGGAGCGGCGAGATCGACATCGTCGCCCGGGACGGCGACACCCTCGTGATCTGCGAGGTCAAGACCCGGCGCGACGGCGTCTACGAGCACCCGATGGCCGCCGTCACGCCCCGCAAGGCCGAGCGGCTCCGACGCCTCGCCGCCTGCTGGCTCGACCGCAACGACACCCCGGCGCCCGCCGGCGGCGTCCGCATCGACCTCGTCGGCATCGTGCTGCCGCGCAAGGGCGCCCCCGTCCTCACCCACGCGCAGGGGGTGGCCTGATGGGGTTCGCCCGCACCTGCTCCGTCGCCCTCGTCGGCGTCGAGGGCGTCGTCGTCGAGGTCCAGGCCGACCTCGAACCCGGAGTCGCCGCCTTCACCCTCGTCGGCCTCCCCGACAAGAGCCTCAGCGAGAGCCGCGACCGGGTCCGCGCCGCCGTCGTCAACTCCGGTGCCGAATGGCCCCAGAAGAAGCTGACCGTCGGCCTCAGCCCGGCATCCGTCCCCAAGGGGGGCTCGGGATTCGACCTCGCCGTCGCCGCCGCCGTCCTCGGCGCGGCCGAGCGGATCGACCCGCGGGCCATCGCCGACCTCGTCCTCATCGGTGAACTCGGCCTCGACGGACGCGTCCGGCCCGTCCGCGGTGTCCTGCCGGCCGTCCTCGCCGCCGCCGACGCCGGATACCGCCAGGTCGTCGTCCCCGAACAGACCGCCGGTGAGGCCTCGCTCGTCCCCGGCGTCTCCGTCCTCGGCGTCCGCACCCTCCGCCAGCTGATCGCCGTCCTCACCGACGAACCCGTCCCCGACGAGGAGGCCGCCGAGGATGGCCGGCCCGACGCGATGCTCGCCGGGCTCCTCGTCCCCGGCGCCGGGATCGGCACCGGACTCGCCGCCGGGCCCGCCGAGGGGCCCGACCTCGCCGACGTCGCCGGGCAGCGGCGGGCCCGCCTCGCCCTGGAGGTCGCCGCCGCGGGCGGCCACCACCTGCTCCTCTCCGGCCCACCCGGCGCGGGCAAGACGATGCTCGCCGAGCGTCTCCCCGGCATCCTCCCGCCCCTCACCCGGCAGGAGTCCCTGGAGGTCACCGCCGTCCACTCGGTCGCCGGCATCCTCCCGCCCGGGGAACCCCTGGTCCGCAGCGCCCCCTACTGCGCGCCCCACCACTCCGCCACCATGCAGTCCCTCGTCGGCGGCGGGAACGGCCTCCCCAGGCCGGGCGCCGTCTCCCTGGCCCACCGCGGGGTGCTGTTCCTGGACGAGGCCCCGGAGTTCTCCGGCAAGGCGCTCGACGCGCTGCGCCAGCCCCTCGAATCCGGACACGTCGTCATCGCCCGCGCCGCCGGCGTCGTCCGCCTCCCCGCCCGCTTCCTCCTCGCCCTCGCCGCCAACCCCTGCCCCTGCGGCCGGCACACCCTCCACGGCGCCAGCTGCGAGTGCCCCGCCTCCGTCGTCCGCCGCTACCAGGCGCGCCTGTCCGGACCCCTGCTCGACCGCGTCGACCTGCGCGTGGAGGTCGAACCCGTCACCCGCGCCGACCTCCTCGGACAGGGCGGCCGGGGCGAGAGCACCGCCACCGTCGCCGCCCGCGTCCACGAGGCCCGGGACCGGGCCGCCGGACGCCTCGCCGACACCCCGTGGCGGGTCAACAGCGAGATCCCCGGACACGAGCTCCGCACCCGCCACCTCGCCGCCCCCGGAGCCCTCGCCGCCGCCGAACGGGACGTCGAGCGCGGACTGCTCACCGCCCGCGGCCTCGACCGGGTGCTCCGCGTCGCGTGGACCGTCGCCGACCTCACCGGGCACGACCGGCCCGACAGCGGGGACATCGCCCTCGCCCTCGAACTGCGCACCGGCGTCGCCCGCGGCGTGCCCGTCGGAGCGGGGGAGCACGCATGACCGCGACACGAGGGCCCGCGGCAACCGGCCCGGAGGCAACCGGGCCCGACGCCCCTGGGCCCGACGTTCCCGGATCTGGCGTTCCTGGAGTCGACGGGCCCGAGGGGCCGGACCCCGACGTGCCGGGGCCCTTCCGGTCCGAACCGGAGCGGGAGCGGCTCGCGCGCGCGGTGCTCAGCCGATCCGTCGAGCCCGGTGACGAACACGCCGGGCGGTGGCTCCGCCGGTACGGCGCGACCGGGTTCCTCGACCGCCTCCTCCACGCCGGGGACGACAGCTCCTCCTTCCCCGGCACCGGAGCCACCCGCGTCGCCTCGTGGCGGCGACGCGCCACCGCCGCCCGGCCCGGGCACGACCTCGACACCGTCCACGGCCTCGGCGGACGTTTCCTCGTCCCGGGCGACACCGAGTGGCCGCGTCAACTCGACGACCTCGGCGACGCCCGCCCCGTCGGCCTCTGGGTGCGCGGTCCGGCCGACCTGCGCACCTGGGCGCTGCGCTCCGTCGCCCTCGTCGGCGCCCGCGCCTGCACCCCGTACGGCGCCCACACCGCGGCCGACCTCGCCGCGGGCCTCAGCCGCCAGGGCTGGGTCGTCGTCTCCGGCGCGGCCTACGGCATCGACGGCGCCGCCCACCGGGGTGCCCTCGCCGCCGGCGGGGCCACCGTCGCGGTCCTCGCCTGCGGCGTCGACACGCCGTACCCCCGCGGCCACGACCGGCTCATCCGGCGCGTCGCGGAACAGGGCCTCGTCGTCGGAGAGCTGCCACCCGACAGTCACCCCACCCCCAGCCGCTTCATCCTCCGCAACCGCGTCATCGCCGCCCTGACCCGCGGCACCGTCGTCGTCGAGGCGCAGCACCGCAGCGGCTCCCTCGTCACCGCCCGTGCCGCCGCACGGCTCGGGCGCCACACCATGGGCGTCCCCGGCCCCGTGACCAGCGCGCTCTCCGCCGGCGTGCACGAACTGCTCCGCGGCGACGCCACTCTGGTCACCGACGCCGACGAGATCGTCGAACTCGTCGGCGACATCGGCCAGCTCGCCCCCGCACGCCGTGGCCCCGTCCTGCCCCGCGACCTCCTCGCCCCCGCCACGGCGCACGTCCTCGAAGCCGTCCCGGCCCGTGGCCCCACGCCCACCACCGTCATCGCACGACGGGCCGGAACCACCCCGGACGACACCCTCGCCAAGCTGTACGAACTCCACTCGCTCGGCTTCGTCGAGCGGCGGGGGGAGGGATGGCGGTTGACGAACACCGCGACAGAAGCGTCGAACGCGCGGCGAGGCGGTACTTGACCTGGAGCATTCGGGTGAAAGGGTGATGAGGATGAACAGACCCGTTCTCTCGGTCGCACCCGGGGGGCCGACACGCGTCACGGCCCGGGTTCGAAGATGTGGCCGACGGCGTCCACCCGGAGCGGCGCGATCCGCCGATGTTCGCGCACCGCGACAGCGCACTCACGCTACGCTCACCAGACTTCCCTACAGGACCACCGCACCGACACACCCGAAACCAGAACGGCTCAAGGCAACGCATGCCCCAGCACACCTCCGGGTCTGACCGCGCTGCGGTGCCCCCAGCGGCTCGGGGCACCGTGCGACCGCCCGCGCCGACCTCGCTCGACGAGCTGTGGCGCTCGTACAAGGACACCGGCGACGAGCGGCTGCGGGAGCAGCTGATCCTGCACTACTCGCCGCTCGTGAAGTACGTCGCCGGCCGGGTCAGCGTGGGGCTGCCGTCCAACGTGGAACAGGCCGACTTCGTCTCCTCCGGGGTCTTCGGCCTCATCGACGCCATCGAGAAGTTCGACGTCGAGCGGGCGATCAAGTTCGAGACGTACGCGATCACCCGCATCCGCGGCGCCATGATCGACGAGCTCCGCGCCCTGGACTGGATCCCGCGCTCCGTCCGCCAGAAGGCCCGCAACGTCGAGCGCGCCTACGCCACCCTCGAAGCCCAGCTCCGCCGGACCCCCTCCGAGAGCGAGGTCGCCGCGGAGATGGAGGTCACGCTGGAGGAACTGCACGCGGTATTCAGCCAGTTGTCCCTGGCGAACGTCGTCGCCCTGGAGGAGTTGCTGCACGTCGGCGGCGAGGGCGGTGACCGGCTCTCCCTCATGGACACCCTGGAGGACACCGCCGCCGACAACCCCGTCGAGATCGCCGAGGACCGCGAGCTGCGCCGGCTGCTCGCCCGCGCCATCAACACGCTCCCCGAGCGGGAGAAGACCGTCGTCACGCTCTACTACTACGAGGGCCTCACCCTGGCCGAGATCGGCCATGTCCTCGGCGTCACCGAGAGCCGCGTCAGCCAGATCCACACCAAGTCCGTCCTCCAGCTCCGCGCCAAGCTGGCCGACGTCGGCCGCTGACCCTTGCGGGCCGGTCGTAGAGTGGAGCCGTGCCCAGGATTCGAGCGGCCTCCGTGGCCGAGCACCGGACCATGCAGCGCGGCGCCCTCCTGGACGCCGCGCGTTCCCTGCTGTCCGAGGGCGGTACGGAGGCGCTGACCTTCCCCGCACTCGCCGAGCGCACGGGCCTCGCCCGCTCGTCGGTCTACGAGTACTTCCGGTCCCGCGCGGCCGTCGTCGAAGAGCTGTGCGCCGTCGACTTCCCCGTCTGGGCCGCCGAGGTCGAGGCGGCCATGGCCGGCGCCGAGACGCCGGGCGGCAAGGTCGAGGCGTACGTCCGCAAGCAGCTGGACCTCGTCGGGGACCGGCGTCACCGGGCGGTCGTCGCCATCTCGGCGAGCGAACTGGACGACGGCGCCCGCGAGAAGATCCGCGCCGCCCACGGCGGCCTCGTCGCCATGATCGTCGAAGCCCTCGCGGCCCTGGGCCAGCCCCAGCCCCGCCTGGGCGCCATGCTCCTCCAGGGCGTCGTCGACGCCGCCGTCCGCCGCATCGAGCTCGGCGCGGCCGAGGACCCGGCGGACATCGCCGAAGCGGCCGTCACGATGGCCCTCCACGGCGTCACGGGTCCTTCGGCCTAGGGCCTGCCTCTCGGATCGTGCCCGGCTCGCGGGGCCCTGGGTCCCGTCCCCCGGATCACCCCTCCCGGCCCCCGTCGAGCGGAAGCAGCCGTGAGGGGGCTCTCCTCGTCAGGAGCAGGGGGTTCAGATACTCCTCACCCCGCAGCAGGCCCCAGTGGAGGCAGGTCGCGGCGCAGTGGGCGCCCTCCGCGACCTCGGCGATCGGGGTGCCCGGCGCGACCCGGGTGCCGGGCGGTACCAGCGGGGTCACCGGGGTGAACGTCGTGCGGAGCGGGGGCGTACCCGTGCCCGGGAGGGTGAGGGACACGGCGCCGCGTCCGCCCACCGGGCCCGCGAAGGTCACCGTGCCCGCGGCGGGGGCGAGGACCGGGGTGCCCGGGGGTGCGGCGAGGTCGACGCCGCGGTGGCCCGCGGCGTACGGGCCGGGCGGGGGCTCCCAGCCGCGGACGATCTCCGGCGGGGGCGGGCCCACCGGCCAGAGCAGGGTCAGGGTCGCGAGCAGGATCGTCAGATGCATGAGGAAAGCGTTCCCCGGATGATCGATTCGTTCCGGTAGCGGACGGTATCTGTGGACTACCAGCCGGTTGTGGACAGTGCCGTCACCCGGCGCTCCCGGGGTCCCGTACACTTCCTATGGCGACTCGGGTCACCGGGTCGACTTCGCACGCCCCGCCACCAGTCCTCGCGGCGGGTGGCAGCGCCTTTCGGTCCTTCGTGGCACGGCGCGCCGGGGCGTCAGGAACACAAAACCGAGAAAACCAAGGAGATGGCCATGGCCGTCGTCACGATGCGGGAGCTGCTGGAGAGCGGCGTCCACTTCGGTCACCAGACCCGTCGCTGGAACCCGAAGATGAAGCGCTTCATCTTCACCGAGCGCAACGGCATCTACATCATCGACCTGCTCCAGTCGCTGTCGTACATCGACCGCGCCTACGAGTTCGTCAAGGAGACCGTCGCGCACGGCGGCTCCATCATGTTCGTCGGTACGAAGAAGCAGGCCCAGGAGGCCATCGCCGAGCAGGCGACGCGTGTCGGCATGCCGTACGTCAACCAGCGTTGGCTCGGTGGCATGCTCACCAACTTCTCCACCGTCTACAAGCGTCTGCAGCGCCTCAAGGAGCTCGAGCAGATCGACTTCGAGGACGTCGCCGCCTCGGGTCTCACCAAGAAGGAGCTCCTGGTCCTCTCCCGCGAGAAGGCCAAGCTGGAGAAGACCCTCGGTGGTATCCGCGAGATGCAGAAGGTGCCGAGCGCCGTCTGGATCGTCGACACCAAGAAGGAGCACATCGCCGTCGGTGAGGCGCGCAAGCTCCACATCCCGGTCGTCGCGATCCTCGACACCAACTGCGACCCCGACGAGGTCGACTACAAGATCCCGGGCAACGACGACGCGATCCGCTCCGTCACCCTGCTCACCCGCGTGATCGCCGACGCCGTCGCCGAGGGCCTCATCGCCCGCTCCGGCGCCGCGACCGGCGACTCGAAGCCGGGCGAGAAGGCCGCCGGCGAGCCCCTCGCCGAGTGGGAGCGCGACCTGCTCGAGGGCGAGAAGAAGGCCGACGAGGCTGTCGAGGCCCCCGCCGCCGAGGCCCCCGCCGCCGAGGCCGCTCCGGCCGAGGCCGCCGCCGAGGCTCCGGCCGCGGACGCCGAGCAGGCCTGACCCTTCAGGACCTTCGGGTGACGACGGCGGGGGCCCACGAAGCCCCCGCCGTCCACCCGTGGACCCGCCCGATCTTTCAGACTTCGAGAGAGAAACAGACTCATGGCGAACTACACCGCCGCTGACGTCAAGAAGCTCCGCGAGCTCACCGGCGCCGGCATGATGGACTGCAAGAAGGCCCTGGACGAGGCCGACGGCAACGTCGACAAGGCCGTCGAGGCGCTCCGTATCAAGGGCCAGAAGGGTGTCGCCAAGCGCGAGGGCCGCTCTGCCGAGAACGGTGCCGTGGTCTCCCTCATCGCCGACGACAACACCTCGGGCGTCCTCGTCGAGCTGAAGTGCGAGACGGACTTCGTCGCCAAGGGTGACAAGTTCCAGGCCGTCGCCGCCCAGCTGGCCGAGCACGTCGCCGCCACCGCCCCGGCCGACCTGGAGGCGCTGCTCGCCTCCGAGATCGAGGCCGGCAAGACCGTGCAGGCGTTCGTCGACGAGGCCAACGCCAACCTCGGCGAGAAGATCGTCCTGGACCGCTTCGCGCAGTTCGCCGACGGCTTCGTCTTCGCGTACATGCACCGCACGATGCCGGACCTCCCGCCGCAGATCGGTGTCCTCGTCGAGTTCGACAAGGCCGACGCCGACGTCGCCAAGGGTGTCGCGCAGCACATCGCCGCCTTCGCGCCGAAGTACCTCACCAAGGAAGACGTTCCGGCCGAGGTCGTCGAGACCGAGCGTCGCGTCGCCGAGGAGACCACCCGCGCCGAGGGCAAGCCCGAGGCCGCGATCGCCAAGATCGTCGAGGGTCGCGTCAACGGCTTCTTCAAGGACGCCACGCTGCTCGGCCAGCCGTACGCCCTGGACAACAAGAAGTCCGTCCAGAAGGTCCTGGACGAGGCCGGTGTCACCCTGAAGCGCTTCACCCGCATCAAGGTCGGCATCTGAGTCCGTACGCGAACGCGACGGACGCCGGACCCCGGTAGGGTCTGAGGCAGTCGTCCGCGCACGCGCAGGACGACCGCAGATCTGACGAGGAGGCCATTGCCGTACGGGATACCGCGAGGACCCAAGGCAATGGCCTCCTTCGTATGTGCACGAGGAGATCTCCATGAATCAGGGCGCCGTACAGGGCGACGACAACAACGGCAAGCAGGCCGGCCGCTACATGCTGAAGCTGTCCGGAGAAGCCTTCTCCGGCGGTACCGGCCTGGGCGTCGACCCCGATGTCGTGCACGCCATCGCGCGTGAGATCGCGGCGGTCGTCCGCGACGGCGCGGAGATCGCGATTGTGATCGGCGGCGGCAACTTCTTCCGTGGCGCCGAGCTCCAGCAGCGCGGCATGGACCGGGCCCGCTCCGACTACATGGGCATGCTCGGCACCGTGATGAACTGCCTCGCCCTCCAGGACTTCCTGGAGAAGGAGGGCATCGACTCCCGCGTCCAGACCGCCATCACCATGGGCCAGGTCGCCGAGCCGTACATCCCGCTCCGCGCCGTGCGCCACCTGGAGAAGGGCCGTGTGGTCATCTTCGGCGCGGGCATGGGCATGCCGTACTTCTCCACGGACACCACCGCCGCCCAGCGCGCCCTGGAGATCGACGCCGAGGCCCTGCTCATGGGCAAGAACGGCGTGGACGGCGTCTACGACTCCGACCCGAAGCGCAACCCCGACGCGGTCAAGTTCGACGCGCTCGAGTACGGCGAGGTGCTCTCCCGCGACCTCAAGGTCGCCGACGCCACCGCCATCACCCTGTGCCGGGACAACAACCTCCCGATCCTCGTCTTCGAACTGCTCGCCGAGGGCAATATCGCTCGCGCGGTGAAGGGTGAGAAGATCGGCACGCTCGTGAGCGACCAGGGCACCCGGGCCTGACCCGAACCGGGGAACCGCCCCGCAAGGGGCTGGACAGAGCCCTGCCGGTCGTACACCGTGCAGGACACAACGCGACGACACGCAGGAGCATGTGGTGATCGAAGAGACTCTCCTCGAGGCCGAGGAGAAGATGGAGAAGGCCGTCGTGGTCGCCAAGGAGGACTTCGCCGCGATCCGCACCGGCCGTGCGCACCCGGCGATGTTCAACAAGATCGTGGCCGACTACTACGGTGCCATCACCCCCATCAACCAGCTGGCGTCCTTCTCCGTCCCGGAGCCGCGCATGGCCGTGGTGACGCCGTTCGACAAGAGCGCGCTGCGCAACATCGAGCAGGCCATCCGGGACTCGGACCTCGGCGTCAACCCGAGCAACGACGGCAACATCATCCGCGTGGTGTTCCCGGAGCTGACCGAGGAGCGCCGCCGGGAGTACATCAAGGTCGCCAAGGGCAAGGCCGAGGACTCGAAGATCTCGATCCGCTCGGTGCGCCGCAAGGCCAAGGAGACCATCGACAAGCTCGTCAAGGACGGCGAGGTCGGCGAGGACGAGGGCCGCCGCGCCGAGAAGGAGCTCGACGACACCACCGCGAAGTACGTCGCGCAGGTGGACGAGCTGCTCAAGCACAAGGAAGCCGAGCTGCTCGAGGTCTGATGAACGACTCTTCCTGGGGGGCCCCGGCCGGTTCCGGCCGCGGGGGACCCGACCAGGGGCCTGCCCCGGCGGGTCCCGCATACGATCGGCATCAGGCGGCGCAGACTCGGCCCATGCCCATCGTGCCCGACGTTCCCGCCGGCGGATTCCAGGACGGTCACGGCCGGGGGGCCGCTCACCCGAGCGGTCCCCTGTTCCGTGACGAGACGCCGCACGAGCACCCGCAGGAGCCCATGTCCAGCCCCACTCCGCCTCCGCCGCCCGCGCCGCCGGCGCCGCGGCAGAAGAAGAGCGCCGGGCGCAACCTGGGCGCGGCCATAGGGGTCGGAGTCGGACTCGGCGCGGTCATCATCGCGTCGCTGTACATCTGGGCACCCGCGTTCGTCGGAGTGATAGCGGTCGCCGTGGTCGTCGGCCTCTGGGAGCTCACCTCCCGCCTCCAGGAGCGCAAGGGGATCAAGGCGCCGCTGGTCCCGCTCGCGGTCGGCGGCGCGGCGATGGTCGTCGCCGGCTACGTCCGGGGCGCCGAGGGCGCCTGGGTGGCGATGGCCCTGACGGCGCTCGCGGTGCTCGTCTGGCGGATGACGGAGCCGCCCGAGGGTTACCTCAAGGACGTCACGGCGGGAGTCTTCGCCGCGTTCTACGTGCCGTTCCTGGCGACGTTCGTGGCGATGCTTCTGGCCGCGGACGACGGGCCGGAGCGGGTGCTGACGTTCCTGATCCTGACCGTGGTCAGCGACACCGGGGCGTACGCGATCGGCTGGCGCTTCGGCAAGCACAAGCTGGCCCCGAGGATCAGCCCCGGCAAGACCCGCGAGGGCCTGGTCGGCGCGGTGACGTTCGCGATGGCGGCGGGCGCGCTGTGCATGCAGTTCATGATCGACGACGGCGTCTGGTGGCAGGGCCTGATCCTCGGTCTGGCGGTGGCGGCGAGCGCGACGCTCGGCGACCTCGGCGAGTCCATGATCAAGCGCGACCTGGGCATCAAGGACATGGGCACGCTGCTGCCGGGCCACGGCGGCATCATGGACCGGCTGGACTCGCTGCTGCCGACGGCACCGGTGGTGTGGCTGCTGCTGGCACTGTTCGTCGGAACGGCTTGACGGACAACGGGTACTCTGGAAGGGCTCGTGGCGCGTGCGCTGCGGGCCCTTCCGTCGTCCTCGCCGCTGCGGGGACGGTCCAGTGAGGTCTCCTGGCTCCGGCATCGTGATGCCGTCCCTCCCGCCGACGCGGGGATGCCGGACCTCGTGCCGTCTGAGGAGACACCCGATCGTGGCCCGTCCAGTGCCCGGAGAACTCACTTTCGTCGCCCCCCGCGGAGCCAAGAAGCCGCCGCGGCACCTGGCCGACCTCACGCCCGCCGAGCGGAAGGAGGCCGTCGCCGCGATCGGCGAGAAGCCCTTCCGCGCCAAGCAGCTGTCGACGCACTACTTCGCGCGGTACGCGCACGACCCCGCCGAGTGGACGGACATCCCGGCCGCCTCGCGCGAGAAGCTGGCCGGGGAGCTGCTGCCCGACCTGATGTCCGTGGTGCGGCACATCTCGTGCGACGACGACACCACCCGCAAGACCCTGTGGCGGCTGCACGACGGCACGCTCGTGGAGTCGGTGCTCATGCGTTACCCGGACCGGGTGACCATGTGCATCTCCTCGCAGGCCGGCTGCGGGATGAACTGTCCGTTCTGCGCGACCGGGCAGGCGGGCCTCGACCGGAACCTGTCGACCGCCGAGATCGTGCACCAGATCGTGGACGGCATGCGCTCCCTGCGCGACGGCGAGGTGCCCGGCGGACCGGCGCGGCTCTCCAACATCGTGTTCATGGGCATGGGCGAGCCCCTCGCCAACTACAAGCGGGTCGTCGGCGCCATCCGGCGGCTGACCGACCCCGAGCCCGACGGGCTCGGCCTCTCGCAGCGCGGCATCACCGTCTCCACCGTCGGTCTCGTGCCCGCCATGCTGCGCTTCGCCGACGAGGGCTTCAAGTGCCGCCTCGCCGTCTCGCTGCACGCGCCCGACGACGAGCTGCGGGACACCCTCGTGCCCGTCAACACGCGCTGGAAGGTGCGGGAGGTCCTCGACGCGGCCTGGGAGTACGCGGAGAAGTCCGGGCGCCGGATCTCCATCGAGTACGCCCTCATCCGGGACATCAACGACCAGGCCTGGCGCGGTGACCTGCTCGGCAGGCTCCTCAAGGGCAAGCGGGTGCACGTCAACCTGATCCCGCTGAACCCGACGCCCGGTTCGAAGTGGACGGCCTCCCGCCCCGAGGACGAGAAGGCCTTCGTCGAGGCTATCGCCCGCCACGGCGTCCCGGTGACCGTGCGGGACACCCGCGGCCAGGAGATCGACGGTGCCTGTGGACAGCTCGCGGCCGCCGAGCGCTGACCTTGTAGTCTGAGCTCGAACACATCTCCATATTCCGACAGGGGAGCGCCACAGCGCTGAGAGTGCGGTAACCGTAGACCGCAGACCCTCTGAACCTTGCCCAGGTCATTCTGGGTAGGAAGTTCGGTCGTAACTCAAGCTGTTGCGCCCTGCCCGCGTCCGCCGGACGCGGGCAGGGCCGCGTCTCTTCCTGGTCATACCCAGGAGGAATCCAGTGAGCATCAAGAAGGCCGCCGCCGCCGCGCTCGTCGCGGCGCTCGGCGTCACCACCCTGGCCGCCTGCGGCACCGACGAGGTCCGCGGTGCCGCCGGCAAGACCGACCGGCCCGCGCCGAAGACGGTCACGCTGGTGAGCCACGACTCCTTCAACGCCTCCAAGGAGGTGCTGGCCGACTTCACGAAGCAGACCGGCTTCACGGTCAAGGTCCTCAAGAGCGGCGACGCCGGTGAGGCCGTCAACAAGGAGATCCTGACCAAGGGCTCCCCGCAGGGCGACGTCTTCTTCGGCGTCGACAACACGCTGCTGTCCCGCGCCCTCGACAACGGGATCTTCGTCCCGTACGAGGCGAAGGGCCTGGACCGGGTCCCGGCCGCGTACCAGCTCGACAAGGAGCACCGGGTCACCCCGATCGACTCCGGTGACATCTGCGTCAACTACGACAAGAAGTACTTCGCCGACAAGAAGCTGGCGCCGCCGGTGACCTTCGACGACCTCGCCGAGCCGGCGTACAAGGACCTGCTGGTCGTGGAGAACCCCGAGCGGTCCTCCCCGGGCCTCGGCTTCCTCCTCGGCACGGCCGCGAAGTACGGCGACGACGGCTGGCAGGACTACTGGAAGAAGCTCAAGGCCAACGGCATGAAGACCGTCGACAGCTGGGAGCTCGCCTACAACCAGGAGTTCTCCGGCTCGGCCGGCGGCAAGCAGGCCAAGGGCGACCGGCCGCTGGTCGTGTCGTACGCCTCCAGCCCGCCCGTCGAGGTGCTGTACGGCGAGCCGCAGCCGAAGACGGCGCCCACCGGCGTCTCCACCGGCACCTGCTTCCGGCAGACCGAGTTCGCGGGCCTGCTGAACGGCGCGAAGAACCCCGAGGGCGGCAAGGCGCTGATCGACTTCCTGATCTCCAAGAAGTTCCAGGAGGACATGCCGCTCCAGATGTTCGTCAACCCGGTGGCGAAGGACGCGGCCCTGCCCGAGCTCTTCACGAAGCACGGCGTCGTGGTCGACAAGCCGGAGACCATGGCCCCCGAGAAGATCGCCGAGAAGCGTGACCCGTGGATCCAGCAGTGGTCGTCGCTCGTTCTGAAGTGACGCGGGACGTCCGGGGGAGCGTGACGCGGCTCGGTCTCATGGCCCTGCCCGTCGCGTTCTTCGGGCTCTTCTTCGCCTGGCCCGTCGTGTCCATCGTGGACCGGGGGCTGCGCCCCGACGGCACCTGGCGGTTCGACCGGATCGGCGAGACGCTGACCCGGCCGGACATCCTCGACGTGCTCGGCTTCACCGTCTGGCAGGCGCTCGCCTCCACCGGCCTGACCCTGCTGGTCGCGCTGCCGGGGGCGTACGTCTTCGCCCGCTTCGACTTCCCCGGAAAGAGCGTGCTGCGGGCCGTCGTCACGGTCCCCTTCGTGCTGCCGACCGTGCTCGTCGGCACGGCGTTCCTGGCGCTCGTCGGCCGGCACGGGCTCACCGACGAGCTGTGGGGGCTGCGCCTCGACACCAGTGTGTGGGCGATCCTCCTCGCGCACGTCTTCTTCAACTACGCGGTCGTCGTGCGGACCGTCGGCGGCCTCTGGTCGCAGCTCGACCCGCGCCAGGAGGAGGCCGCCCGGGTCCTCGGCGCCTCGCGCTGGAGGGCCTGGCGGACGGTGACCCTGCCCGCCCTCGTGCCGGCGGTGGGAGCGGCCGCCCTCATGGTCTTCCTCTTCACCTTCACCTCCTTCGGCGTCGTGCAGATCCTCGGCGGGGACGCGTACTCCACGTTGGAGGCCGAGATCTACCGGCAGACCGCCCGGCTGCTGGACCTGCGGACGGCTGCCGTCCTGACCCTCGTCCAGTTCGTGGCCGTCGGCGCGATCCTGGGTGTGCACGCCTGGACGGTACGGCGGCGGGAGACCGCGCTCAGGCTGGTGGCGCCGGAGTCGACCGCGCGCCGGCCGCGCGGCGCCGGGCAGTGGGCGCTGCTCGCGGGCGTCCTCGTCTCCGTGGCGCTGCTCATCCTGCTGCCGCTGGGAGTGCTCGTGGAGCGCTCCTTCGCGGGGCCCGACGGCTACGGGCTGCGCTACTACCGGGCGCTCGGCTCGCTCGACGAGTCCGGGACCTTCCTCGTCCCGCCGCTGGAGGCCGTCGGGAACTCGCTGCGGTACGCGGTGGCCGCCACCGCCATCGCCGTGGCCGTCGGCGGGCTCGCGGCGGCGGCCCTCACCCGGCGGGCCGGGCGCCTCACCCGGGGCTTCGACGCGCTGCTCATGCTGCCGCTCGGGGTCTCGGCCGTCACCGTCGGCTTCGGCTTCCTCATCACGCTCGACGAGCCGCCGTTCGACCTGCGGGCCAGCTGGATCCTCGTACCGCTCGCCCAGGCCCTGGTCGGCGTGCCCTTCGTCGTACGGACGATGCTGCCGGTGCTCCGCGCGGTGGACGAGCGGCTCCGGGAGGCGGCGGCCGTGCTCGGCGCCTCGCCCTGGCGGGCCTGGCGGGAGGTGGACCTGCCGCTGGTGCGGCGGGCGCTGCTGATCGCGGCCGGGTTCGCGTTCGCGGTGTCGCTCGGCGAGTTCGGGGCGACCGTGTTCATCGCCCGGCCCGACAGCCCGACGCTGCCGGTGGCGGTGGCCCGGCTGCTCGGCCGGCCCGGTGAGCTCAACTACGGCCAGGCGATGGCCCTCTCGACGATTCTGATGGTGGTGTGCGCGGTGTCCCTGCTGCTGCTGGAACGGCTGCGCACCGACCGGACCTCCGGGGAGTTCTGATGCTTTCGATCGAGGACGCGACCGTACGGTTCGGGGAGCGGGCCGTGCTGGACGGCGTGGACCTGGAGGTCGCCGAGCACGAGATCGTGTGCGTGCTCGGCCCCAGCGGCAGCGGCAAGTCCACGCTGCTGCGGTCCGTCGCCGGGCTCCAGGCGCTCGACCGTGGCCGGGTGCTGCTCGGCGGCGCCGACCAGGCCGGGGTGCCGGTGCACCGGCGGGGCGTCGGCCTGATGTTCCAGGACCACCAGCTGTTCCCGCAGCGGGACGTCGGCGGCAACGTCGCCTTCGGTCTGCGGATGCGGGGCGCGCGGAAGACCGAGCAGGCCGAGCGGGTGCGGGAGCTGCTCGACCTCGTCGGCCTGCCCGGGGCCGAGCGGCGGTCCGTCGCCGCGCTCTCCGGCGGCGAGCAGCAGCGGGTGGCGCTGGCCCGGGCCCTCGCGCCCCGGCCCCGGCTCCTGATGCTCGACGAGCCGCTCGGCCAGCTCGACCGGGGGCTGCGGGAGCGGCTCGTGGTGGAGCTGCGGCAGCTCTTCGGGCGGCTCGGGACGACGGTCCTCGCCGTCACCCACGACCAGGGCGAGGCCTTCGCGCTCGCCGACCGGGTCGTGGTCATGCGGGACGGACGGATCGCCCAGTCGGGGACGCCGGTCGACGTGTGGCGGCGGCCCGCGTCGGAGTTCGTCGCGCGGTTCCTCGGCTTCGACAACGTGGTGGCGGCGCGGGTCACCGGCGGTGCCGCGCAGACCGTGTGGGGGAAGGTCCCCGTCCCGGACGGCTCGCCGGAGGGGGAGCGGCGGCTCCTCGTCCGCCCGGGCGGCGTGCGGCTCGTGCCCGACGGCCCGGCCTGGACGGTGGAGACCCGGACCTTCCGGGGCAGCCATGTCGTCGTACGGCTCCGCCCGGCGGAGGGGCCCGCGCTGGAGGCCGAGCTGCCGCTCCGTGAGGCGCCGGAGGAGGGCGCCCGGGTGGGGCTGGAGTTCCGGGTGGAGGACGTGGTGGTGCTGGAGGACGACATGCCGTAGCGGCTGCGATGAGTTTCCCGGGTCGGGGGAGTCTCCTGTTCGTACGGCATCCACTTGTCGACCACGCGGGAGGAACAGTCATGGGCCAGTTGCTCAGAGTGCAGAACTTCATGGTCTCGTCCGACGGATTCGGTACGGGGGAGGGGCAGAGCCTGGAGCGGCCGTTCGGGCACGCGGATCCGGGAGCCCTCTTCGCCTGGGCGGGGGCCACGGCGAGCTGGCCGAACCGCACCGACCCAGGGGGCAGCCGGGGCCTCGACGACTACTTCACCCGGGACTTCGCCCGGAACATCGGCGCCGAGATCATGGGCCGCAACAAGTTCTCCCCCCTGCGCGGGCCCTGGGAGAACGAGGAGTGGCGCGGCTGGTGGGGCGACGAGCCGCCGTTCCACACGCCGGTGTTCGTCCTGACCCACCACGCGCGCCCCTCGTTCACGCTCTCCGACACCACCTTCCACTTCATCGACGCCGACCCGGCGACGGCCCTCGCGACGGCGCGGGAGGCGGCGCAGGGGAAGGACGTCCGCCTCGGCGGCGGCGCCACCACGATCCGGGAGTTCCTCGACGCCGACCTCGTCGACACCCTGCACATCGCGGTCTCGCCGGTGAAGCTGGGCGCGGGGGTGCGCTTCTGGGACTCGCCCGACGAGCTCCTCGACCGCTTCCACCGCGACGTCGTGCCGAGCCCGGGCGGCACCGTGACGCACCACCTGTACTGGCGGAAGTGACCTGCGGACGGGACGGCGCCCTTCCGCGGGGGCTCCGCGGTCCGCGCCCCTGACCGCACCGCCGCGGGCAGGCGTCGCCAGGGCCCTGACGGCAGGGGGAGGGCCGCCAGTGTCGCGACCGCCCAGGTCAGGGGGAGGAAGACGGCCAGGAGCGCGCCGGCGCGCAGCAGGGCCGCCGTGCGCAGGACGGTGGGCGGGGCGCCGATGCGGAGGAGGGCCTCGGTGGTGTGGGCGCGGCCCTGCCGGGACTCCAGCGCCGCGGTGAGGAGCGTGGCGCTGGTGCACGCCAGGATCAGGGCCGCGCCGAGGCCGGTGAGGGGGCCGAAGGCGTCGGAGCCGGCGTCCGCGTCGTACAGGGAGGCCGCCGCGAGGGTGCCCGAGACCACCGCGCTGACCACGCCGAGCGGGCGGCCGATGCGGCGGGCCTCGTCCATCAGGACCCGGCCGGCGAGCAGCCGGGTGGCGCCCGGCCGGACGGCCTGGAGGAGCCGGCCGCAGCCGTGGGTGAGGCCGGGCCCCGCCAGGGCGAGGCCCACGGCGGTGAGGACCCAGCCGGCGAGGACGCCCGCCGGGTTGCCGTCGAAACGGCCCGGCAGGGGCAGTCCGCTCCCGGCGCCGCTCTGCGCGGCGTACGTCTCGATCGCGAGGCCGACCGCGACGAGCGCGACGCCCCAGGGCAGCCCGGACGGCATCGCCGTCTCGGCGCCCTCGGGCGCGGCGGGCGCCGTGCGGGGGCGCAGCGCCAGGCCGGCCGCCGTGGCGGCGGCGACCGGGAGCACCGCGAGCAGGGTGAGGGCGGCGGCGAGCGGGATCGGCTGGTCGGCGGCGAGGAGCCCGGCGGCCGCCCCGTCGAAGGGGAGGCCCGTGATGTCGCCGCGCAGGTGCAGGTAGAACAGGAGCGCGACCACCGAGCCCAGCGTGCAGGCGACGGCCGTCGACGCGGCGGCGATCGCCGTGAGGCGGGCGGGGCCGAGGCCGATGGCGGAGAGTCCGGGGCGCGGCCGGGTACTGGGGTCGGTGCGGGCCACCGCGACGGCGAACTGGACGGTCGCGGCGAGCGGCAGGGCGCACCACAGGAGCCGCAGCACCGAGGCGGAGGACCGCTCGGGGTGTCCGACGGCGTATCCGAGGGTGCAGAGCAGGAGGAATCCCACCCCCGCGGCCGCGGCGGCGACGAGCAGCCGGCGCGTGAGGACGAGGGGGTGGGTCCCGCGGGCTAGACGGAGAGCGAGCACGCGGCGACGCCCTCCGCCCCTGACACCGGGGGTACGGCGCCGACCCTGCGTCCGTCGAGGAGGGCGACGGTGCGGTCGGCGAGCGCCGCGACCTCGCCGTCGTGGGTGGCCAGGAGCACGGTGATGCCGTGCGAGCGGGCCGCGGCCGCGAGGGTGCGCAGGACCTGCGCGCCGTCGGCCCGGTGCAGGGTGGCGGTGGGTTCGTCGGCGAAGAGGACCGACGGGGTGGTGACCAGGGCGCGGGCGATCGCGATGCGCTGCCGCTGGGACTGGGTGAGCGCGTGCGGCCGCTTGCGGGCGCAGGCGCCGATGTCGAGCCGCTCCAGCCACTCCAGGGCGGCGGTCTTCGCGGCCCGGTGGGAGGTCCCGCGGAGCAGCAGCGGCAGGGCGGTGTTCTCCCAGCCGGTGAGCTCGGGGACGAGGCCGGGCTCGGGGTCGATCCAGCCGAAGCGGTCGCGGCGGAGCCGTTCGCGCTGGGCGGGGCCCAGGGTGTGCACGGGGCCGCTGTTGAACCAGACCTCGCCCTGCTGGGCGACGAGCTGGCCGGAGAGGCAGCGCAGGAGGGTGGTCTTGCCGCTGCCGCGGGGGCCCACGACGGCGAGGATCTCGCCCTCGCGGACGCCGAGGGAGACGCCGCTGAGCGCGTCCGAACCGCCCAGGGCGCAGTGCAGGGAACGCGCCCAGAGCACGTCGTTGTCCGGTGGGGCCATCGCGTACACCTCGTGTCGGATCCGATACTCGCCTTCCCCCGTCCGGGGGAACGAAGGGACGGGCCTGTCGGTCACTCGGCACCGTAAGGATTCAGATCCGGTTGTACGGACAGCACACGGCCCGGGCGGCGACCATCCACTCGGATGGCCGCACACCCGGGCCGGGGTCACGCCGTGAGGGCGGCGTGATGCTGGGAGGACCTTTAGAGCTTGGTCCAGGCCTCGGTGAGCACGTTGCGCAGGATGCCCTCGATCTCGTCGAAGGTGCCCTGGTCGGCGATCAGCGGCGGGGCCAGCTGGATGACCGGGTCGCCACGGTCGTCGGCACGGCAGTACAGGCCGTTGTCGAACAGCGCCTTGGAGAGGAAGCCGTACAGGACGCGCTCGGTCTCCTCGTCCGTGAAGGACTCCTTGGTGACCTTGTCCTTGACGAGCTCGATGCCGTAGAAGAAGCCGTTGCCGCGGACGTCGCCGACGATCGGGAGGTCGTGCAGCTTCTTCAGGGTGTTGAAGAAGTTGCCCTCCTGGTCGAGGACGTGCTGGTTCAGGCCTTCCTTGTCGAAGATGTCCAGGTTGGCGATCGCGACCGCCGAGGACACCGGGTGGCCACCGAAGGTGTAGCCGTGCAGGAAGGTGTTGTCGCCCTTGTAGAACGGCTCCGCGATGCGGTCCGAGACGATGCAGGCACCGATCGGGGAGTAGCCCGAGGTCATGCCCTTGGCGCAGGTGATCATGTCCGGCACGTAGCCGAACTTGTCACAGGCGAACATCGTGCCGAGGCGGCCGAAGGCGCAGATCGTCTCGTCGGAGACGAGGAGCACGTCGTACTGGTCGCAGATCTCGCGGACGCGCTGGAAGTAGCCGGGCGGCGGCGGGAAGCAGCCACCGGCGTTCTGCACCGGCTCCAGGAAGACGGCCGCGACGGTGTCGGGGCCCTCGAAGAGGATCTGCTGCTCGATCTGGTCGGCGGCCCAGCGGCCGAAGGCCTCGGGGTCGTCGCCGTGGATCGGGGCGCGGTAGATGTTGGTGTTCGGCACCTTGTGCGCGCCGGGGACCAGCGGCTCGAAGGGGGCCTTCAGGGCCGGCAGGCCGGTGATGGACAGGGCGCCCTGCGGCGTGCCGTGGTAGGCGACCGCACGCGAGATGACCTTGTACTTGGTGTGCTTGCCCTGCAGCTTGAAGTACTGCTTGGCGAGCTTCCAGGCGGTCTCGACGGCCTCGCCGCCACCGGTGGTGAAGAAGACCTTGTTCAGGTCGCCCGGCGCGTAGTCCGCGAGACGCTCGGCGAGCTCGACGGCCTTGGGGTGCGCGTACGACCACACGGGGAAGAACGCGAGTTCCTTGGCCTGCTTGTACGCGACCTCGGCCAGCTCCTCGCGGCCGTGTCCGGCGTTGACCACGAAGAGACCCGCGAGACCGTCGAGGTAGCGCTTGCCCTTGTCGTCGAAGATGTAGGTGCCCTCACCACGGACGATGGTGGGAACGGGCGAGTTCTCGTAGGACGACATGCGGGTGAAGTGCATCCACAGGTGGTCGTACGCGGTCTTGGAGAGGTCCTGGGTCACGGTTATCGGGTTCCCCACATGTAGGTCTGCTTCTTGAGCTTGAGGTAGACGAAGCTCTCGGTGGAGCGCACGCCGGGCAGGGTGCGGATGCGCTTGTTGATCACATCCAGCAGGTGATCGTCGTCCTCACAGACGATCTCCACCATCAGGTCGAAGGAGCCCGCGGTCATCACCACGTACTCGCACTCGGCCATGGCCGTGAGCGCCTCCGCCACCGGATCCAGGTCACCCTCGACGTTGATGCCGACCATCGCCTGCCGCCGGAATCCCACGGTGAGCGGGTCGGTGACGGCGACGATCTGCATGACGCCCTGGTCGAGCAGCTTCTGGACGCGCTGCCTCACGGCGGCTTCGGAGAGGCCCACGGCCTTGCCTATCGCCGCGTAGGGACGGCGACCGTCCTGCTGGAGCTGTTCGATGATCGCCAGGGAGACGGCGTCGATCGTCGGGGACGAACCGGTTCCGGTTCTGGAGTCTGTGCTTCGACTGGCCACGGCTTCACTGTGCACCGAGATTGGCAGTCGCGCAAGCCGGGAGCGATGAAATTCGTTGTCATGGGCTCCAGATCTCACCGAATCCGAAGTTGCGGAGGGTCGGGGCTGTTGAAAGCGTCAGTCGAGCGATTAGGCTGAAGGTGTCTCGCCCATCGGGACACCGCACAAGGACGTGCGAAGACAGAACGTGACAGGAGGGGTGGCAAGTGACCACCGAGCTGCGCCGGCTGCGTAACTACATCAACGGGGAGTTCCGCGACGCGGCCGACGGCCGCACCATCGAGGTGGTCAACCCGGCCACCGGTGAGGTGTACGCCACCTCCCCGCTCTCCGGGCAGGCCGACGTCGACGCCGCCATGGAGGCCGCCGCCGCGGCCTTCCCCGCCTGGCGTGACAGCACGCCGTCCGAGCGCCAGAAGGTACTCCTCAAGATCGCGGACGCGTTCGAGGAGCGTGCCGAGGAGCTCATCGCCGCCGAGGTGCTGAACACCGGCAAGCCGACCGCCCTCGTCGGGAGCGAGGAGGTCCCGCCGATGGTGGACCAGATCCGCTTCTTCGCGGGTGCCGCCCGACTGCTCGAGGGCCGCTCGGCCGGCGAGTACATGGAGGGCATGACCTCGATCATCCGCCGCGAGCCGGTCGGCGTCTGCGCCCAGGTCGCGCCGTGGAACTACCCGATGATGATGGCCGTGTGGAAGTTCGCCCCGGCCCTCGCCGCGGGCAACACCGTCGTCCTCAAGCCCTCGGACACGACCCCCGCGTCGACGCTCCTGATGGCGGAGATCATCGGGCAGATCGTGCCCAAGGGCGTCTTCAACGTCGTCTGCGGCGACCGCGAGACGGGCAAGGCCATGGTCGAGCACCCGACCCCGGCGATGGCCTCCATCACCGGCTCGGTCCGCGCCGGCATGCAGGTCGCCGAGTCGGCGGCCAAGGACGTCAAGCGCGTCCACCTGGAGCTGGGCGGCAAGGCCCCGGTCGTCGTCTTCGAGGACACCGACATCGAGTCCGCCGTCGGCGACATCTCGGTCGCGGGCTTCTTCAACGCCGGCCAGGACTGTACGGCCGCGACCCGTGTCCTCGTGCACGAGTCCATCCACGACGAGTTCGTCGCCGCCCTCGCCAAGGCCGCCGCCGAGACGAAGACCGGACAGCCGGACGACGAGGACGTGCTCTACGGCCCGCTCAACAACGCCAACCAGCTGAAGCAGGTCGCCGGCTTCATCGAGCGCCTCCCGGCCCACGCCAAGGTCGAGGCCGGCGGTCACCGCGTCGGCGACAAGGGCTACTTCTACGCCCCGACCGTCGTCTCCGGCCTCAAGCAGGACGACGAGATCGTCCAGAACGAGGTCTTCGGCCCGGTCATCACCGTCCAGTCCTTCACGGACGAGGCCCAGGCCCTGGAGTTCGCGAACGGCGTCGAGTACGCCCTCGCCTCCTCCGTGTGGACCAAGGACCACGCGCGCGCGATGCGCATGTCCAAGGCCCTCGACTTCGGCTGCGTGTGGATCAACACCCACATCCCGCTCGTCGCCGAGATGCCGCACGGCGGCTACAAGAAGTCCGGCTACGGCAAGGACCTCTCCGCCTACGGCTTCGAGGACTACACGCGCATCAAGCACGTCATGACCTCGCTGGGCTGATCCTCCCCGGCCTCCGCGCGGCCCCGGCACCCCTGATCGACAGGGTGTCGGGGCCGCGCGCCGTCGCTCGACGGACCGTCCATTGCCGCAGGTCGCGGAGGGGCGGGATGCTGGCCGGGTGAGAGCGACAGCCAGGAAACACATGTCCCGCCGGTCCCTGCTGCGCGGCATCGGCGGTGTGGGCGCCGCGTCCTTGCTCGCCGGGTGCGGGGTCCCCGCCGCCTACGTCGAGGAGGGCGACCGGGCCGGCCGGGACCTCTCGGCGCGTGACCGGACGCTCGACTTCGCGAACTGGCCGCTGTACATCGACACCGACGACGAGAACACGTCGAAGCGTCCCACCCTGGACGCCTTCCGGAAGCGGACCGGGATCTCCGTCCGGTACACCGAGGAGATCAACGACAACGACGAGTTCTTCGGCAAGATCAGCCCGTCCCTCATGAACCACCAGGAGACCGGCCGCGATCTGATCGTCGTCAGCGACTGGATGGCGGCCCGCTTCGTCCGCCTCGGCTGGGTCCAGGAGATGGACCGCGCCGCCCAGCCGCACGTCGCGAAGAACCTCAGCCCGCAGCTCACGTCGCCCGCCTTCGACCCGGGCCGGCTGCACAGCGTGCCCTGGCAGTCCGGGATCACCGGCATCGCGTACAACCGCAAGAAGCTCGGCCGGGAACTGCGCTCCACCAAGGAGCTGTGGGCCGACGACCTGCGCGGCAAGGTCACCCTGCTCTCCGGGCTCGACGAGTCCTTCGCCCTGCTGATGCTGGGGAACGGCGTCGACGTGACGAAGTGGACCGGCGAAGACTTCCACGCCCTGTGCGAGCAGATCGAGGGGCTCGTACGGACCAAGCACATCCGGCGCTTCACCGGCAACGACTACATCAAGGACCTGTCCACCGGCGACGTCCTGGCCTGCCAGGCGTACTCCGGCGACGTCATCCAGCTCCAGGCGGACAACCCGGACATCGAGTTCGTCGTCCCCGAGGAGGGCGCCGAACTCTGGGCCGAGTCCCTCATGATCCCCAACCTCGCCCAGCACAAGTCCAACGCCGAGAAGCTCGTCGACTACTACTACGAGCCCGAGGTCGCCGCCGAACTCGCCGCCTGGGTCAACTACGTCTGCCCCGTGCCCGCCGCGCAGCAGGTCCTCGCCGACTCCGGCGACGAGGAGCTCGTGGCGCTCGCCGAGGACCCGCTGATCTTCCCGGACGCCGACATGCGGAGCCGGCTGGCCATCGCCCGGGACATCACGTCCGAGGAGCGCCAGGAGTTCGCGAAGAGGTGGAACTCGATCGTCGGGCTGTGAGGTCCGCGGTCATGGCGGACGCGCGCGGAGGCGGTGTGGCGGACGGGAGGACCGCCCACCCGCTTCCGAACGCGGGGCGGGAGGACCGCCCCCCCCGTTTCCGAACGCGGGGCGGGAGGACCGCCCCCCCCGTTTCCGAACGCGGGGCGGGAGGACGGCCCACCCACTTCTGAACGCGCTCAAAAATACCCGCCCCCTCTTTCTGAACGCGTTCAAGAGGGGTGTACGTTGTCCCCATGAGCGACACGAACGGGCCGAGAGCCCTTCTCACGCGCATCCGCGTCTGGCTGATCCTCTTCGTCGTCTGCCTGGTCCTCAGCGGGGCCACCGCCTTCCCGCTCGTCACCGAACTCCGGCTCCTCGACTCCGCGTTGACCGGCTGGGCCTCTCCGGTCCCGGATCTCCTGCCCGGCCTCGGCGAGTGGATCCACCGGGTCAGGGGCGGCCTGGAGGCGGCCGACGAGCAGGCCCCGTACCTGCTCTACGGCACCGACTGGCTCGCCTTCGCCCACCTCGTCATCGCCGTCGCCTTCTACGGCCCCTACCGCGACCCCGTCCGCAACATCTGGGTCATCGAGTTCGGCATGATCGCCTGCGTCGGCATCATCCCCCTCGCCCTGATCTGCGGCCCGATCCGGGACATCCCCCTCTGGTGGTCGGTCGTCGACATGTCCTTCGGCGTCATCGGCATCCTCCCCCTGCTCCACGTACGCCGACTGATCAAGCGGCTGGAGGCCCTGGACCCCGTTCAGTCCGGCAGGCCGTAGGCCGCGACCATCAGGCTCAGGGCCGTCGGGTTCATGTCCTGGCCCTTGGCGTCGGTGGCGTTGACGCTGTAGACGAGGGTGCGGGCGCCGTCGCGGGTCGACGCGATCGCCGTGTTGTAGCCCCAGCGGCCGCCCGTCTTGCCCCAGACCTCACGGCCGCCCAGCCGCTTCATCGACAGCCCGGCGGAGTACGCCGCCGGCTTGCCGGACGCGAGGTCCGGGACCTTCGGGAGCGTGAACATCTCCTCCAGGAGCGGACCGCGCACCACCCGGCCCTGGAACAGCGCCCGGGTGAAGCGCTCCAGGTCGGCGGTGGTGGAGACGAGGTCACCGGCCGCCCAGCCGTCCGTCGTCCCCCACACCGAGACGTCCCGCAGGCCCGTCGAGCCGTCGTCGAGCCGCATCGTCTGGTAGCCGTGGTTGTACGGGCCCCTGATCTCGGGGTCCGTGCCCGGGAAGTACGTGTCCCGCAGCCCGAGCGGGCGCAGGATCCGCCGCTCCACCTGGTGCTCGTACGAGTCGCCCGTGACCCGCTCCACGATCAGACCGGCGATCGTGTAGCCGATGTTCAGGTAGTGCTGCTTCGTGCCCGGCCGGAACTCCCGCGGCCGGGCCGTCGCCGACCGGACCATCTCCTCCGGCGTGTGGACCGTGAAGCGGTTCGCGTACCACTCCTCGACCGTCTCGCCCGGCATGTCGGCCGCCGGGATGCCGTGGGTGTGGTTCAGGAGCTGGCGCACCGTCACCGTGGCGTAGCGGCCGGGGATCAGGTCCGGGAGGTACGCGCGGGCCGGCCGGTCCAGGTCGATCCGGCCCTCGGCGGCCAGCTGGAGCACGGTCGCCGCCGTGAACACCTTGGTCACCGAACCGGCCCGGAAGCGGGCCGCCGGGTCGGCCGGGGCGTTCGTCCCCAGGTCGTGCACGCCCCCACTGCCCCGCCAGGAACCCTCGCTGCCGCCGACCCGGACCAGCGCGGCCGTCGCGTCGGCCCGCGGGAGCCCCGCGATGACCGCGCTCAGATCGGGACTCGACACCTGTACCGCCGACTGCGAGGTCGCGGCGAAGGCCGGGGTGAGCGCCGGACCGGCCGCGACGCCCAGGACCAGGGCGGCGGCGAGCAGGGTGCGGGTGGACGTCCTCATGGTCAACTCCGTGGGTGTGAGCCGTTGTTCTCGATGGCTCCATCCTGCTGACCCGCGGCGATCGGCGGATCGCCCGCACCGGCGGTCTTCCGCCGGTCAGTTGCTCCCCGGCCCGGGGGAGGGAGCGGGCCCCGCGCCTCCCCCGGGCGGGGGAGAGCCCGCCGCGACCAGGCCCGTCTCGTACGCGCAGATCACCGCCTGGATCCGGTCCCGCAGCCCCAGCTTGGCCAGCACGTTCCCCACGTGCGTCTTCACCGTGTGGTCGCTCACCACCAGCTCCGCCGCGATCTCCGCGTTCGACAGGCCCCGGGCGAGCAGCAGCAGCGTCTCGCGCTCCCGGCCCGTGAGGACGTCCAGCCGGGGATCCGATCTGCGCGGGCCGCCCGCCGTGTACTGCTCCACGAGCCGCCGGGCCACGGACGGCGCGAGCAGCGAGTCGCCCGCCGCCACCACCCGTACCGCGTGCACCAGGTCGTCCCGCCGCACGTCCTTGAGGAGGAAGCCGCTCGCGCCCGCGTGCAGCGCCTCGTACACGTACGCGTCGGTGTCGAAGGTCGTCAGCATCACCGTCCGGCAGCCGGACTCCGCGCTGATCGCCCGGCAGGCCTCGATGCCGTCCGTCCGGGGCATCCGGATGTCGAGCAGCGCCACGTCCGGCGCGAGCCGGCGCACCGCCTCGACGGCCTCCGCCCCGTCCCCGGCCTCCGCCACCACCTCGATGTCCGGCTGCGCGTCCAGGATCATCGCGAAGCCGCTGCGCACCAGTTCCTGGTCGTCCGCGACCACCACCCGGATCGTCATGTCGTCTCCTTCCCCACGGGCAGCAGGACCCGCACCTCGAATCCCCGGCCGCCCGGGCCCGGGCCCGTCTCCGCCGTCCCGCCGTGCGCGGCGGCCCGCTCCCTGATGCCCACGAGTCCGTGCCCGCCGGGACCGCCCTGCGGCCCGCGCCCGTCGTCGGTCACCGTGACCCGCAGGACCCCGTCGGCGTGGGCGAGCCGGACGTCGGCCGTCCGGGCCTTCGCGTGCTTGACCACGTTCGTCAGCGCCTCCTGCACGATCCGGTAGACGCTCGCGCCGGTCGCCGCGGGCACCGCCCGCACCCCGCCCTCCGTCGCGTACCCGACGGCCAGGCCGCCGTCCCGCACCCGCTCCAGGAGCGCCGGGAGGTCGCCGATCCCCGGCTGCGGAGCCCTCGGCGCGTCCTCGCCCTCCCGCAGCACGCCCAGCATCCCGCGCAGCTGGGTCATGGCGTCGCGGCCCGCCGCCGAGATCGCGTCGAACGCGGCCTCCGCCCGCTCCGGCGCCGCCCGCACGGCCAGCGGACCGGCCT
Source organism: Streptomyces sp. NPDC059695 (assembly GCF_042733785.1). Taxonomy (NCBI): domain Bacteria; kingdom Bacillati; phylum Actinomycetota; class Actinomycetes; order Kitasatosporales; family Streptomycetaceae; genus Streptomyces; species Streptomyces sp. NPDC059695. The sequence continues at coordinate 27,083 of NZ_JBHWFF010000009.1, read as the reverse complement.
CCGCCTGCACGATCATCAGGCTCACCGCGTGCGAGAGGATGTCGTGCATCTCCCGGGCGATCCTGGCCCGTTCACGCGCCGCCGCCCGCTCCGACTCCACGGCCTGCGCCCGCTGACGGGCGTCGGTCAGCCGTCCGAACGCGTAGGCCGCGCCGAACACGAAGAGGGAGAAGGTCAGTTCACGCGCCGACTGGGTGTTGAGCCACACCGAGGCCGGCACCGCGACCAGCATGAGTCCCGCCGTCACCAGCCGCTGCCACGGAGGTGCGAGCACCGCGATCGTGTAGACGCTCACCAGACCCGTGTACGGCAGCGGCTGCCCCGGCCCCTCGACGGCCAGCTTGTACAGCGTGCTCGTCGCCAGGATGGCGAGCAGCACCGCCATCGGCGCCCGCCGTCGCCACACCAGCGGCACCACGGTGAGGCTGGTCAGGCCGTACGCGGGCCAGGTCGCCGGCTCCAGCTCGGGCCCGCGCGGCACCACGAACGGCATCGTCATCGCCGCCTGCACGACGAGCGCGAGCCCGATGTCCACCGCCCGCGGATGGGCGGCCCCCCACGTGCGGAGCTCCCGCAGCTCCCGCATCCCCCGTATGCCCATTACGGCTTGCGGCCCACCGCGCCGAACTGCGCCACCACGGCGCCCTCCCCGGAGCGCCAGCGGGAGCAGGAGACGATGCCCGGCTCCAGGAGGTCGAGGCCGTCGAAGAAGGAGGTGAACTCCTCGCGGGTGCGGGCGGTGATCGGCGGAGTCGCGTTCTCGTTCCAGAAGTCCATCGCGGCCTTGTTGCCCTCGCCGCCGAGCTCCGGCTCCACCGTCGGGTGGGTCAGCACCAGATGGCTGCCGGAGGGAACGGCGGCCATCAGGGTCCGCACGACCGACCGGGCCTTGTCGGTGTCCAGGACGAAGTTGAGGATGCCGAGCATCATCACCGCGACCGGGCGGGAGAGGTCGAGCGTGCCGACGGCCGCCGCGACGATGCGCTCCGGGTCGTGGGCGTCGGCGTCGACGTACTCCGTGACGCCCTCCGGCGCGCTCGTCAGGAGCGCACGCGCGTGCGTGAGGACGATCGGGTCGTTGTCGACGTAGACGATCCGGGCGTCGGGGGCGATCCGCTGCGCCACCTCGTGGGTGTTCTCGGCGGTCGGCAGGCCCGTCCCGATGTCCAGGAACTGGCGGACGCCCTCCTCGGCGGCCAGATGCGTGACCACCCGTCCGAGGAACGCCCGGTCCGCGCGGGCCACTTCGCCGATGCTCGGGTAGAAGCCGGTGACCTGGTCGCCGACCGCCCGGTCCACCGGATAGTTGTCCTTGCCGCCCAGCCAGTAGTTCCACACCCGGGCGTTGTGGGCGATGTCGGTCCGGATCCGGTCGTTCATGTCTGCGTCCTTCGGAGCACGGCGGCGAGTGCGTCGACCCGGTTCGTGGTGATCGAGTCGACCCCGTTCCCGATCAGCTTACGCATCGTGCGCCGGGTGTCCGCCGTCCAGGCGGAGACCAGCAGCCCGTCCCGGTGGGCCCGCTCGGTCAGGGCCCGACTCACCAGACCGAAGCGGTAGTTGAGCCACCTCGGCCGCACGGCGTCGAGGAGCACCGGCCGGGGCGGGGCGAGCGAGGTCCACGTCAGGGCGATCTCCGCGGACGGGTCGGCGGCCCGCACCTGGAGCATCGCCACGGCGCCCGCGCAGTAGTAGACGCGCTCCCCGGCCCCGCACTCGCGGACCGTGCGGACGATCGCCCGGACCGAGTCCTCGTTCCCGCCCGGCAGGTCGAGCATCAGCCGGTGGTCCCCGGCGGTGAGCAGCGCGTCCCGGAGGGTCGGCACCCCGCCGCCGGTCAGCTCGGTGAGGCGCGCGTGCGTCAGCTCCGCGAGCGGGCGGTCGTGGCCCCACAGGCGCTTCAGGGTGTCGTCGTGGAGGAGGACGGGCACGCCGTCCTCCGTCAGCCGGACGTCGATCTCGACGGCGTCCGCCCCCCGCGGGGGGGGCGCGGGGGGGGGGGGGGGGGGGGTTTATAGAGCCCCGGAGGGGTGGGCGCCGGGGGGCTGAGGGCTGAGAATGGGGCGTTGGCCCATAATAAACGG
>NZ_JBHWFF010000009.1:0-24989 GCF_042733785.1 Streptomyces sp. NPDC059695 | reverse complement strand
CCTCGACAAGACCCTCCTCGGCGCCCCCTGGCGCCCGCACCGGACCACCCCCACACAGCACGAGCACATCCAGGCCCAGGCCGCCTCCCCCCGCCCCCAGCAGCTGCCCGACCCCGAGCCCGCCCCCGCCCTCGCCCGCCCGCCGTATTTCGACATCGCCGGCGCCCGCCCCCCGCTCGATCGCCGCGGCGATCGAGGGGAGCGTGTTCTCACGGACGCGGTACGGGTCGCCGCGGTGGCCTACGGCAGTGACAGGGCGCATGGCCCCATTCTCGTCGGCGTCAGCGCGCGAGCCAGTCGTTCGTGTACGTGTCGATCTCGGCGGCGATCCGGGCCTTGCCGGCCGCGTCGAGGAAGGAGGCCTCCACCGCGTTCTTGGCGAGGCCGGCGACACCCCGCTCGTCGAGGCCGAGGAGACGGGCGGCGACGGCGTACTCGTTGTTGAGGTCCGTGCCGAACATCGGCGGGTCGTCGCTGTTGATCGTGACGAGCACCCCGGCGTCGACCATCTGCCGGATCGGGTGCTCCTCCAGGGTGGCGACGGCGCGGGTCGCGATGTTCGAGGTCGGGCAGACCTCCAGGGCGATCCGGTGCTCGGCGAGGTACGCGAGGAGCTCCGGGTCCCGGACCGAGCTGGTGCCGTGGCCGATGCGCTCGGCGCCCAGCTCGCGGATCGCGTCCCAGACGGTCTCCGGGCCGGTCGTCTCGCCCGCGTGCGGGACGGAGCGCAGACCGGCCGCGCGGGCCAGGTCGAAGTACGGCTTGAACTGCGGGCGGGGCACGCCGATCTCGGGGCCGCCGAGACCGAAGGAGACCAGGCCCTCCGGGCGCAGCCCGTCGGTGGTGGCGAGCCGAGCGGTCTCCTCGGCGGAGACGAGGCCGGCCTCGCCGGGGATGTCGAAGCACCAGCGCAGGATCGTGCCGAACTCGGTCTCGGCGGCCTTGCGGGCGTCCTCGATGGCCGCCATGAAGGCGTGCTCGTCGATGCCGCGGCGGGTGGAGGAGTACGGAGTGATGGTCAGCTCGGCGTACCGGATGTTCTGCCGGGCCATGTCCCGGGCGACCTCGAAGGTCAGCAGCCGGACGTCCTCGGGCGTGCGGACCAGGTCGACGACCGACAGGTACACGTCGATGAAGTGGGCGAAGTCCGTGAACGTGAAGTAGTCGGTGAGCGCCTCGGGGTCCGTGGGGACCTTGGAGTCGGGGTGCCGGGCCGCGAGTTCGGCGACGATGCGCGGTGAGGCGGAGCCCACGTGGTGGACGTGCAGCTCCGCCTTGGGAAGTCCGGCGATGAAAGGGTGGAGATCGGTCATCGGGTCATCGTAGGCCGGGCGGATCCCCCTCAGGGGTGAGGCCGTAGCATGGCGTGACCACGATGGGGGAGGCCCATGTCCGACAACCAAGACCAGTCGCGGGGCGGGTACGACCCGACCGACCCGTGGGCTCCGCCGAACCGCGACGGGGTGGAACTGAGCAAGCCGGCGACGCCGTCGCCCCCGCCGGTGCACGACCAGCCGACCATGACGTCCTTCCCGGCCGCGCCGGGAGCTCCGGCGGGGGACGTCCCGCCGCCCCCGGTCGCCCCCGGCGGCCCGGCGGCCACGCCGGGGTACGGCTACCCGGCGGACACGTCCGGCGGGTACGGCTACCCGGCCGCGGCCCCGGCACCGGCCCCGGCCTCGCCGGGGTACGGCTACCCCGCCGGGTACGGATCGGGATACGGCCAGCCCGGCTGGCAGCAGTCCCCGTCCAACGGCATGGGGACGACCGCGATGGTGCTCGGCATCATCGCCGTCGCGGGCTTCTGCATGTACGGCCTGGGTGTGATCCTCGGCGTCCTGGCGCTGATCTTCGGCATCATCGGCCTGAAGAAGGTCGGCCGGGGCGAGGCGACGAACCGGGGCATGGCGATCGCGGGCATCGTGCTCGGCTCGATCGGCACGCTGGTGAGCGCCGTTTTCCTGGGCTTCATCATCTGGGCCATCGCGCAGGACTCCTCGTCCTTCGAGGACTCCGGGAGCGACGACCCGTTCGCCTCGGTCCTCCAGATCGAGGGCGACGCCCACTGACGCCGTGACGCCCGCGCGAAAGGGGCCCCGCACCGACCGGTGCGGGGCCCCTTTCCCGTGCGTCAGGCGGTGCGCAGCCGCTCGCGCGCCTCCATCAGGGCGAAGCCGAGCAGATTGAGTCCGCGCCAGCGTGACGGGTCGTGGGCGCCGGGGGCGTCCGCGGCGAGTCCGATGCCCCAGATCCGGTCCAGCGGGCTGGCCTCGACGAGGACCCGCTCGCCGGTGCCCAGGAGGTACGCGCGCAGGGCCTCGTCCGAGGAGAACTTGTGGACGCTGCCCTCGACGACGATCCCGTAGCGCTCGCGCTCCCAGACGGCGTCGTCGAAGTCCCGCACGAGCCGGCCCGCCTTCTTGGCCTCCGCGGGGGTACGGGCGGTCACCGCGGCCCGCTCGGCTTCGGCGTCCCGGAAGAGACGGGCCTTGGCCGCCATCATCCAGTGCTCGGCGGTCGCATAGGTCACGCCGTCGACCACGAAGGGCGCCGGCCACCACTGGCTCAGACAGCTCGCCGAAAGGCGTCCTTCGGGGTGCGGACGGTGTCCCCAGAAATGCAGCCACTTCACCCGGTCACCCCTGGTGACCTGCTGTGTCAGCTCTTCGATCTTGCTCATACATGCGAGTCTGGCATTCGCCACGGACACTCCGTACGGAGATTTTCCGGCCGCCTCGACACATGGTCGACCGAATCCGTCGCGTAACCAAAAGGCAACAACGGAATCACTTGTTGGACCACTATCCCCATGCCAGGATCGGCACTCAATTCGAGCTGGGACAACGGAGAGCGTCATGAGCAACCGCTTCCAGGTGACGGACCGCTTCGCGGACGGCGCGCAGTACATCGGCGGAAGGCTCCGCGCCGGAACCTCAGGTCAGGAACACAGCGTGATCGACCCGGCGACGGGCGAGAGCGTGTACACGTACGCGCTCGCCTCCACCGCCGACGTGGACGAGGCCGTCGCCGCCGCCAAGGCCGCCTTCCCCGCCTGGGCGGGAGCCACCCCCGGCGAGCGCTCCGACGCGCTGCACCGCTTCGCCGGCGTCCTCGCCGACTGGGCCGAGGACATCGCCCGCGTCGAGTCGCTCCAGTGCGGCAAGCCGCTGAAGCTCACCACCGAGTTCGACGTGCCCGGCACGATCGACAACACGGCGTTCTTCGCGGGGGCCGCCCGCCACCTCCAGGGCCAGTCGGCCGCCGAGTACAGCGGCGACCACACCTCGTACATCCGGCGTGAGCCCCTCGGCGTCGTCGGCTCCATCGCCCCCTGGAACTACCCCCTCCAGATGGCCGCCTGGAAGATCCTCCCGGCGATCGCCGCGGGCAACACGATCGTCCTGAAGCCGGCCGAGCTGACCCCGCTCACCTCGATCATGTTCGCCCAGGCGGCGAAGGAGGCCGGAATCCCCGACGGTGTGATCAACATCGTCAGCGGCTCCGGGCGGGTCGTCGGCGAGCACCTCGTCGGCCACCCCGACGTCGTCATGACCTCCTTCACCGGATCCACCCCGGTCGGCAAGCGGGTCGCCGAGGTCGCCACCGCCACCGTGAAGCGGCTCCACCTCGAACTGGGCGGCAAGGCCCCGTTCCTCGTCTTCGACGACGCCGACCTGGAGGCCGCCGCCCACGGCGCCGTCGCCGCCTCCCTCATCAACAGCGGCCAGGACTGCACCGCCGCCACGCGCGCGTACGTCCAGCGCCCGCTCTTCGACGCGTTCGTCGCCCGGGTCGCGGAGCTCATGGAGACCGTCCGCGTCGGCGACCCGTTCGCGCCGGGCACCGACCTCGGTCCGCTCGTCAGCCACCGCCACCGCGACAGCGTCGCCGGCTTCGTCGAGCGCGCCCGCGGCTACGCCACCGTCGTCACCGGAGGCGAAGCCCCTGGTGGAGAGCTCAAGAACGGCGCATACTACCGTCCCACCCTGATCACCGGCGCCGCGCAGGACAGCGAGGTCGTGCAGTCGGAGATCTTCGGTCCGGTCCTGGTGGCCCTGCCCTTCGACGGCGACGACGAGGGCATCCGGCTCGCCAACGACACCCCGTACGGCCTCGCGGCCTCCGCGTGGAGCCGCGACGTCTACCGGGCCAACCGTGCCACGCGGGAGATCAAGGCGGGATGTGTGTGGGTCAACGACCACATCCCGATCATCAGCGAGATGCCCCACGGCGGCACCAAGGCCTCGGGTTACGGAAAGGACATGTCGGCGTACTCCTTCGAGGAGTACACGCAGGTCAAGCACGTGATGTTCGACAACACCGCGGTGGCGGCCAAGGACTGGCACCGCACGATCTTCGGGGACCGATAGCACCTCGCCGCGCGACCAGCGGCCCACCCATCCCGAAAGGGCACAGCGCATGGAGCAGTACGAGCCCGAGAGCCTGTCAGACGCGCAGCTGGCAGCGATACGGCGCAGCATGACGAGCGGCCGGGGCGCCCTCAGCCGCCGTTCGATGCTGCGTGCGGGCGGCGTCGGCGCGCTCACGGTCGGCGGTCTCGCCGGCCTGAGCGCCTGTGGCATCCCGCCGGCCAAGCGGGAGGGCCAGGGCCCCGCCTCCACCGACGACTCGGCCAAGGAGAAGAGCGTCGCCTTCTCCAACTGGACCGAGTACATGGACGTCAGCGAGGACGAGAAGTCCCGCCCGACCCTGGAGGCGTTCGCGAAGCGCACCGGGATCAAGGTCAAGTACACCGAGGACATCAACGACAACGTCGAGTTCTTCGGCAAGATCAAGCCGCAGCTCGCGGCCGGCCAGGACACCGGCCGCGACCTGATATGCGTCACCGACTGGCTCGCCGCCCGCATCATCCGGCTCGGCTGGGCGCAGAAGCTCGACCCGGCCAACCTGCCCAACGCGTACGCGAACCTGTCGGCGCAGTTCCGCCGCCCCGACTGGGACCCGGGCCGCTCCTACTCGTACCCGTGGACGGGCATATCCACCGTCATCGCGTACAACTCCAAGGCGACCGGCGGCAAGAAGGTCGACTCGGTCACCCAGCTCCTCGACGACCCCTCGCTCAAGGGCCGGGTCGGCTTCCTCACCGAGATGCGCGACTCCGTCGGCATGACCCTGCTCGACCTCGGCAAGGACCCGGGGAAGTTCACGGACGCCGACTTCGACGCGGCGATCGGGCGCCTCCAGAAGGGCGTCGACACGAAGCAGATACGCCGCTTCACCGGCAACGACTACACCTCCGACCTGGACAAGGGCGACATCGCGGCCTGCCTCGCCTGGGCCGGCGACATCATCCAGCTCCAGGCCGACAACCCGGACATCAAGTACTCCATCCCGTCCGCCGGATACATCACCTCCAGCGACAACCTGCTCGTCCCCGCGCAGTCCCGGCACAAGGCGAACGCAGAGAAGCTCATCGACTACTACTACGAGCTTCCCGTCGCCGCCCAGCTCGCCGCGTACATCAACTACGTGTGCCCCGTCGACGGGGTGAAGGACGAGCTCGCCAAGATCGACCCCGAGCTCGCGAACAACACGCTGATCCTCCCGGACAAGGCCATGGCCAAGAAGTCCCACGCCTTCCGCTCGCTCACCAGCGCGGAGGAGACGGCGTACGAGGAGAAGTTCGCCAAGCTCATCGGCGCCTGAGTCCGGCCTCGTCCACCTCTCTCACTCCCTGGGACCGCAACCCATGACTGACAAGACTGCGCACACCGGAAAGAACACGGGCGGCGACGTCCGTCTCACCGGGATCAGCAAGTCGTACGGCTCGTTCCACGCCGTCCACCCGCTGGACCTGACCGTCCCGCAGGGCTCCTTCTTCGCCCTGCTCGGCGCCTCCGGCTGCGGCAAGACCACCACGCTGCGCATGATCGCCGGCCTGGAGGACCCGAGCACCGGCACCGTCTTCCTCGGCGACAAGGACGTCACCGACCTCCCGCCGTACAAGCGGCCGGTCAACACCGTCTTCCAGTCCTACGCGCTCTTCCCGCACATGGACATCTCCGAGAACATCGCCTTCGGCCTGCGCCGCCGCGGCATCAAGTCGGTGAAGAAGCAGGTCGACGACATGCTGGAGCTCGTCCAACTCGGCGACAAGGCCCACCACAAGCCGCACCAGCTCTCCGGCGGCCAGCAGCAGCGCGTCGCCGTGGCCCGCGCGCTCATCAACCACCCGCAGGTGCTGCTCCTCGACGAGCCGCTCGGCGCCCTCGACCTCAAGCTGCGCCGCCAGATGCAGCTGGAGCTCAAGCGGATCCAGACCGAGGTCGGCATCACGTTCGTGCACGTCACCCACGACCAGGAGGAGGCCATGACCATGGCCGACCAGGTCGCGGTGATGAACGGCGGCCGGGTCGAGCAGCTCGGCGCCCCCGCCGACCTGTACGAGAACCCGCAGACCACCTTCGTCGCCAACTTCCTCGGCACCTCGAACCTGATCGAGGCCGAGGTCGCCGAGACCGGCGCCGACGTGGTCGTCACGGCCGGCGGCGGCAAGCTCAAGGTGCCCGGCGACCGCTGTACCCCCGCCGTCCGCCGGGGCGGCAAGGTGCTCGTGGGCGTCCGCCCCGAGAAGATCTCGCTCGCGCACGCCGACGACGCGGGCTCGATAGCCGACGGCCGCAACCGGGTGACCGGCCGGATCGTCGACTCCTCCTTCATCGGTGTCTCCACCCAGTACGTGGTGAACTCGCCGGCGGGCGCGGAGCTCCAGGTCTACGAGCAGAACATCGAAAGGGACACCCGGCTCGTCCCCGGTGCCCAGGTGGTCCTGCACTGGAACCCCGCCCACACCTTCGGCCTCGACGCCGCCCAGGACATCGACGCGGGCGTCGAGACGGTGGAGGACGCCTCGTGACGACCACCCTGGAGAAAGCCGCTCCTCCGACGGAGGAACCGGTCCTGCGCAAGCCCTCCACCCGCAAGCGGCTCGTCCCGTACTGGCTGCTGCTGCCCGGCATCGTCTGGCTGGTCGTCTTCTTCGCGCTGCCGCTGGTCTACCAGGCCTCCACCTCGGTGCAGACCGGCTCGCTGGAGAAGGGCTTCGAGGTCACCTGGCACTTCCAGACCTACTGGGACGCCTTCCAGGAGTACTGGCCGCAGTTCGTCCGCTCCCTGCTGTACGCCGGGACCGCGACCCTCCTCTGCCTCCTGCTCGGCTACCCGCTCGCGTACCTGATCGCCTTCAAGGCCGGCCGCTGGCGGAACCTGCTGCTCGTCCTGGTCATCGCGCCGTTCTTCACCAGCTTCCTCATCCGCACGCTCGCGTGGAAGACGATCCTGGCCGACGACAGCGTGGTGGTCGAGGCGCTCAACGCCCTGCACTTCCTCGACGTCACCAGCTGGCTCGGCTGGACCGAGGGCGACCGCGTCCTCGCCACCCCGATGGCGGTGGTCTGCGGTCTGACGTACAACTTCCTGCCCTTCATGATCCTGCCCCTCTACACCTCCCTGGAGCGGATCGACGGCCGGCTGCACGAGGCCGCGCAGGACCTGTACGCCTCCCCGGCCACCACCTTCCGCAAGGTGACCTTCCCGCTGTCGATGCCCGGCGTCGTCTCCGGCACCCTGCTCACCTTCATCCCGGCGAGCGGCGACTACGTCAACGCCGAACTGCTCGGCTCGACCGACACCAAGATGGTCGGCAACGTCATCCAGTCGCAGTTCCTGCGGGTCCTCGACTACCCGACGGCGGCCGCGCTCTCCTTCATCCTCATGGCGATCGTGCTGGGCATGGTCACCGTGTACATCCGCCGTGCCGGAACGGAGGACCTGGTCTGATGCGCTGGATACGACGCAACCTGGTCGTCATCGCGGGCCTGCTGACGCTCGCGTACATGATCCTGCCGAACCTCGTGGTGATGGCGTTCTCCTTCAACAAGCCGAAGGGACGCTTCAACTACTCCTGGCAGGAGTTCTCGCTCGACGCCTGGAAGGACCCCTGCGGCGTCGCCGACATGTGCGAGTCCCTCTCCCTCTCGCTCCAGCTCGCCGCCTGGGCGACGGTCGGCGCGGTCGTGCTCGGCACGATGATCGCCTTCGCGCTGGTCCGCTACCGCTTCCGGGCCCGCGGCGCGATCAACTCGCTGATCTTCCTGCCGATGGCGATGCCCGAGGTCGTCATGGCCGCCTCGCTGCTCACGCTCTTCCTCAACATGGGCATCGAGCTGGGCTTCTGGACGGTCCTGATCGCCCACATCATGTTCTGCCTCTCGTTCGTCGTGACGGCGGTCAAGGCCCGGGTCATGTCGATGGACCCGCGCCTGGAGGAGGCCGCGCGCGACCTCTACGCGGGTCCGACGCAGACCTTCCTGCGCGTCACGCTGCCGATCGCCGCGCCCGGCATCGCCGCCGGCGCCCTGCTCGCCTTCGCGCTCTCGTTCGACGACTTCATCATCACCAACTTCAACGCGGGCTCCACCGTCACCTTCCCCATGTTCGTCTGGGGCTCGGCGCAGCGTGGCACCCCCGTTCAGATCAACGTCATCGGCACCGCGATGTTCGTCCTCGCGGTACTGATGGTCGTGGCCGGGCAAATCATTACGAACCGGCGCAAGAAAACAGCAACAGCCTGAGCGAGAGCCGTCTCAGGCACCGAAGGAGTTGGAAACCATGGCCCCAGTCGCCATGCGTCTCGCTGCACAATCTCTCTCCGACGCCCAGCCCGTCCCCTTCTGGCTGGAAGACCCCGGCAAGCCCGGAGCCCTGCCCGCCCTCACCGGCACCGAGACGTGCGATCTCCTCGTGGTCGGCGGCGGATACAGCGGACTGTGGACGGCGCTCCTCGCCAAGGAGCGGAACCCCTCCACGGATGTCGTCCTGATCGAGGGCCGCGAGGTGGGCTGGGCCGCCTCGGGCCGCAACGGAGGCTTCTGCGCGGCCTCCCTCACGCACGGCTTCGGCAACGGCCTCGCCCGCTGGCCGGGCGAGCTGCCGAAGCTGGAGGAGCTCGGCGAGCGGAACCTCGACGCCATCGAGGAGGCCGTCGCCCGCTACGCGCTGGACTGCGAGTTCGAGCGCACCGGCGAGATCGACGTCGCCACCGAGCCGTACCAGGTCGAGGAACTGGCCGAGGTGTACGCGGAGCTCGACCGGCTCGGGCTCGCGGACGGCGTCGAGCTCCTCGACCGGGACGCCGTACGGGCCGAGGTCGACTCGCCCACCTTCCTCGGCGGCATGTGGGACAAGCGCGGCGTCGCCATGCTCCACCCGGCCAAGCTGGCCTGGGGCCTGAAGCGGGCCTGCCTCGACCTGGGCGTCCGGATCTACGAGAACACCCCCGGCACGCAGCTGGTGTCGGTCGGCGCCGGGATGGGCGTCCGCACGCCGTACGGCAAGGTCGTCGCCGGCCGGGTCGCGCTCGGCACCAACGTCTTCCCGTCGCTGGTCAAGCGCGTCCGGGCGTACACCGTCCCGGTCTACGACTACGCCCTGATGACCGAGCCGCTCAGCCCGGAGCAGCTCGCCTCGATCGGCTGGAAGAACCGCCAGGGCCTCGGCGACTCCGCGAACCAGTTCCACTACTTCCGGATCACCGAGGACCACCGCATCCTGTGGGGCGGCTACGACGCGATCTACCCGTTCGGCGGCAAGGTCAGCGCCGAGATGGACCACCGCCCGGAGACGTACCTCAAGCTCGCCGAGCACTTCTTCCGCTGCTTCCCGCAGCTGGAGGGGCTCCGCTTCAGCCACGCCTGGGGCGGCGCGATCGACACCTGCTCGCGCTTCTCGGCCTTCTTCGGCACGGCGCACCAGGGGAAGGTGGCGTACGCGGCCGGGTTCACCGGCCTCGGCGTCGGAGCCACGCGCTTCGGCGGCGACGTGATGCTCGACCTGCTCGCGGGGGAGCGCACCGAGCGCACCGACCTGGAGATGGTCCGCTCCAAGCCGCTGCCGTTCCCGCCCGAGCCGGTCGCCTGGGCCGGCATCGGCATCACCAAGTGGTCGCTCGCCCGCGCCGACGAGAACGGCGGGCGGCGCAACCTGTGGCTGAAGGCCATGGACCGGCTCGGCCTCGGCTTCGACAGCTGACGCAGGTCCGTGTGACGCAGATCACGACCGGCGAGTAGGCGAAGTCGCGTAAGAGAAGCCCCCGTACCCGCTCTCTCCGTGTGGACACCGAGTCCACACGGAGAGGAGATCGTCGCGATGACCGGTACGGGGGCTTCTGGCGTCAGGGCCGCGGTGGAATGGCTGGCCGCGGTCGCACCGGATCCCGAGGCCTGCCGGTGGGAGTGGGAGCGCAACCCCCACGGGGTCGCGCTGCTGCCCGCCGGCCGGCGCTGGGACGTCCTGATCCTGCCCGGGGAGCTCGGGCATCCCACGCTCGATGTGCTGACCCGCCTGGTGGACCGGCCGGGCCCGGTCCTGGCCGACTTCGGCGAGGCCCGGACGGGCTTCTTCGTCCCGCCGGGAACCGCCGCCCGCTGGCTCGGCACCGGGGTGCGCGGCGCGGGCCCCGGCACCTGGATCGTCGTCCCGTACCCGGGGCGGGCGACCGGCGCCGCCCGCTGGCTGGTGGCGCCGGACGGCCTGGGCACGCTCACCGACGCCTCCCTCCTGGAGCTGGCGATGCACGAGGCGGCGGGCCGGCTGGCCAGGGAGGGGAGGGGGCCGGGCGGGGGCTGAGCGGAGCTCCGGGCCGTGCAGAGGTCTTGACCACTCGATTGGTCTGGACCATGCTGTGGCGCGCTCCACCTCGATTCCCCCACCCCCGGAGGCAGTTGTGGACCGCACCAGACCCCTCACCCTGCTGTTGGCGGGCTCCCTCGCCGCCGGCGGGCTCCTCGCACTCACCCCGGCGGCCCAGGCCGCCGACACCGAACTCGCCCGCAACGGCGGCTTCGAGGCCGGCCTCGACGGCTGGACCTGCACGGCGGGCAGCGGCGCCGTCGTCGCGTCACCCGTGCACGGCGGGACGAAGGCGCTCCAGGCCACCCCCGCCGGCAGCGACAACGCCAAGTGCTCCCAGACCGTGACGGTGAAGCCCAACTCCAGCTACACGCTGAGCGGCTGGGTGCGCGGCAGCTACGTCTACCTCGGCGCCTCGGGCACCGGCACCACCGACGTCTCCACGTGGACGGGCTCCGCCCCCGACTGGCAGAAGCTCACCACCTCGTTCACCACGGGCGCCTCGACCACCTCGGTCACGATCTACACCCACGGCTGGTACGGCACCCCCGCCTACCAGGCCGACGACCTCTCCCTGTACGGCCCCGGCGGTGACCCGGTCCAGCTCCCGGCCGCCCCCACCGGCCTCACGGCGGGCTCCCCGACCTCCACCACGGTGCCGCTCACCTGGACGGCGGTCTCCGGAGCCACCTCGTACCACGTCTACCAGGGGGCCACCAGGGTCCAGACGGTCACCGCCCCCTCGGCCACCGTCTCCGGTCTCACCGCCTCCACCCCGTACACCTTCACGGTCACCGCCGTGAACAGCGCCGGCGAATCCCCGAAGTCCGGCGCGGTCACCGCGACCACGACCTCCGGCGGCGGCGGGGGCGGGGGCGGCCTCCCCGCGCACGCCCTCGTCGGCTACCTCCACGCGAGCTTCGCCAACGGCTCCGGCTACACGCGCATGGCCGACGTCCCCGACTCCTGGGACGTCATCGACCTCGCCTTCGGCGAACCGACCTCGGTGACCTCCGGCGACATCCGCTTCAGCCTCTGCCCGGCGACCGAGTGCCCCGGCGTCGAGTCCCCCGCCGAGTTCAAGGCCGCGATCAAGGCCAAGCAGGCCGCCGGCAAGAAGGTCCTCATCTCCATCGGCGGCCAGAACGGCCAGGTGCAGCTCGCCACCACCACGGCCCGCGACACCTTCGTCTCCTCCGTCTCGAAGATCATCGACGAGTACGGCCTCGACGGCCTCGACATCGACTTCGAGGGCCACTCGCTCTCGCTCCAGACCGGCGACACCGACTTCCGGAACCCGACCAGCCCGGTCGTCGTCAACCTGATCCAGGCGGTGAAGACCCTCAAGGCCAAGTACGGCGCGAACTTCGTCCTGACGATGGCCCCCGAGACCTTCTTCGTCCAGCTCGGCTACCAGTACTACGGCTCCGGTCCCTGGGGCGGCCAGGACCCGCGCGCCGGCGCCTACCTGCCGGTCATCCACGCCCTGCGCGACGACCTGACCCTGCTCCACGTCCAGGACTACAACTCGGGCTCCATCATGGGCCTCGACAACCAGTACCACTCGATGGGCGGCGCCGACTTCCACATCGCCATGACCGACATGCTCCTCACGGGCTTCCCGGTCGCCGGCAACACGGACCGCTTCTTCCCGGCCCTCCGCCCCGAGCAGGTCGCCATCGGCCTCCCCGCCTCCACCCAGGCGGGCAACGGCCACACCGCCCCGGCCGAGGTGAACAAGGCCCTGGACTGCCTCACGAAGAAGACGAACTGCGGCAGCTACCAGACCCACGGCACCTGGCCGTCCCTGCGCGGCCTGATGACCTGGTCGGTCAACTGGGACCGCTACAACCAGTGGCAGTTCTCGAAGAACTTCGACGCGTACACCTGGAACTGACGGCCAGCACGAGGAACGACAGGCAGAGGCTGGAGAACACGTCCAGCGGCCAGTGGAAGCCCCGCAGCACCAGGCCGGTCCCCGTCACCGCCGTCAGCACGGCGGCGACGGGGACCAGCCGGTTCGAGACCAGGAACGCCGCACCGAAGTACGCGACCGCCGCGGTGGCCGTGTGACCCGAGGGGTAGTAGCCCTGGGCCCAGGGCTCCAGCGGGCCGGGGCGGGCGGTCCACTCCTTCAGGGGGACCACCAGGAGGGGGACGGCCGCCATCGCGAGGCCGGCGTGGAGCGCGGCGGCGCGGCGGCCGCGCCACACCGCGTACGCCATCGCGCAGGCGAGCACCGGGAGGGCGACCGTCATGTCGCCGAGGTCGGAGGCGAGTTCGCTCAGGTGCCGGGGGACCGTGTCCACCAGGGACCGGGACACCCGCTCGTCGAGCCTGGCCAAGGGGCCGTGGACGAGCACCTGCCAGGTCACGACGGCGAGGGCGACGAGCGCCGAGAAGAGAGCCGGCCGCCCTGGAACAGGGGGGGTGGTTCCAGGGCGGCCGAAGGGATCGGGCTGCCGCGCGCCCCGGGGGGTGTGGGGCGGGCGGCCATCCGATCGGTGAGGAGTTCCGGGGCACGAGGCCCCGGTGGTGTGCGCGAAGGCACGGTGTGGGCGGTGCTGGGGGAGCTCCGCCCGGGGTGTTTCTCTCATCTGCGGAAACCGTACGTCACGGAAAGGGGGGCCGACAGCGGGAAACGTATCCCACCATCGGCCCCCCACAGAGTCTTCACACGGAGTGTCAGATCGGCGATTGGAACCGCGATCCGCACCGTGATCCGGCCCGCTGTCCGGCCCGTGACCGGATCAGATCTGCGCGAGCGCGGCCTCGATGACGTCCAGACCCTCGTTCAGCAGGTCCTCGCCGATGACCAGCGGCGGGAGGAAGCGCAGCACGTTGCCGTAGGTGCCGCAGGTGAGGACGAGCACGCCCTCGTTGTGGCAGTACTTGGCAAGGGCGGCGGCGGCCTCGGCGTGCGGCGCCTTGGTGGCCGGGTCCTTCACGAGCTCGATGGCGATCATGGCGCCGCGGCCGCGGATGTCACCGATGACCGGGAACTTCTCCTGCATGGCGGTGAGGCGGGCCTTCATGACCTCCTCGATGCGCTTGGCCTTGCCGTTGAGGTCGAGCTCCTTCATCGTCTCGATGGCGCCGAGCGCACCGGCGCAGGCCACCGGGTTGCCGCCGTAGGTGCCGCCCAGGCCGCCGCCGTGGACGGAGTCCATGATCTCGGCGCGGCCGGTGACGGCGGCGAGCGGCAGACCGCCCGCGATGCCCTTGGCGGTGGTGATGAGGTCCGGGACGATGCCCTCGTCCTCGCAGGCGAACCACTGGCCGGTACGGCAGAAGCCGGCCTGGATCTCGTCCGCGACGAAGACGATGCCGTTGTCGTTGGCGAACTTCACGATCGCCGGCAGGAAGCCCTTGGCCGGCTCGATGAAGCCGCCCTCGCCGAGGACCGGCTCGATGACGATCGCGGCGACGTTCTCGGCGCCGATCTGCTTGGTGATGTTGTCGATCGCCTGGGCGGCGGCCTCGGGGCCGCAGTTCTCGGCACCGGTGGGCCAGCGGTAGCCGTAGGCCACGGGCACGCGGTAGACCTCGGGGGCGAACGGACCGAAGCCCTGCTTGTACGGCATGTTCTTCGCCGTCATGCCCATGGTCAGGTTCGTACGGCCGTGGTAGCCGTGGTCGAAGACGACGACGGCCTGGCGCTTGGTGTACGAGCGGGCGATCTTCACCGCGTTCTCGACGGCCTCGGCGCCGGAGTTGAACAGCGCGGACTTCTTGGCGTGGTCGCCCGGGGTCAGCTCGGCGAGGGCCTCGCAGACCTCCACGTAACCCTCGTACGGCGTCACCATGAAACAGGTGTGGGTGAAGTCCTGGAGCTGCGCGGCGGCGCGGCGCACGACGGCCTCGGCGGACGCGCCGACCGACGTCACGGCGATGCCGGAGCCGAAGTCGATCAGGCGGTTGCCGTCGACGTCCTCGATGATGCCGCCGCCGGCCCGCGCGGTGAAGACGGGCAGCGTGGAGCCGACGCCACCGGCGACCGTGTCGAGACGGCGGGCCTGAAGCTCCTGCGACTTCGGACCGGGGATGGCGGTGACGATGCGCCGCTCCTGCGGGACAGCGTTCATGCGGGGCTCCTGGGGGTGTTCTGGACGCACTTGCGGGTTTCCTCCGCAGGCTAGGCGCGGGGGAGGGGCGGAGGCATGCGCCGATCGGGAGTGGTGACGGGTGTGTCGTTGTCCGGGATGGACATGACGCCTCCGCCTCCGCCGCGCGGACCGCGTCAGGACGGGCCTGAGACGGTTCGGCCGCACGGGTGGTCGAATCCCCTCCCGGCGGCCCGCGGCCCACTAGATTGACGGTGGCACAGACGCGGCGACCTGGCTGGTCAGGGGGCAGGGGTTCATGGAGACCGACGGCACGTACGAGTCACGCGACACCAGGGGGGGCGCGGTCCCGCGCCCGACGGCGCCGCCGACCGACGGCCGCGCCGGGTCCCACGACGTGCGGGGCGCCGGCCCCGGCGACCGGGGCGCCCACCCCGACCGCGCTTCCGGGCCCCCCGGAGCCACCCCTCACGTACCGGCTCCGCCGTCGGTGCCGCCGTCGGTGCCGCCCCGGCCGACGACCGCGCCCGCGGCGCCCGCCCCGCCCGTCGTCGCCTGGCTCGACGCCCCGCGGCCCGAGGCCGCGCCCGGGATCTGGCGCTTCCGGCACGTCCCGCCCCCCCCGCCCCGGGAGGCGCGGAAGCTCGCGCCCGTCACCGTCGCCGGGCTGCTGATCCCGCTCGTCGTGGGGCTGCTCCTCTGGTCGGCCTGGCGCCGCGGCGCGGTCCCCTACCAGTGGATCCCGCTCGCCACCTTCACCCCCGCCGACTGGTGGTACGCCGGAGGGACCTCGCCCCGCGACTGGCACGGCGGCGAGGCCCACGTCGTCTACGACGGGGTCTTCTTCGCCGTCCTCCTCTACGCGATGGCCCGCCTCGGCGCCTGGGCCGAACTCGCCCGGCACCTCCTGGCCGACCGCCGGCCGCCCGTGCGCGCGGCGTCCACCGCGGCCGCCGCGCTGATCGCCCTGACGTTCGTCTGGCCGGACGCCTTCCCCGGCGTCGGCTGGGACGCGCTGCCGGTCGTCGGCCCGCTGCTCTCCCTCGTGGTGCTCCTCGGCGGCGGATACGACGTCCTCGCCTCGCCGGTCCTCGTCTACACCCTGTACGCGCTGATCACGGCCGCGGTCCTGTGGCCCTTCGCGCGCCTCGGCGACTGGCCCGCCCTGGTCCGCGGGTGGCTCAAGGCCCGCGCCGCCGCCCCGGCGGACGGCACCCCGCCGCCCCTCGACCCGGCGGCGCCCGTACCCCTCTCGCACTGGCCCGAGCTGCGCGCGGCCGGGGAGCGGCCGGCGGCGGACCTGCTCGCCGCCGAGCTGCTGGCCGGACGCATGAACGACGTCGACTGCGTCCGGGTCCGCCGCGACCTGGAGCGCGCACGGACGCGTGCGGGCGGCCTCGCCTCCGTCGCGGACACCGTGCTCCGGCAGGGCGCCGCGGCCGGGGCGCACCCCTCCGGAGACCGCGACCTGCCCGGCCGCGCCGCCACCCACGACCTCCTCCTCGGCCAGGTCCGCATCGGCCGCTGCGCGGCCGAGGAGCGGAACCCGGCCGCCTACCGGGGCGTCGGCCTCGCCCTCGAACCGGCCGCGCTCGCCACCTCCCTGCTGGTCGTCGGCCCCTCCGGCGCGGGCAAGACCACCCGTCTGACCGGCCCGGTCGTCGAGTCGCTCACCCTGCGGGCCCTCACCGGCGGCTGCGCGGTCGTCGCCGTGGGCACGGCCGACGCGCCGCTCGGCCCGGACGCGGCGTACGACGTCGTGGTCCGCCCGGGCGACCCCGCCTCCCCGTACGACCTCGACCTGTACGCCGGCCTCGGCGACCCCGACGAGGCGGCCGCGCTGCTCGCGGAGGGCCTGGCGGGCGACGTCGAGCAGCTCGACGCCCGGCGCGCCGCCACCGTCCTCGCCCAGCTCATCGGCCCCTACCGGGCGGCCCACGGCCGCTTCCCGTCCGTGCCGGTGCTCCGCGAGCTCCTCGAAGCGGGCCCCGAGACGCTGACGGCCCTCCTCGAACGGCTCCCCGCCGACGCCGCGGCCATGCGCCGTGAGCTGGAGGCCCGGATCCGGCAGGCCGGCACCGCCGCCGACGCGGGGCCGGTCCTCGCGGACCGGCTCTCGCTCCTCGACCGGCCGGCGTTCGCCGAGTTCTTCGGCGCCGACGGGAGCGAGGTACGGCCCTTCTCGCTGAAGTCCGTCGCGCACCACCCGCTCCGCGTGCGGATCAAGCTGCCCGAGCGCGGCCACGAGGAGGCCTCGCGGCTCCTCACCCGGCTGGTCCTCGCCCAGTTCATGACGGCGGCCCGCACGGGCGCGCAGCGCGAGCACTTCGTCGCCCTCGTCCTCGACGACGCCACCGGGGCGATCACCCCGGGCACCGTCCGCTCCCTCCAGCGGCTGCGCCCCCACCACGCGGGTGTCGTGCTGGGGCTCCGCACCCTCGGCGAGGTCCCCGAGTCCCTGCACGGCCCGCTGCTCGGCGCCGTCGGCTGCCGGGTGGCGCTCTCCGGCATCACGACCTGGGACGGCCGGGGGTTCGCCGAGACCTGGGGCAAGGAGTGGGTGGAGACCACCGAGGTGGCCCACCACACGGTCTTCGCCGACCAGCCGATGACCCGCTTCATCCACGCCCTGCGCAAGAAGGTCACCGGCAAGGCCGTCACCACGGACGCCGTCACGACCCGGAAGGTGGAGCGCGAGCGGTGGTCCGCCTCCGACCTCGCGCACGCCGTGCCGCCCGGCCACGCCGTCGTGTCCCTGACGACGGCCCAGGGCACGCACACCCCACCGGTCCTGGTCGACCTCCGCGGCTGACCCGGCCGCCCGGCACCCGCCCGCCCCGCGCCCGACCCGTCCCACGGCTCGCGCGGCTGAGCGGGCTCCCGGTGGGGCTGGCACAATCGGGGGCGCCGCTCGGCTGAGCGGCGCCTCCCCCGGCCGTGCACGGCTCCCCCCGCGTGCGGTCCCCGCTCAAAGGTCCGACGGTCCCCAATGCCGCCCACCCTCGCCTCGCTCGTGCAGCACTCCGCCCTCAAGCTCATCGTCCGCGCCGGTGAGGACCGCCTCGACACCCCCGTCCGCTGGGCGCACGTCAGTGAGCTCGCCGACCCCGTGCCGTACATGGAGGGCGGCGAGCTCCTCCTCACCACCGCGCTCACCCTCGACGCGGAGGACCTGGAGGCGATGCGCCGCTACGTGCGGCGGCTGCTCGGCGCCGGGGTCGTCGGGCTCGGGTTCGCCGTGGGCGTCAACTACGAGGAGATCCCGAGCGCCCTGCTCGACGCGGCCCGCGAGGAGCATCTGCCGCTGCTCGAAGTGCCGCGCCGCACGCCGTTCCTCGCGATCAGCAAGGCCGTGTCGGCCGCCATCTCCGCCGACCAGTACCGGGCCGTCACCGCCGGCTTCGAGGCCCAGCGCGAGCTGACCCGCGCCGCGCTCGCCGAGGGCCCCGAGGCCGTCGTCGCGCGGCTCGCCGCCCACGTCGACGGCTGGGCCGCGCTGTACGACGCCTCCGGCGCCGTGGTCGCCGTCTCACCCGAGTGGGCGGCCCGCCGGGCCGCCCGCCTCACCCCCGACGTGGAGCGGCTGCGGGAGCGGCCCGCGCCCGCCAGCGCCGTCGTCGGCGGTACGGACGACCGGGTCGAGCTCCAGTCGCTCGGCACCGGCCGCCGGGTCCGCGGTGCCCTCGCCGTCGGCACGGGCGCTCCGCTCGGCACGGCCGAGCGGTACGCCGTCCACTCGGCGATCGCCCTGCTCACCCTCACGACGGAACGTTCCCGCTCGCTCCAGGCCGCGGAGCAGCGGCTCGGCGCCGCGGTGCTGCGCCTCATGCTCGCCGGTCAGCCGGAGGCCGCCCGCGCGGTGGCCGGAGACCTGTACGGAGAGCTGCTCGACGCGCCCTACCGGCTGCTCGTCGCCGAGCCCGCCGGGGGGGACACGGCCGGCGAACCGCCGCTCCCGGTGCTCGCCGAGGCCCTGGAGGCGGCCGCCGCCCGTGCGGGCGAGGCGGTGCTGGCCGTCGCCGAGAGCGCGCAGCGGCTCGTCGTCCTGGCCGGCGACGGGGGCGCTGTCGTCGGCGCCTGCGAGGGGTACGCGGAGCGGGAGGCGGAGGACGCGGGTGTCGTCGTGGGCCTCTCCGCCCCGGCGGGTCCGAGCGGCGCGGCCGCCGCGTACAAGCAGGCCGAGCAGGCGCTCTCGGTCGCCCGGCGCCGGGGCAGGGCCCTCGTCGAGCACGAGGACCTGGCGGCGGGCTCGGTGCTTCCGCTCCTCGCGGACGACGCCGTCCGCGCCTTCGCCGACGGGATGCTCCGGGCGCTGCGGGAGCACGACGCGACCGGCCGCGGCGACCTGGTGGCCTCGCTGCGCGCCTGGCTCTCCCGGCACGGCCAGTGGGACGCGGCGGCGGCGGACCTGGGGGTCCACCGGCACACGCTGCGGTACCGGATGCGACGGGTGGAGGAGATCCTCGGCCGTTCCCTGGACGATCCGGACGTCCGGATGGAGCTGTGGCTGGCCCTGAAGGCGACGGGCGAGGGCGCGGAGTAGCGCGTCGGACGCGGAGGGGCGGGGGCTCTGGGCCGTCTCTTTCGGATCTTTCCGGGCTCCGGACTGATCCGAAAGGAACGGCCTAGTCGGAGCCGCCGCCGGAGTTGTTGCCGTTCCCCCACCGCCTGCTCCGGCGCCGTTCGGCGCGGACCGCTTCGCCGCCCAGCAGGGTCACCGTGGCGATGGCCCGGACCCAGCGGGGGCCGCCGCGGGACGCCCACACCACGCAGGCGCAGCCGGCGACGGCGAGCGCCAGGACTCCGATCAGTACGTAAAGGATCATGAATTTCCCCCTGGGGTCGTACGGTCCCGGTCATCCTCCCACCCCTCCGCGCGCCTTCCCAGAGCTCGGATGTCGTCCGAAATCCGCTGAGCCTGCCCGGATCCGGGCAATTCTGTTGGTCGTCCGGGTCCGCACTCCCTAATCTCCTGCTCATGACAAGCCCTGCCGTCGACCCGGCCCCCGAGACGCACCCGGCCGCCCCCGGACTCCGTACCCCCGCCCCCGCCGCTCCCTCCGCACCGGCCCGCCGGATCACCGGCGCCGTCTGGGCCGCGCTCGGCATCGTGTACGTCGTGTGGGGGTCCACGTACCTCGGCATCCGGATCGTCGTCGAGACCCTCCCGCCGTTCCTCTCCGGCGGCGCCCGCTTCGTCACCGCCGGCCTGCTCCTCGCCGCGATCGTCGCCTGGCGGCAGGGCCCCGCCGCCCTCAGGGTCACCCGCCGGGAGCTCGGCTCCGCCGCCCTCGTCGGCCTGCTCCTCATCCTCGGCGGCAACGGCCTCGTCGTCCTCGCCGAGACCTCCATACCCTCCGGCCTCGCCGCGCTCCTCGTGGCCGCCGTCCCCGTCTGGGTCGTCCTGCTCCGCACGCTCCTCGGCGACCGCCCCGGCGCCGGCGCCTTCGGCGGCGTCCTGCTCGGCTTCGCGGGCCTCGGCGTCCTCACCGTCCCGGGCCTCAGCGGCGAGGTGAAGATCGGCGGCGTCGTCCTCGTCCTCGTCGCGGCCCTGCTGTGGTCCGCGGGCTCCGTCTCCTCCGCCCGGCTCACCCTGCCGGCCAACCCCTTCACGGCGAGCGCGTACGAGATGCTGGCCGGCGGCCTCGCCGCGCTCGGCGTGGGCCTCGTGCGCGGCGAGCACCACGGCCTCGACCTGGGCGCCGTCTCCGGACGCTCCTGGGCGGCCCTCGCGTACCTCGTCGTCTTCGGCTCGCTCGTCGCCTTCACCGCGTACGCCTGGCTCCTCCAGACCGCCCCGGTCTCCCTCGCCGCCACCTACGCGTACGTGAACCCGGTCGTCGCCGTCCTCCTCGGCGCCCTCGTCCTCGACGAGGCCCTGACCTGGCCGATCCTCCTCGGCGGCGCGATCGTCGTCGGCGGCGTCTGTCTCATCGTCTCGACCGAGCGACGGCGGTGATCCGCCGCGCGACGGAGCTCTTCGGCCGAAGCGGACAGAGCCGCCACCCCCACTACTCCATACCGGACAAGCCCCAGCCCGCCGTCCCGGCCCTACGGTGTCACCAGAGCAATCGCTCGCACCCCGAAACGGAAAGGGCCGGGACGCAATGACGACCACCCACGCCTTCTGGCTCGCCGGCCGTGAGGCCACCGGCGACGCCACCTTCGACGTCACGAACTCGTACGACGGACGTCTGGTCGGCAAGGTCAGCGTGCCCACCGAGGCCCAGGTCGAGGAGGCCGTCGCCGCCGCGCACGCCGTCGTCGACGAGTTCGCCGCGACCCCGGCGCACGTCCGCGCCGCCGCCCTCGACCACGTGTCGAAGCGGCTCGCCGAGCGCACCGAGGAGATCGCCCTCCTGATCTCCGCCGAGAACGGCAAGCCCATCAAGTGGGCCCGCGGCGAGGTCGGCCGTGCCGTCTCCGTCTTCCGTTTCGCCGCCGAGGAGGCCCGCCGCTGGAACGCCGGCGAGGCCCAGCGCCTGGACACCGAGGCCGGCGGCGCGGGCCGCCTCGCCCTCACCCGCCGCATCCCGCAGGGCGTCGTCCTCGGCATCGCGCCGTTCAACTTCCCGCTGAACCTCAGCGCCCACAAGGTCGCCCCGGCCATCGCCGTCGGCGCCCCGATCATCCTCAAGCCGGCCCCGTCGACGCCGATCTCCTCCCTGATCCTGGGCGAGATCCTGGCCGAGACCGACCTGCCGGCCGGCTCCTGGTCGATCCTGACCGTGCCGAACGACCGCATGCCCGCCCTCGTCCAGGACGAGCGCCTCCCGGTCATCTCCTTCACGGGCTCCGACAAGGTCGGCTACGCCATCCAGCAGTCGGTGCCGCACAAGCACTGCACCCTGGAGCTCGGCGGCAACGCCGCCGCCGTCGTCCTGCCCGACTGGTCCTCCGAGGCCGACCTGGACTGGGCCGCGAGCCGCATCGCGACCTTCTCCAACTACCAGGGCGGCCAGTCCTGCATCTCCGTGCAGCGCGTGATCGCCGACGCCTCGGTCTACGACCGCCTGGTGCCGAAGATCGTCGCCGCCGTCGAGGCGCAGGTCACCGGCGACCCGGCGGACGACGCCACCGACGTCGGCCCGCTCGTCGACGAGGCCGCGGCCAAGCGTGTCGAGTCCTGGGTCGACGAGGCCGTCGCGGCCGGGGCCAAGCTCCTCGCCGGCGGCAAGCGCGAGGGCGCCACCTACGCCCCGACCGTCCTCACCGACCTCCCCGCCGACGTGACCCTGGCCCGCGCCGAGGTCTTCGGCCCGGTCCTGACCATCGCCAAGGTCGACGGCGAGGCCGAGGCCTTCGCCGCGGTCAACGACTCGGACTTCGGCCTCCAGGCCGGCGTCTTCACCCGTGACCTGCAGACCGCCTTCCGCGCCCACCGCGCGCTGGAGGTCGGCGGCGTGATCGTCGGCGACGTCCCCTCGTACCGTGCCGACCAGATGCCGTACGGCGGCGCCAAGCGCTCCGGCGTGGGCCGCGAGGGCGTCAAGTACGCGATGGACGACTACACCTACGAGCGCGTGCTCGTCCTGACGGGCCTCGCGCTGTAAGGCGCACGCCCCACCGAGACCAGGCGGTCCGAGCCCACTGTGCGGGGGCTCGGGCCGCCTTCTCGCATGCCGGGACGGCCACCCCTACGCGCGGGGAGCCTCCACCGGCGCGTCCACGAGGCGGACGACCTCCGCCGGGCCCGCGCGGAAGGCCCGGTGCGCGGCGCCGGCCGCGACCATGTGCGGGGCGGCGTCGTGCGCGGCGAGGGCCTCGGTCGAGGCCCAGCGCTCGACCAGCGCGAAACGGTCGGGGTCGTCGGCCACCCGGTGGAGGTCGTACTGCAGGCAGCCCTCCTCGGCCCGCACCAGGGGGGCGAGCGCCTCGAAGGCGGCGAGCTGTTCCCCGCCCCTGCCGGGCAGCGTGGCGACGAGGACGATGAGCTTGATCGGCTGAGACATGCCGCGGACCCTACGCGCGGGCCCCGCCGGCGGGGCGGGGCGTCTCATCTGGAGGACGTACCCGGAGGAATCCCCTCCTCTTTCCGGACCCGCCGGAATCGGGTACGACGGACAGGAAGCCCAAGGAGGTGTCCATGTCCGCACCCGCCCAGCGGCCCAAGGTCACCGAGCGCGAGGCCCGGCAGGTCGCCGAGGCCGCGCGCGAGCGGGACTGGCACAGACCCAGCTTCGCCAAGGAGCTGTTCCTCGGCCGTTTCCGCCTCGACCTCGTCCATCCGCACCCGCTCCCCGCCGCCGAGGACGTCCGCCGCGGCGAGGCCTTCCTCGCCGTCCTCCGGGACTTCTGCGAGACCCGGATCGACGGCGCACGCATCGAGCGCGAGGCCCGCATCCCCGACGAGACGATCACCGGACTCAAGGAGATCGGCGCGCTCGGGATGAAGATCGACCCGGCGTACGGCGGGCTCGGCCTCACCCAGCTGTACTACAACCGCGCCCTCGCCCTCGTCGGCTCCGCGAGCCCCGCCGTCGGCGCCCTGCTCTCCGCGCATCAGTCGATCGGCGTACCGCAGCCCCTGAAGCTCTTCGGCACCCAGGAGCAGAAGGACGCCTTCCTGCCCCGGCTGGCCCGCACCGACCTCTCGGCCTTCCTGCTCACCGAGCCCGACGTCGGCTCCGACCCGGCCCGGCTCGCCACCAGCGCCGTGCCGGACGGCGACGCGTACGTCCTCGACGGCGTGAAGCTCTGGACGACGAACGGCGTCGTCGCCGACCTCCTCGTCGTCATGGCCCGCGTCCCCGCCTCCGAGGGGCACCGCGGCGGCATCACCGCCTTCGTCGTCGAGGCCGACGCGCCCGGCATCACCGTCGAGCACCGCAACGCCTTCATGGGCCTGCGCGGCCTGGAGAACGGCGTCACCCGCTTCCACCGCGTCCGGGTCCCGGCCGCGCACCGCATCGGCCCCGAGGGCGCCGGACTCAAGATCGCCCTCACCACCCTCAACACCGGACGGCTCTCCCTCCCCGCCGCCTGCGCGGGCGCCGCCAAGTGGTGCCTGAAGATCGCCCGGGAGTGGTCGGCGGAGCGCGAGCAGTGGGGCAGGCCCGTCGCCCGGCACGAGGCAGTCGGCACCAAGATCTCCTTCATCGCCGCCACCGCCTTCGCCCTGGAGGCCGTCGTCGACCTCGCGTCCCAGATGGCCGACGAGGACCGCAACGACATCCGCATCGAGGCCGCCCTCGCCAAGCTGTACGCCTCCGAGAAGGCCTGGCTGATCGCCGACGAGCTCGTCCAGATCCGCGGCGGGCGCGGCTACGAGACCGCCGACTCGCTCGCCGCCCGCGGCGAGCGGGCCGTCCCCGCCGAACAGCTCCTGCGCGACCTGCGGATCAACCGGATCTTCGAGGGCTCGACCGAGATCATGCACCTGCTGATCGCCCGCGAGGCCGTCGACGCCCACCTCTCCGTCGCCGGAGACCTCATCGACCCCGAGAAGTCCCTCGGCGACAAGGCGCGCGCGGGCGCCCGGGCCGGCGGCTTCTACGCCCGCTGGCTGCCGGGGCTCGTCACCGGCGCCGGACAGCTCCCCGGGGCGTACGGGGAGTTCGGCGCCCTCGCCGGACACCTCCGCTACATCGAGCGGACCTCCCGCAAGCTGGCCCGCTCCACCTTCTACGGGATGTCCCGCTGGCAGGGGCGCATGGAGCTCAAGCAGGCGTTCCTCGGGCGCATCGTCGACATCGGGGCGGAGCTCTTCGCGATGAGCGCGGCCTGCGTGCGGGCCGAACTCCTGCGCACCACGGGGGAGCACGGGGCGGAGGCCCACCGGCTCGCGGACGCCTTCTGCCACCAGGCGCGGCTCCGGATCGAGGAGCTCTTCGGCCGCCTCTGGTCGAACACGGACGACCTGGACCGGCGGATCGTCGACGGCGTCCTCGCGGGGCGCTACACCTGGCTGGAGGCGGGCGTCGTCGATCCGAGCGGCGACGGCCCCTGGATCGCGGACGCGACCCCGGGCCCGTCGACCGAGCAGAACGTCCACCGCCACATCCCATGACCCGGCCACGGACCGCCGTTGTGGGCTGCGCCCCACCGTTGTGGGCAATCGTTCCGCTGGGGCGGAACGGGTGGGCACAACGGAACGGCGCCCTTGCCGGCGCCAGAGGCTGCTGAGCCTGAACCCGCACCGCCGGTGACGGCACCCGGTGTTGCGGGTCCAGGCGCGGAACGCGGAGGCGCCGCGAGAGGGCGCCGTCCCGTGTGCCCACCCGTCCCGCCCCCCGGCGCCCATTGTCCCCACCCGGGCCCCGCGGGCGCGCCCAC